>JBBQVV010000090.1:0-18489 GCA_038211235.1 Chthonomonadales bacterium | reverse complement strand
CCGTTATCGACGTTCCAGACATGCACTAGTTCACCCGAAACGAGCCCGGACCGCGCGATCAGGTCCCGGTCTATGGTGATGCTCCCGACATAGTTGACGTCTGCATCCGTAATGGTTGCACGGTGGATTTTGCTCTTGAGCAGGGTGAGAAGACGCATGGAACGATATTGTACCAACAAACATCCGGTTTGTCAGCGTCGGCTCCGAGATGCGTTACCGTTCGATCACTCTTAGAGAGGATGCCGACGTTACCGCGATGACCGCCCCATTCTCGATCCGCAGCTGAAGGGCGCCCTCGTCGTCGATTCCGACCGCGGCGCCCATGATCAAGGCGCCGTCCCACTCCGTCTCGTATCGGCGGCCGGAGGTCGCGTCAAGCTCCCGCCACCGACGGATCCAGTGTGAGATTGACTGCGGAGTCTTGATTCCCGCACCAGTGTTCAAGGCGGCGCCGAGCGCCAACGCGAGTTTCAACGGCGTCGGGAGCGACGCGGGATCCGAGGACTCCATCGCGAGGGAGGTCGCGTATCGCCTGAGTTCGACTGGAAAATCGACCGTGAGTACATTGATGCCAACGCCCACAAGGGCGATCCATAGTCCATCAGGCGCCTGCAGCATCTCGATGAGAATTCCGCCGACTTTCTTGCCCCCGACCAGCACATCGTTCGGCCACTTGAGGCCCACGTTTTGGAGCGACCGTTCACTCCGCAGCAGCTCCGCCACGATCACGCCCGCCATAAGCGAGACCTGGCCGGCTTCTTCAGGAAGCGCAAATCCGTGCCGGATAAAAAAGGTGGAGCAGAGGCTCTCGCCGCGTCTTGAATACCACGTGCGTCCCCTTTGTCCGCGCCCGGACGTCTGTTCGTTCGCGACAATTCCCCAGCACGACGGCGCCCCTTCCGAATCAAACGTCACGTGCCGTTCCAGGACAGCAGTTCGCGCGGCGTCCATCGTGGATGGCGTGGTATCCAGCACTTCGATTGCTGTTTGCAACTCACTCACGACGCCAGCCCGCCGGCGCCGCATCGTCGGACGAGACGCTTCGACGGCAAACGTCGGCAGGAGGGCATGACTCTTTTGAGCGTTGTGCGGGCGCAAGCCTTAGGGAACATGAAGATCAAGCCCGATATCGAGGGCGGGAGCCGAGTGGGTCAGTGCGCCTACCGAGATGATGTCAACGCCGGTCTGTGCGATCGACGCTGCCGTCTCCTCGCTAATGCCACCGCTTGCCTCGATCATGGCCTGGCCGTCCACCATCTCGACCGCTTCGGCGAGATCCTCCACCGACATATTGTCTAGCAGGACGATGTCGACTCCTGCCTCGAGCGCCTCGCGCACCTGATCGAGGGTATCACACTCGACCGTGATGCTGAGCGTGTGCGAGGCCAGCGCGAGAGCACGCTCGACGGCCGCCGCGATACCGCCCGCGGCCAGGATATGATTATCCTTGATCATGATCGCATCGTATAGTCCGAACCGGTGGTTCCGGCCCCCGCCGACACGGACCGCGTACTTCTCCAACGCGCGCAGCCCCGGCGTCGTCTTACGAGTATCGACGATTCTCGCCTTGCTGCCGGCGGTTAGCGCGACATACCGGGAGGTCATCGTCGCGATGCCCGAGAGTCGCTGGAGAAAGTTGAGCGCGACTCGTTCTCCAGTCAGGATCGCCTGCGCACTGCCGGACGCCGTGAGAATGGTATCGCCCGGCTGGATGCTGTCGCCATCGTCCACGTGAACGACAAACTCCATGCCCGGGTCAAGCTGCAGCAGGGTCTGCGAGGCGACGTGGATTCCGGCGACGATCCCCACAGCCTTTGCGATAAAGCTTGCCCGCGAGCGCAGGTTCGATTCGACCGTCAACTGGGTTGTGACATCGCCCGAACCCACATCTTCGGCTAGCGCGCGGCGAATGATTTCCGTACAGTCCGGCGGGAAGAAGAGCATGCTGTGCCTTTTCTCAGAATCGACTGGCGCGCCAACTGCCCTGTGGGACAGATCGCCGTGCCCGCTTAATCGGGGACTCGTTCGGATGCAGACTGCTTTGCAGCACGGGTCTCTGATTGGACGCTTTGGCCTACTTGACCGGGAGCGGTATTTTGGCGTTCACTCCAGAGAAGTCGTCCTTCAGAAATCGTTCGAGGATCTTTCGCATCTCGGCCGGTATCCGCGTTCCACGGTTGGGTCCGGTCTGAACGCCGACGATAGACCATACGTCCTGCTCGCCCGCGCGACCTTGGGCCTGACGCAGAAAGATGGGACCGCCTTCCATGCCGCTCACGTTGTCCGCGTTGAGTGTAATGCGGTCGCCCTCCACCCTGGTCACGGTTCCGGCGAGATTGCTCTGGCGCTCACTTCCGCTCGCCTTGCTTGTGTATCCCGCGGTGAGAAAGGTCTGCGCCAAAAGTTCGTGGTCTGAGCGCGATGCCAGACTCATCCACGAACTCAGATCGCCGATATTGGAGCTCGTGACTATGATCGCAATATCATGCGGCTCCCAGAAGAGGAACTGGTTCATGTGCGTCGTGCCGAATGGATGTGAGCTGAGGCCGGTCGTCAGCAGGCGGTTGTCATCGTAACCGGGAATGATGCGGACCCGTTTGGCGGCTGTTTTGGTCTTTGCGTCGTAGAGGAGGTGCAGGGCGGTAATGCAGTGATGAGGACCGATCATGGTGCCGGCGCCCTCCACGGCTGTCTCATCTGGAAACGTGGCGATTATCTTGCAAACGCTCGACCAGGGATACTGCGTCGTGTCCGCGACGGCCCGCGCGCGAGTTCGATGGAGAGGAGGCTGTGATTGGCCGGTGGACTGGGGGTACACGGTCGTCGTGAAACCCGCGGCAAGCAGCAGGCAGACTAATGCCCTGCCCAGGAGATCAACCCATACAGATCGGTTCGACCGGCCGGCGAAGCAGAAGCGCGACACCATGTGGACTCCTTAGTCGAGGTGGGTACATGTAGTCGCTCGGTCACCTCGTCCAGGCATCAGGATACCCAATACTTGGAAAATCCGATACCACGCTCGTCCAATGTCGCTTGTCCGGCGCCAGGAGGGTTACGGGATACGGCCTGGCCACTCCCTTCCGGCCAGCCCCGCAATATAGCGACCCTCATGCCGCACAGTCTGCCCGATGCAATCGTCACTGACCCGCTCCAGCCGCAGAGTGACCGGAAGCAAAGCGGCATAGGCGAGAACCAGTGCGGCGGCAACCGGCGCCGCGCACCCTCGGTAGCCGCGAACTATTGCGACGGAGATCGGCACGCCGTTTACGATGCCGGCGATAATGAACGCCAGAGCCAGTAACGACGGTACCGCTCCGGCGATGACAATCCCGGCGAGGTGTATACCCAGGTCGGTCACGCTCGAACCGGACAACAAGAGTGCGAAGCGAGGATCGATCGCCTGCTGAGCTTGATCGAGCCTTCCCGAGAGAGTCAGTACGATGCTCTGCAAAGGACCGGTCGTGGTGGCAACGTGCAGCGAATAGAGTAAGAGTACGCCTCCACACACGACGAGTGAGATTAGATAAGCCGCCAGCGTTCGAAGCCGCTCGAAGCCTCTCTTCGCAGGAAGCAAGGTAGCGGCGAGAGCGAATCCGACAATGGCGCCACACCAGAGGGGCGTCGATGGTGTCGCGGAGGGAACCAAAACAACGCATGAGAGCAGCGCCGCGAAGCAGCCCAGCGCCGCGCCGCGTCCCATCCAGCCGGGCAATCCGAAGCCTTCCCGCAATCGCCTTACGCGATATGCAGCCGCGGCTGCTCCTCCAAGGAATAGAGTCCAGATGATTGCGCAGAGCGTCAGCAGGTTCAGCCACCAGCTGAGACCGAGCTGCCACACCGTGGCCCCGAGTAGATCGCGATCCCTATCGACCGAGCAGATCGCGCGCACTTCTGTTATGGCGGCGACTTCGGCGTGCACACGCGTACTCTTTTCAAGCTGTCCGGTCCGCTTCAGGAAAGCGTCGTATTGTGCGACCAGACGCTCTCGTACCGACAGGCCGCTGGGCCGAGCGGCGTCCGGCGTCACTATCGCGGCGCCTCCTGGACGCTGGAGCGCGCACTCCTCCATCGCCGAACCGACAAGGCTGCCAATCAGCGCCCGCGATTCCGCGCGGATCAGGCCACCACAGCGGAGAACGTCGTCTCGGATAGCGACACCTTCCGCGATACGGCCAGACTTTTCGGCCCGCATGGCGGACGCCACTGCCAACCTCGCTACCGCGCGCAGTTGGGCATAATGCGGAAACAGGATGGCCGCTGCAATGCCGACGCGGGGAAGAGCGCCGCTATCGGCAAAGGCGGCGGCCTGTAGTCGGTTCTCGCCCTCCAGCTCGTCGTCATAGTATTCGACCCAGAGAGGCCTTTGCGCGGCGCGATGCAGCGCCTGCAGCGCCTGCGCGTCACGGTGGCCGGCAAACAGGCCGATGGCCCGTAGACACGGGAAATAGCCGTTATCCGGATCCAACCGCTCGCCCTCCGCCGCATCGCGATCGAAGGCTTCGAGCTGATCTTCCGTGGATGCCCCCTGGGGTCGATTTCGGGGATGTGAGCCCGATACGACCAGGTACTCCTCGTCCCGGCGTATCTTAACGAGTGACAACGCCGCAAAACGCAACGTGTTGGCATAGATGGATGGGCGGTCAGCGAACCGCCTCGCGAGGTCGCGTAACCGCGCCACCTTTTCCTCGGACTCCAGCGCCCCGTTCGCGCTCGGCGTGACGGCGTTCGCCAGCTGTACCGCGAAGTCGTCCGGCATTCTGGCGGCTGCGCGATGCATCGCTCGCGTCGCCCAGTCGTACCCTGGCGCTTTCCGTCCAACTGCTCCCGCCGACCAGACGGCCGCGGACGGCCTACCCGGAACAAGAGAGGCCAACTGGCCGCATACAAGCCAGTGTGTGGATGGCCAGATCAGAAGCGCCGCGAATACGCCCGCGGCAACCCCAACCAGATGCGCTCGAAACTTTCTCGGTCGCTCCATTGTGCTCGACTCCTATCTTGGATTTCGACGGCGGTCTGCGCCAATGCCGGCACTCATTTTTACTCTTGCGCACGCTCAAAATGGAATGCTCTTCAAGCAGCGGCGCTTTGCGTACCCGCGGATCTGCGCTCCGAAGTACCATGGTCATGCAATGGATTCTGCTGCGTCCGCTCCGTGCTGTCCGCACGGTTCGTGGAATCGAATCCACTTAGCGTCGGCGTATCATGGTCGAGGCGCTCCAGTTCCTGGTCGACCGAGCGCATCCGTCGCTGCCCCGGCATGAGCGCGACCGTTCTCGTAGGCCGCGGCATCGCCGCCAGCGAAGTGGCGGATTTCGTCGTCGATGACCAGACCAGGAGCGCAAGCGTTGCCGCAAGTGAGCAGACCGCAGGCGCCAGAACCGGTCCAATAGAATTCCAGAAACGCCACCAGATTGGATCCGTGCGGCGCAGGCGAGCCCGTACGCGGGAGTCGAAGTCGATACTCGCCTCCGGAACGGATACCTGGCGCAAGCCATGTTGGAGCATCGTCCCGACCTCTTCGTCCGTGATTCTAGACACCATCCGTCTCCTTCATGACTGCGGCGACAAGCCGCTGGAATTCAGCTCGTGCGACATGGAGCCGCCAGCGAACGCGTCCCACGGGGATCTGCATAACACGGGCTATATCCTCGTATTCCAGGCCCTCCAGCTCTCGCAAAACGAGCGCTGCCCTCATGGGCGGCGAAATGCGGTCCAGAAGCGCCTCTACAAGCAGCCGGCTGTCCACGGCCCCAAGGCTCGCGTCGGAATGGGACGATAATTCGGGCAGTGACTCGATCGGCACCTCTGCATCCCATCGCGCGAGGCGTCTCATGTCCAGGCAGACGCGCACCACTATCTGATAGAGCCAGGTGTAGAAGCGACCCTGCCCGCGAAACGTATGGAGGTTCCGGAAAGCGCGAACGAACGCATCCTGTGCGGCGTCTTCGGCGTCGCCGGAGCGCCGCAGGATATGTGTGGCGAGTCGAATGACCCGCTGCCGATAACGCGCCAGCAGCCAGTCGATCGCGGCTTCGTCCCCGGACTGAGCGCGCGCAATCTGCAGGGCCTCTTCGCGGTCTGTCAGTGGTTCAGCCGCGACATCCGGCTGAAGGGTGGCCGCCCGTTCCGTCACCATGGACATCTCCTTCAACGATTGTGACGCGGAGACATGCTCTGTAGGTTAGGTCGGTCGAAAAAGAGTTGGGCGGGAGGGTCTGTGCGGGCAGGGAAAGCAAGCGAGGGCGTTGAACAGAGCCGTCGCACGGAGGAACTTATCCGCGGATATCGCCGATCAAAACAAAATCAGGATCGAAGTGTATCCACAGCCCTACGGCCCTACCCATGCGGGCGAGCTGGATCCGTCCATGCGTCCCTACGAACGACCGTATGGTAGGACGCCTCCGTATGGACTTACTCAGATTTCACGCATTCAGTCCGGAAGGGAATACCGATGCCATTTTCGCATTTTGTATTGCAGACCCTCGCAATGATGGCACTTCTGGCGCCGGCGGCTGTCTTAGCGCAGGTGGGTGGGCCCTACCCGGTGGACCCGGACAGCGTCATTAAGCCTGATGTTCCGCACGGTAAGCTGTCCCAAATGCCAAAATGGAAAAGCCAGCTGTTCGCCGATACGGAACGCGACTGGTGGGTCTACGTTCCCGCGCAGTACTCCGCGGATAGCCCGGCCTGCGCCATGGTATTTCAGGACGGCGGCGGCTACAAGGACTATGTGCCCAACGTGTTTGATAACCTGATCGCCGAGAAGGCCATGCCGGTGACCGTCGGCATCTTCATCCAGCCCGGAACTCTATTGCCTGGAGGCGTAAAGCGCGGCAATAATCAGCGCAGCTTCGAGTATGACACCCTGTCGGATGAGTACTCTCGATTTCTACTGGAAGAAATACTGCCCGAGGTCGAGAAGACAACGAAGCTACGGCACGACGCGGCGAGCCGTGCCGTCGCGGGACTTAGCAGCGGCGGAATCTGTGCGTTCACTGTGGCGTGGCAGCGACCAGACCAGTTCAGCAAGGTGCTCTCGTGGATCGGAAGCTTCACCAACCTTGCGGCCGGCAAGACCGGACTGGAGGGTGGGCACAACTATCCGCCGATGATTCGTCGAACCGACCCGAAGGCCATTCGCGTGTTCCTGCAGGATGGAGATCACGATCTGGACAATCCGTACGGAAACTGGCCTCTCGCCAATCAAGAGATGGCTAAGGCGCTCGAGTTTAAGAAGTACGACTATAAGTTCGTTTTTGGCCACGGCGATCACAATCCGGCGCACGGCCGCTCGATTCTCGGCGAGTCCCTCCGCTGGCTGTGGCGGCAATAGGTAGTGGGATTTGGGGAATAGGGGTTAGGGAACCGCTCCTGGACCCGTTAATCCGACTCTGCGTCCGGGCCACGTATCGGGCCGCGTCCAGAACGCTTCGTCGCGGCCGCCGTAGTAGCGTGTCAGGGCTGCGTCCATCACCCGCGCGGTGCGAGTAGCGCTGGCGGCCGTACTCGGGCAGTGACCGCCTCCGTTTAAATGGCGGACAATGGTTTGTATAAGCGGCAGCTGGATATGTTTCGGATTGGGAAGATCGAACATCTCCTGGTCGGTGCCACGAGTCAGACGAACCGGCTCGTTGCCGAAGGTTGAGAGCGCGATTTCGCCGTCCGTGCCGAGAATCTCGATCAGATCGATGTGACGATCGCATGCAAAGTTCCAGGTCGCCGTACCGAGTCCACCGGATTGGAGCCGGAACTGAACGGCCACGTTGTCCTCTACGTCGCAAGGCGACGCCACATTTGTCGCATCTCCATGTACGTCATCGAGCGGCCCGAGCATAAAGTCCAGAATGTCGAGCGTGTGACAGCCCAGATCGAGAAACTGTCCGCCTCCCGCCTCCGACGCGATCCAGCGCCACGGCAAGCTGCCTGCGACTAATTTACGATGTGTGTTTCCGTAGAACCGATAGCAGACTCCAGACACAGTCCCGATGCGGCCGCCTTCGATCAGCTCCTTCGCCTTTAGAAACCGCGGCAGCGCTCTCCGGTAGTAGGCCACGAAGAGCGGCAGGCCGGCCTCCATGAACGCTGCCGCCATCTGCTCACATTCCACGGTATTGCGCGCCATCGGCTTTTCAACATAGGCGGGCTTTCCGGCCGCACATGTCTGCAGGGCGTAGTGGAGGTGAGAGCCCGGCGGTGTCGCAATGTAGACGGCGTTGACGTCCGGGTGGTTTATGATATCGTCGGCTCGATCCGACCAGAAGGGCACACCATGCCGCTCTGCATAGTCCTTCGCCTTCGCGCCGTCGCGCCGCATCACGGCGACCAGCCGGCTATTTTCGGCCAGCTGGAACCCGGGACCGCTTTTGACCTCGCTTACATCTCCACAACCGACAATGCCCCACGATATGCGCATCTTTTCTCCTCGCTGGCAAGACGGTTTGCGCTACTGTTGACTTATCAAGGCGTGGGTATCACGTCGCATCCCGCATGCGCGTGGTCGTTCCGGTCAACGGGCGATCCTTCCTGCCGCGCTACATCGTTCATGCGCGGTAGCTTATGGCGCCGACAGGAATGGTGACATGAGTGCTTTCCATTGACTCTCGTTCCTCCTGGTGTCGCTAATGCTATAATGGACACATAGGTGTACCGTCGGAGGTAGAAACTTCCCATGCACTGGGTCCGATTAACGCGGGAGTGAGATACCATGGTGAGCATCCAGGTAAAGGCCAGAACGGGACTCGACGGCGTATTGCATATCGACCTTCCAACAGGATACCCTGACAGCGAAGTCGAGGGCTGTCTGATGATCAATCCTGTTGCACCGCGTGGTGCCCTTGAACACGAAAACGCGGCTGGATGGCCTGAAGGCTTCTTTGATACAACGGCCGGTCGATGGAATGGCGAGCTCGAGCGCGGCAACCCAGGTTACTTCGAAGCGAGAGACTGGCAGGAATGATCTTCCTGCCGGACACAAACGTGTGCATCACCTATCTTCGCAAGAAGCACGCCGGTATTATGGGAAGGTTCAGGGCGACGGCTCCTAACGAGATTGCAATCTGCGACATTGTCGCCGCAGAACTGTGGTACGGCGCACACCGTGGCGGACAGTTCGGCGCGAATGAACCGATCCTACGGGCTTTTCTAGCGCCATTTCCTCAGCTTCCATTTGACCGCGGATCTGCTGAGGTCTACGGTAACATTCGCCGTGTCATTGAGCTTGCCGGAGCGCCGATCGGACCACATGACCTCCAGATTGCTTCCATTGCACTTTCGAACGATCTCACTCTCGTGACGCACAATACACGAGAATTCAATCGAGTACCAGGACTACGGGTCGAAGACTGGGAAATTTGAACGGCATTACGGCGACCAGCCGGCTATTTTCGGCCAGCTGGAACCCGGGACCGCTTTTGACCTCGCTTACCTCTCCACAACCGACAATGCCCCACGATATGCGCATCTTTTCTCCTCGCTGGCCGGAACAAACTGTTAGGAAACGTCCCATTCTAACACAGAGACGGCCGGATCACAACGTACGCGTGAGCAGGTAATCCTCCGTCGTGTGTAGAAGCATATAGCAACAAACCGTTCAACAGGGCAACATCAATGGCTTCCAACTACCTCGTGTTCGCGGGCACGGTCGGACAGGGCGTCTGGCGAAGCGACGACGGCGGCGAGACGTTTCAGCGACGGTCGGCCGGCATGTTCATGGAGGCCGAGGTTCGGGCGCTCACCCGGCATCCAAGTGATCCGGCCGTCCTATACGCAGGCACCGACGGCGGGCTCTATCGCACGCTCGACCGTGGCGAACACTGGTCGCGAATTCCCGGTCCCTTCGATCCCGGAGACGGCTGGCCGTCGGGCATCGCGATCTGGTCGTTGCTGGTCCACCCGAGGAACCCCGATCTTCTGTTCGTCGGCGCATGCCCTTCCGCACTGTATCGATCCGAGGACGGCGGCGCGACATGGGATAAACTGAACGCCGCCCTTTCGCCGGAGTGCGCGCCGATCGTCTACTCCCGCGTTACCTGCCTGAAGGCGGACCCCATTCTGTCTTCAACGATCTGGGCAGGCGTCGAGATCGATGGCGTATGGCGCAGCGATGACAACGGGGAGCGCTGGGTAAGGCTTGCGGAGGGGCTCAGCTCGGCCGATATTCACGATCTTGCCCTGATCCCTGGCACTAGCGCCACGGGGGCGCGCATCGTCGCGGCGACTAACAACGATCTGAACATCTCAGTCGATAACGGTTCGACATGGCGGCCACTTCAGGTTAGGAACTCGTTTCCGTTTGCCTACTGTCGCGGTTTGGCTGCCGGCGCGGAGGATCCGCGGACCCTGTTCGTAGGCAATGGGAACGGCCCGCCGGGCTCGGCGGGAGCCGTTCAGGTCTCAAGGGACTCCGGTGAGACGTGGCGGCAGTGCGCCCTGCCCGTGCCGCCGAATAGCACGATCTGGACGTTCGCGACGAACCCAATTCACGCCAATCTCATCTTCTGCGCCTCGATCAACGGATACCTCTATAGGAGTTCCGATGGCGGGACCGCCTGGAGTAAGTGCTCGCACGAGTTCGGCGAGGTGCGCTCGCTGGCTCTGGTTGAGATGTAGCTGCAAGAGATACGGAGACCACGTTGAACAGTAGATCAGTTGGTTTGGAAATCACCCGCCGGGAGCTCGTTCAGGGCGCAGCGGCGTCCGGACTAATGGCCCTCCCAGCCGTCGCACACGCGGCCGGCAGTAAGACCAAGGTCGTGGTCGTAACGACGTCGGCCGCCGTCTCGCCCGACAAGCCGTCCACGCTCGCGCTCATCGAACAGATGGTTGAGAAGGGGATCACCACGCTTGCGGGCAAACGAGACCCGCTGCAGGCTTGGGCGACATTTGTGCGACGAACCGACAGGGTGTGCCTGCCGACAGCCGGCGGACAACTGGAGAATGTGCCGGAGGTCAACATCGCGGTCTATCGGGCTCTGGCGAGACTCGGCGTTGCCGGCATGACAGTCGGCACAAACCGTATGTCAAGGGCATGGCACGAGCGAGTCACGGAGGCGATGCAGGGCCGCCTTCCAGAGATGATCACGAACAAGCTGTTCGGGATTGCGAATCTGCCAATGGAGGCGCTCGTCGTGACGCCGACGATCAAACACCACGACATCGCCGGAATCAGTGGGACGACCAAGCTCTACGCCTGCTTCTCGAAACTTGGCCCGTGGAACTACCACGGCGATACTCCTCGCAACGAGACGCACTGGGACGGCGTATCGGGCGGCGGCATGGGCGCTTGCGGCTGGGTTCCAGCCAACGATTTCAAGGAGCAGCGCAAGCTTCATATCGTGGACATGATCCGCGTCGGAGGAACTTCTCGAGGTTTCACGGCGTTTCCGGAGGGCTGGATCTATACCAAGTCGCTTGTTCTATCGGTCGACCCGATCGCAGCGGATCGTGTCGCGTTCGAGATCTATCTAAAGGTCGCGCGCGCCTCCGGTCGCATCGATCCGCTGTATCACCTGGAGCGTGCCGAGTCCGAGTATAAGGCGGGAGTGGCCGATCTGAGTCGGATCGACGTTCAGAGAGTCGCGGTTTGACGGATCGCTCGATGAACCGGCACTCTGCAAGCAGATTGCGATACAGGCCGCGTTCGTCCGCTGAAGGCGCGCTGCGTGGTGCAGCCATCGCGTTCGTGATTGCGGCGAGCGGCGCCACTGGAGGCGTGTCGGGAGCCATGCGCGTCCCGCTTAGCCCGGCCTCTCTTTTGCCGGCCTCGAACGAAATACGGGGCTGGGCGCGGATCGAGCCGCCGAAAACCTTTGCGGGGAACCGCCTGTTTGACTATATGGATGGCGCCGGCGAGATCCCTATGAGCTATGGTTTTCAGCAGCTTGCCTCCGCGAGGTATCGCCAGGGAACCACGTCACTCGAAGTCGCGGTCTTCGATATGGGCTCCCCGGAAGATGCCTTTGGCTACTACAGCGCGCGCAGTTTCCTGGAGCATAATCCCGGAGCCGCGGACCAGATCGTTCTTCTCGATCATCCCGCGCACATCTACACGGCGGTGGGGGTACTTACATTCTGGAAGGATCGATATACGATCATTGTACAGCCCGAGTCCGGCAAAGCGCCGGAGGCAACGCTTCTACAGTTCGCCAAGTCGATATCCCGAAGAGTCACGTCGAAGGGCGCGCCTCCGGAGCTGCTGAAGCGCTTGCCGAGTGCACACCGTGAGCCGAACTCCGAGCGATACGTCAAGGGCAAGGCTGCGTTTGATTCTCTTCTGGTGTTTTCGCCGCGCGATGTCTTTGGCGCATCCGCCGGGGCTAAGGCTGTTGCGGCGGAGTATCTAATGGGTAAGGGCGTCTCGACGCTGTTCGTCGTGCGATATCGCGACGGCAAGTCCCGGCAGGCGCTGGCGGCCTATCGCCAGTTTCTGATATCTCGTAAGGCGGAGATCGCGCCTGCCAGGATACCAAACGGTTTCGCCGCACTTGCAAAGCACGAGAAGGGCACAGCCGCAGCTGTGGAGGGCGACTATCTACTTGGCGTCGTAGGAGCTGCCGACACGACGATGGCGCAGACCGGATTGAGAGTTCTCCTGGCATCTCTGCGCGCGAAGTAGTGAATTTCGATGAGCACTGACGATCACGACAATTTGTGGCAGCAGATCGCCGAGGCACAGCATCGGCGCCATCCAATCGTTGCCGCGACTGTGGTGCGCTGCACCGGCTCCGTTCCAAGGCGCACCGGCGCGAAGATGCTCGTACACGCCGACGGTGCGATACGAGGCAGCGTCGGCGGCGGCCTCTTCGAAGCGCTGGTGGTGAAGGATTCGCTCCAGGCACTCGCTGGCGGCAGGAGCCTAACAAAGAGCTATTCATTCAACCCCAAGGGAACCGGGCCCCAGGCGTTCGGCGCGGTCTGCGGCGGCAAGGCCGACATCTTCCTGGAGGTAGTGTTGCCGACTGATAGGCTGCTGATCGTGGGCGGGGGCCACTGCGGGCGAGCCCTGGCAAGGATAGCGTCCCAGCTGGACTTTTCGATCGTGATTGCCGACGATCGGGCAGAGTTCGCGCTTCCGGAACTATTCCAATTCGACGCCATTGAGAGCGTCATGCATCTGCCCGCCAGCTATGAGGGTCTGCCGGACCCGGATGACAAGACCTATGTTGCGCTCGTGAGCAAGGGATTCCTGACGGATGAAGCAGCCCTCCGGCGCGTTCTCAGTTCGCCCGCGGCCTATATTGGAATGATCGGCAGCTGCAGAAAGCGAGAGGTCGTATTCGACCGCCTGCGCGCGGACGGCATATCCGAGGCGCTGATAGGACGCGTACACGCGCCGATCGGCATGGAGATCGGCGCTGAGACGCCTGAGGAGATCGCGATCAGTATCCTGGCGGAAATCATCGATGTGCGCGCACGCCACCGCGCCGCGGGATCCGGGCCGCCCGCTGATGCCCCATCGACGTATGACCCGTCATCCCCGACATCGCTCGCCGACGCGGAGAGCGCCGGCGAGAGTATCGCGGATCATGAATCGGATTGACGATGATCCCGTGACGGCCGCCGTCGTCCTGGCCGCGGGGATGTCACGCCGCATGGGTCGCCTGAAGATGCTCTTGCCATTTGGCGACAGGCCCATGCTTGGCCGAGTGATCGAGAGCCTGCAGTCGAGCGGGGTGATTTCCCACATTGCCGTGGTAACAGGATACGCAGAGCAGGAGATTCGGGACGTTACCGCGGAATATAGCGGGGTAGTGTGCATCCATAACGCATGCTTCGCCAACGGCGGTATGCTCTCGTCGGTCAAGGCCGGCGTAGCTGCCCTGACGGAGAGTACCACTGCTTTCTTCCTAGTTCTCGGCGATCAGCCGATGGTGCGGCCGGATACACTGCGGGCGATGCACGCGAAGGCACTCGCCGATGGACCACTGATTGTCACGCCACGGTGCAATGGCAAGCGAGGCCATCCGGTACTGATATCTTGCCGCATCAGCCGTGAGATCCTGTCGCTCGGCGAGAGCGAAACGTTAAGGACGCTAATGGAGCGCCACTCTGCTCGTATCAGCGAAGTTGCGGTAGACGATCCCGCAACGATCCTGGACATTGATACGCCGGCCGATTACGAGGCGGCCCTGACACGCTGGAGAGCGTTGCGGCGCACTATGTGATGGCCAACGGGCGACCAAAGTTCCAACTCGAATTTGACCGTGAGGAGTTATCCATGCCGGACAATAAGGACGACCACGAGACGCGCGCCGGGTTAAGCCGGCGCCAATTCCTCAAGGGCGTGGGAGTGGTCGGCGCGGGCACCGGGCTTGCCGCCGAGATGCTCGGCCCAGATGCCGCGAACGCGGAGCCCAGCCCGCTACAGAATCCACCGGCCGGCGAGACTCTGAAGCCGGGCATGCTGCCCGTAACACTGACCGTGAATGGGCAGCAGACGACGATGCAGGTCGAACCGCGCACCACGCTGTTAAACGCCCTGCGCAACCATGCCGACCCGCCGATCACCGGCCCGAAGCTTGTCTGCGATCAGGGCGCTTGCGGCTGCTGCACCGTACTGGTGGACGGCAAGACAATGTACGCGTGTATGCTGCTTGCCGTCGACGTGATAGGCAAGAAGATCACGACCGTGGAGGGCCTTGCGCGTGACGGAAAGCTGTCGGCCGTGCAACAGGCGTTTGTGGAGAAGGACGCGATGATGTGCGGGTTTTGCACGCCGGGCTTTGTCCTCTCTGTCGAGGGCCTTCTGAGCAAGAATGCCAACCCGACGCTCGATCAGGTCAAGAACGCCTGCGCCGGCAATGTATGCCGATGCGGAACCTATCCCCATATATTTGAGGCCGCGCTCGCGGCTGCAGCCAAGATGCGAGGAGGAGCGTAGCCATGGCCCAGAATGCTCCAAAGAAGAAAAAGATCAAGGTTCCAAAGGTCGTAAACGGTGTCGACACTCTCGTCGAGATCGAAGTGGACGATACGGGCGGTCCTTCGTGGGGTCCGCGTGAAGCCCACACAATCCTCAACCATAACATCGAACGTGTAGATGGGCCTGCAAAGGTTACAGGCGCGGCAAAGTACACCTACGATGTGCGCGTGCCGGGGATGCTGTATGGCCTTGCCTTGATGTCGCCACACGCAAGCGCGGAGGTTGTCTCTATCGATACGTCGGCCGCGGATAAGATGGAGGGTGTCAAGGCCGTCGTGTCGCTAGGCAACAAGGAAGTGAAGTATGAGGGGGACCCCGTCGCGGCGGTAGCGGCGATCTCACCTGAGATCGCGGAAGACGCCGTTCGAGCGATCAAGGTCATCTACAAGAAGCGGCCGCACGCCGTGACTTACGCGCAGGCGATCAAGAGCGGCGCTCCCGCGGTCTATCAGAATGAGCCGACGAACATTCGCAAACAGGGTACAGAGGGCGACAAAGCGAAGACGGAGGCGGCCCTGGCCGGCGCCGACGCGACGGTGGAGCACGAGTTCCTGATCGGCATGCAGCACCACGTATGCCTCGAGACCCACGGAGTCATGGTGGACTTTCCGGGCGGGGACAGCGCTACCGTGTACGCCTCCACGCAGGGTACCTTCACAATACCGCCTGACGCCGCAAACTCTCTCGGCCTCAAAGCCGAGAAAGTCACGGCAATCGTCGAGTATATGGGCGGCGGATTCGGCAGCAAGTTTGGACTGGACATGCCCGGAGAGATCGCCTGCCAGCTCTGCAAGAAGGCGAATGCCCCTGTCCGCCTGATGCTGACTCGGCCGCAGGAGTTCCTTGCCGCGGGCAACCGGAACGGGGCGTGGCAAAAGGTGAAGGCCGGCGTCTCAAAGGATGGCAAGCTCGTCGCGATGATCGCGGAGCAGTACGATCTCGGTGGCCTTGGCGAGGGCGGACTGGCAGGTCTGCCATATATCTATCACGTTCCCTCGGTCTACAGGGAGTCGAACTCGCTCCACACCAACCAGGACAGCTCCCGCGCCATGCGTGGCCCCGGCCATCCGCAGGCTTCGTTCGCGATGGAATCACTGATGGACGATTTGGCCGCGAAGATCGGCATGGATCCCATCGAGTTCAGAAAGAAGAATACGGGCGACCCGTTCTACCATAGGCAACTGGACACCGGCGCAAAGGCGCTGGGCTGGGAGCGTCGCCCGCGGAACCCCGGTGGCGGCGAGGTGTACGGTCCTTTCAAATCGCTGAAGAGCGGCATGGGGTGCGGATGCGCAACATGGGGCGGCGGCGGTGGACCAGAGTGTCAGGTCGACGTCTTCATCAAGCCCGACGGATCCACCGCGGTACAGGTCGGCACCCAGGATCTCGGAACGGGGTGTCGCACGTACACCGCCGGCATTGTGGCGGAGGAGTTCGGACTGCCTGTCAGCGCGATCGAGACGCGCATTGGAAGCAGCAAGTACGGGCATGCGAACGCCAGCGGAGGCAGCACGACCACGGCGTCCCTAGCGCCCGCGGTCAAGGTTGCCGCGATCAATGCAAAGACACAGTTGCTGGGAAGCGTAGCGGCCATGCTGGGCGCGAAGCCGGATGAGCTGACGGTGCGCCAGGGTAAGATCTTCGTCACGAAGGACCCGAACAAGGCGCTGACCTGGAAGCAGGCCTGCGCGACGCTGGGCGCGTCCGGCATCTCGGCGCGTGGGGAGTGGAGCGCGGAGCTGGCAGGGAACGGCGTCCACGGCGTCCAGTTAGCCGAGGTAGAGGTGGACATCGAGACAGGACATGTGCGCGTGCTCAAGATGGTTGGCGTCCAGGACTGCGGCTTGCCATTAAATCGCAGGGCCGTCCAGAGCCAGATCAACGGCGGCATGATCCAGGGGCTGGGTTACGCTCTCCTCGAAGAGCACTGGGTGGATACGGTTACCGGCAATATGCTTAATCCCACCATGGACGAATATAAACTGCCGGGCACGATGGAGATACCGGAGATGATCGCGCTGATCGACGACGGAGATACTCGCGAGGTCGTCATCGGCATGGCGGAACCGGCGGCCATTCCGGGCGCAAGCGCCATCGCCAACGCGGTCTTCAACGCCTGCGGCGCCCGGATCACATCCCTGCCGATAACGCCCGACAAGGTGCTGACGGCGCTGGCGGGCAAGGCATAGTCGGCTGCCCACACGCAACCCTACAGGAGCGGTCCATGAGCATGAACTCATTTGAGCTACATAATCCCAACAGCCTGCAGCAGGCGATCGGCATGCTGGACGCTAAGGATATCGATAACCGCCGCATACGACTGATGGCGGGCGGGCAGGACCTTCTTTCGGAGATGAAGGATCGACTCGTCGAGCCGGAATCGGTCGTCAACTTGAAGCACCTGCCCGGCCTCGACAAGATTGCCTACGACGCGACGACCGGCCTGCACATCGGCGCCCTCGTGAAGGTCTCTGACATCTCGGACAGCGCGGTCGTTCGCAGCCGGTTTCCAGCCCTCGCGATGGCGGCCGGGAGCGTCGGCTCTCCCCAGATCCGGCATGCGGGGACCATCGGAGGCAACCTGTGCCAACGGCCGCGTTGTTGGTACTATCGTAACGAGCAGATCGTCTGTCTGAAAAAGGGCGGAGACCGCTGTTACGCGATCGGTGGAGAGAACAAGTACAATGCGATCCTCGGCGGCGGCCCGTCGTTCATCGTCCATCCCTCTGACACGGCAACAGCGCTTGTCGCACTCGGAGCGACGCTGACCATTCACGGACCGAGGGGAGCGAGAACCATTCCAATCTCCCGATTCTTCACGCTGCCGAACGTGAGGGTCCGCCATGAGAATGTCTTGCAGCCGAATGAGATCGTTACGCAGATACAGATCCCTAACTCGCCCCTCGCCGCTCGGAGCGTCTACCTCAAATTCCGAGAGAAGAGCTCGATGGACTGGGCGATGGCGGCGTGCGCCGTCGCGCTAGAGGTTGCGGGAGGGTCCGTCGTCGACTCTCGGATTGTGCTGGGAGGCGTGGCGCCCATTCCGTGGCGCGCAGCAGGGGCGGAATCCATGCTTAAAGGCAAGCGCTCCGACGATGCCGCGCTACGCGCCGTCGCCAACGCGGCCCTAGCCGGCGCCATGCCGCTAGCACACAACGCCTATAAGGTTCCTCTGACGAAGACCCTCGTTCGCCGTGCCATCCTTCAGGCGATGGCGTAGTGCAACTTCACAGGACTATTCGTGTACTGGCTGGCGCTCAATCGCCCTCTCCCTGCCCGCTTGCGGGCGAAGGAGGGAGAGGGTAGGGTGAGGGCAAAGGCGGTAACTGCACACTTGGTCTCGTGGACAGCCATTGGGTCACGGCACCGAAATGGGAGGCAGGTCTTGAACGGCGCTTCGCAGCGCCTGCTCCCAGCGAGCGTGGATCTCCAGCAGCTCCGGATCCTTATCGGCGAAGCGGCGATACCGGTCACATGAGAACGTGCCGGTCGGATAGATCAGTAGATCGATCGGGGGTCCGACCGTAACGTTCGATCGCATCGTGGAATCGAGCGAGATTAGAGCGTAC
>JBBQVV010000089.1:0-18666 GCA_038211235.1 Chthonomonadales bacterium | reverse complement strand
CGCATCCAGTTTACGCCCGACCTGATGCCAGCAGATATCACGGGCACGAATATCCTGGTCGAAGCGCCTGGCGGTCAACGGGAGTTCCGCTTCCAGGCCGGGCCGGTATTTGCGAATATCGTTCTGGCGGACGAGATCAATCGGGCGACACCGAAAACGCAGTCAGCTATGCTGGAGGCCATGCAGGAGCACTCCGTTACGGTTGCCGGCACGCTGCATCGCCTGAATGAGCCGTTCTTCGTCCTTGCGACCCAAAACCCGATCGAAATGGAGGGTACCTACCCTTTGCCGGAGGCGCAGCTCGATCGATTCTTGTTCAAGCTGCTGGTCACTTCGCCGACGTTTGCGGACCTCTCCTCAATTGTCGACCGTACAACTGGAGCGCCGCTGGCGCCGATCGAACCTGTCCTGACGGGGGAAACGATCCTGAATATGCGTTCGCTAACGCGCGAGGTGCCCCTGGCGCCGAATGTACGTGAGTTTGCGATCAAGGTCGTACTCGGCACGCATCCAGATTCGCAGTACGCGCCGCCACAGATCAAGCAGTTTGTCCGGTATGGCTCCAGCCCGCGCGGAGCGCAGGCCGTCGTTTCGACCGCAAAGATTCGCGCACTATTGGCCGGTCGGTATAATGTTGCGATCGAGGATATTGTTCAGGTCGCCATGCCGGCACTCCGCCACCGACTCATCATGAACTTCGAGGGGCAGGCCGAAGGGATCGCGCCGGACGCACTGATTCAATCGATCCTGGATAGGGCTAGGGCCGAAACGGAAGTGAAAGTCGGGGTATAGAGAGCTGTGCTTCCATATGCCAGCGATCATCGACCCGCTCGCCCACCCCTCGTAACGTGGACACTGCTCGTTCTCACAACGCTGCTCTCGACGTGGCTGATGTTGGCGGACCGGCTCTCCGGTCCGGGGCGAGCCGCCGAGATGCTATCCGCGGTCGGGCTGGTTCCTCTTCACCTTCATCCGCTTACTCTCTTCACCTACATATTCTTTCACGCGGGAGCCTCGCATCTCATCGTGAATCTGTTCTACGTCTACGTATTCGGCGCCGGCGTGGAAGACGCCGTGGGGCGCAGCCGTTACATTCTCCTGTATCTTGCGTGCGGCGCGGTCGGCGGCCTTCTGCAGTGGCTCGTTACGATCACACTGCTGCCGCCTCCCGCCGACGTGACACCGGTAGTCGGCGCCTCGGCAGCCTGTGCCGGCTTGATGGGCCTGTTCGCCGTGCGTTACTACAGAGCGCGACTGGCGTTTGTCGGCCTGCCGTTTCGTCCCCATGTCGTGTCGGTGGTCGCGCTATTTCTGTTCGTGGAGATTGGCCTCGGAATGGTCGCGCTCGTCCGCGCGAACGCCGCGGACGGGGTCGCCCACTGGGCTCACGTAGGAGGCTTTGTATTCGGGCTGGCCTGCGCTCAGCTGCTTAACCTGAGCGACGTTGGATCCACGGCCTATTTGCGATCGGACGCTTCGAACGCAATGGACCGAAGTGTACCTGGAGCTGCGATCAAGAGGCTGCGGCAGCTTCTCGCCCGGGACCCGGATAGCCCATTCTTGACCGAAGAACTGGCGCGCGCATGGATGATGCTCGGAGACCGCGAGGCCGCGGTTAGACACTACGTCGATTCGATCACCCTCTTTCTCAAACTTGCCGACAGACGTGACGCGGCTCGGATATTCACTGAGTTGCATGCGATCGGCCTCCCACGCGACGATGATCGCGGACGCGCTCAGAGCACGACAGCGCCTTCCCTATCGGCAATCTTAATGCGTCTGACTCCCGAGCAGCTGTTTGGGATCGGGAGTGCACTGGAGGCGAACCTGCAGTATGAGCTCGCTGCCGAGGCGTTCCGTATCGTGTCGATGCGGGCTCCGGAAACCCAGGAAGCTGAAACTGCCGCCCTCAAGTGCGCATCCATCTGCCTCCGAAGTCTTGGCCGTGCTCGCGAAGCAAGGATAATGGTAGACCTATTTCTCGACCGGTATCAGAACAGTCCATTCCGAGTGCTGGCCGAGGACCTGCGTCGTGAGGCTGAGGCTAAGGCGCAGGAAGGGTAGGCGCCGGGACGAGATCGCCACCGGCGCGAGGTTGAGGCCGCCCGCTCACGAATCGTTAGAATATATTAAGTATTGACCGCTAAGCAGCGGTTTGGAGCTTGATTTTCCATTACGAACGTGATATACTTGCCGGAATGTAACGTAACCGTCCGGCCGCTATCGCCGTACGGAAGTGAGGTTGGCTTCCTACAGTGTCTCTGTATCCGGGAGAATAGGCGTATGGTCAGCCAAAGCAATAGATACCTGGAGCGTGGCGTAACGTTCAAACTCGATGGGCGCTATGAGGAAGCCGCAACCGAGCTGAAGCAGCTGCTTGAAGAGGATCCGAACTCAAGCGATGGCCACCACCAACTGGGACTCGTTCACGGTTTCATCGGGGATTTCGATGAGTCGCTCGAACACCTCCAGCGCGCGGTGGTGCTCGCTCCGGCGCGGATCGACGTACGTACAGACCTTGCACTTACTTATTCGATGCTTGGAATGTATGACGAGGCCGCAGTGGAGTTCAAAGAGGTGCTCGCACGTGAGCCAGAGAACAAGCGCGCCCTGGAAAGCCTGCGATTCCTAACGGAACCAGTGTGAGCGAACAGGTCCCCTCGCCGGGCAAACAACCATCCGTTCCTACATCGCCACGAAGCTTGCAGAGCATTGATAACCCGTTTTTGCCACATCGGTTTCCCGTCTGGGTTCCTCCTCTCTTTTTCTTTGTGCTAGCCCTTGGTTTTCTCTGGCGTTCCACATTAGCAGGTGAAGTGTTTTTGCCCTCAGCGCTGCTCGGTCAAGTCGCCCCGTGGAAGGCAACGGACCTGTACCCGCAGCTGCCACCCTGGAATCCGCTCCGCTGGGACGGAATCGGGCAGTTCTATCCATGGCGGAAATTCGCGGCCGAAACTCTGCGATCCGGCATTCTCCCCCTGTGGAATCCCTACCAGTTCTGCGGCACTCCGTTCGTCGCTAACAGCCAGTCCGCGGTGTTCTACCCCGGAAATCTCCTATTTACGCTGATTCCGGACACTGCATATGCGTTCGGCTGGAGCGCCGTCCTTCATCTCACCCTATGCGGCTGGTTCGCCTATCTGCTGCTCCGCCACCTCCGTTGCTCGGAACTGGCGTCCTTGTTGGGCGGCGTTGTCTACGCCTACTCGGCCTGGCAGGCAGCGTGGTTGCAGCTGCCGACCTTCCTCGCGACCTCGTGCTGGTTTCCTCTCGTTCTCAGGCAGATCTGCAGGTACGGTGTTCGTACGTCGCGGAAAGGCAATGGGAGGCCCGCGCTGGACAGGGCTGAATACTCGATTCTTCTGTCCGGGCTTTGGGGAGCCTGCTGCATCGGTGCGCCTGTCGGCATGATGCTGCTGGCCGGGCACCTGCAGATTGCGCTCTACGGCCTGATGGCTGCAGCGGCCCTCGCCTCCGGTATGCTCGTAACCCGGCGGTCATCCATGTCCCAAATTCCGATCTGGGCCCTCGGACTGCTGTTAGGACTCCTGCTGGCAATGCCGCAGCTGATTCCGAGTTTTGAACTGTCCCGCGTATCGCACCGCGTGGGAAAGCCCACGGACGCGGGGTATCGAGCCTATGTGGACTACAGCCTGCCGCCATCGGGAATCGTGCAGACGCTGCTGCCGGATATCTCCGGCGGCGATTCCGACGTCGCCAACCCGTACTGGGCCTACTACCGGCTCCGTCTGCCGGACGGACAGATCGTAGGCGTGACGCATAACCCCGCCGAAACGGCCATGTATGTCGGAATAGTACCGCTAGTGCTGTCGCTCTTTGTCTGCATCCGAGGGCTCAAACAAAAGCCGAGCAGCCGAGCGGTTCTCTACTTTGCACTGCTTGCTCTCGTCGCCCTCTTGTTGGCGCTTGGAACGCCGCTAAACGCCCTGCTCTATTACGGACTGCCGGGATTTGCCCAATCTGGATCTCCCGCCCGATGTCTCGTCTTGTGGTCTCTCGCGATCTCTGCGCTTGCCGCATATGGTCTCGACGAGTTCGACAATCGTCCGGTGACACGACGTGAGCTCGCGTGGGTTCTCGGCATCGTGGCAGCGATTCTAGTAGTCGGGCTGAACCTTACGGCTGACACGCTCGCGTCTCCTCCGCCCGGATACAGGCAGCTGCCACTATTGGGTGAGGTTTTCGGACGCATTGTGATCGATTGGATCCGGCTCGGAATCTTCCTGGTCTCAGGGATTGTGCTCCTCTGCTGGAAGCGGTTAAGCGCAATGGGGAGGACGATGCGACCGCAATCTGCATTTAACGTTGCGCAGCCGGCGGCGATTGCGCTAGTCGTCCTGGACCTCTTCTGGGCGCACATCGGTTCGAATCCGACGGCTCGCCGCGACCAGGTCTATCCAGATACCACGGGAATCGCCTATCTGCGCGATCACGTGGGCCACGATCGAATATTTCCGATCAATCAGCGCTGGAGCCTCTTTGCAGCCCAGCCGTTCTCGCTGCCGGATGTGCTGCCGCCCAATGCTGCAACGGTATACGGGCTCCGCGACGTTCAGGGCTACGACTCGCTGTTTTCCGGCAGATACAAAGCGTACGCCAATCGATTCGCGCGACCCAATCGGATGGGGCTCCTCGATGCTAGCCCAATCGAGGTTGGCAACATGGTTTTCTTTCAGAACGCCAATGCTCCCGGCGTTTCGGATACCGCAGCTGCCTTTGCCATTGCCATTCCTTACGATAAGCCCGGATTCCCGGCTGACGCGGTGCCGCATGTAACTCCAGTCGATGCCGGCGATCCAGGCATGATGGTGTACACGCTGCCGGCCCAGCAGGGGCGTGCGCGTCTGAAGCCAATGACATCGAACTCATCAATGGGCTGGCTGGAGGACGGACCGACCCGTGTGGGGCTTGCACTGACAACGCCGGTTCGAGCTGAGTTCTCGCTCATGGACGCTGCCATGCCGGGCTGGAGGCTCAGCATCGACGGACGGCCCGCTGCAATCCGGGTGAGCGTGAGCGAGCCGGTGGGGCGCTACACCCGGATTTCGCCTGGGCGCCACACCATTGCGTACCGCTATGAGCCCGCATCCTTTCGCATCGGCCTGTACGCAGGCTGTGCGGCCGTCTTCGTGTTCGGCTTCTCCGCAAGTCTCCGCCGCGCAGTCAAATCAAGCCTGAATCGCGCATCTTGATTGGCCTACCACCGTCCTGTGGCGCCGACCACCGAGCGACGTTCATCATCTGACAGCCGGCGGATAGGCGACATGTGTCGCGAATCGCCCTACATTTTTACGCTAGAAGACACGAAAATATACCAGGGTAGGGCTAGCGTTGCACTGCCTGGTGAAAAGAGGTATATGTGTGGCGGAGGGGGTAAACGCACCGCCTTTGCCAGGATCATACATGTCGCGCCTTCGATGCGCTGAGGTAGGCTGCTCGATACTGCGGCCAACCGGCTGGGGCGGCTGTGATTGTTCAGCGCAGTCGCTAGGGAGGAACTTGACGTAATGAGACACCGCCCTGGTGGTAAGCTAGCAACGCGGCCACTGCATTTCATCTGGATTCTGGATGCCTCCGGCTCCATGACCATTGATGGCAAGATTCAGGCGCTGAACAATGCAATCCGCGAGACGATCCCGCATATGCGCCAGGTAGCGGACGAGAATCCAAATGCGCGCGTGCTCGTTCGAGCGCTGCGGTTTGCGAATGGCGCCTCCTGGCACCTCGCTGAGCCGACGCCTGTCCATGAGTTCGAGTGGCAAGATTTGGAAGCGCACGGTGTTACGGATCTGGGAGCCGCGCTGCAGGTCGTCGCCGATGAGCTTCGCATTCCTCCCATGACAGACCGCGCGCTTCCTCCTGTGCTCGTGCTGGTTTCTGACGGACAGCCGACGGATGACATGTCACGCGGTCTGCAGACGCTCATGGAGCGGCCATGGGGAAAGAAGGCGGTACGAGTCGCGATCGCGATTGGCGAGGACGCGGATCTGGACGTCCTGCAGCAGTTTATCGGAAACCCCGACGTGCGGCCATTGCATGCCAACAACCCTGAGGCACTTGTGCGGTATATTAAGTTCGTGTCTACAGCCGTATTGCAGGCCGCGTCCGCCCCGCCAAGTCAGACACGCGAAAATGGGGAGCTTACGACAAACGTGCCGCTGCCAATGGTGCACGACGAAGACTTCCAGCTTGCATCCGTTACGGACGTCTGGTAGCCTTCAGTTGCGCGGCGTTTGAAGACAGCCGATCGCATCACATGCCGACATCGGCATTGGGCGCGGAGGCACTTCCGCTATACCGCATTTTATGACAGCCAGGCGCAACACCCGGTGATCCATCAGCCAGAAACACCCCGCAAGCCGGCAGCCAGCCTTCACAATCAGCCTGGCGGCCCTTCACACCTTACCGAGACCCAAGTGAGCAGTCGAACCAAGAATTGGAGCATTCTGGCGCAGAGTGTTCGTGGGGCGATCCACTGCCGTCGCGGAGAGGTCAACCAGGATGCCATTGACTGGATGCCTCTCACGGGATCGACGCCTCCTCTGATTCTGGCCGTCTCAGATGGGCATGGCAGCGCCAAATCTTTCCGTAGTGATCGCGGCTCGGCAATCGCATCGAGTGTTGCGATCTTCGAGGTTCGGCTGCTGCTTGACCGACTGCCTGACCGCATCTCCTCACTGCGTCGTGCTGCTAAGGAGCAGCTTCCCTCCATGCTCGTACGCGCATGGGAGGAGCGCATCATAGAGGATATCTCCCGGGATCCGTTCACAAAAAAGGAACGCCGAAGGTTTGTCGGCCTATACGGTTCCGACGCGTGGGAGGGCTTGGAGGCTAATCCGCTGCTCGCTTATGGCGCGACGCTGCTGGTTGCCGTGGCGACAAAGTCGGCCCTGCTGTTGGTGCAGATCGGTGATGGCGATATCGTGGCAGTGTCTCCCTGTGGAGCCGCCGCGCGACCGTTCGACGCGGATCCGAGACTCTTCGCGGGTGAGACGACGTCGCTCTGCCAGAATGACGCGGTCACTAACTTCTGCGTGCGCACATACTCCATCACGGACGAACGGCCATCGCTAGTCTTGCTCTCCACCGATGGGTACGCCAACTCCTACGAGGAGGACGCAGGTTTCCTGCGCGTTGGCTCGGACCTCCTTGCAATGTTGCGGGAGGATGGCGCGGCGACGGTGCAACGCGAGCTTGCCGCATGGCTGGAAGAGGTATCGCGATGTGGGAGCGGAGACGACATCACCCTGGGGGCGCTATGCCTGCTGTAAAGGACCATCCTTCGCGGAGTCCAAGCGGCAGCGTGCTCGACGGAGCCTGTCTGTTTGCGGAGTCGCCGCCGCGAGGAGAACGTCCCAATTGAGCAGTCTGTTAAAGAGATCTCAAGTGGTTACAACTGAGACCTCCGGTCTGCCGTGTGTCGTGGACTCGTATTTGGGCGGCGGGGGGCAGGGAGAGGTCTACAGCGCGCGCTGGGCGGGGAACCAGGTGGCGCTAAAGTGGTACTTTGCACACCAGGCGACGCGCGAACAGCACGATGCGCTGCGAAGGCTTGTCGAACTCGGGGCGCCAACACAGAGCTTTCTGTGGCCGCTGGAGATCGCCGTGAATCCGACTGCTCTTGGCTTCGGCTACATTATGCCGCTCCGCGACTCTCGATACAAGAGTATCGTCGATCTAATGAAGCGAACGGCCGAGCCAGGATTCCGAGCGCTGATGACCGCCGCCATCGAGCTGTCCGCCAGTTTTCTTGAACTTCATGCGCGTGGACTCTGCTATCGGGACGTTTCATTCGGAAACGTCTTTTTCGACCCGGATTCCGGTGAGGTTCTGATCTGCGACAACGATAACGTGGCGATAGACGGGCTGTTACGCCGCGGCGTGCTCGGAACGCCGCGGTTTATGGCGCCGGAGATCGTACGAGGAGAAGCCGCGCCGTCGATCCTGACGGATATCTATTCGCTTGCCGTGCTTCTCTTCTACCTCCTGATGGTCCATCATCCGCTTGAGGGCAGGCGAGAAGCGGCCATCAAGTGTCTCGACCTTCCCGCCATGAACAGGCTGTACGGCGAGCAGCCTCTGTTCATATTCGACCCGGACGACGACTCGAACGCTCCGGTCCCGGTTCTGCACGAGAATGCGATCGCGTTCTGGCACCTCTACCCGCAATCGATCCGCCGGCTCTTCGTGCGTTCGTTCACGGAGGGGCTCCGCGAGCCACAAAAGCGTGTGCGCGAGAGTGAATGGCGGTCAACACTCATTCGGGCGCGCGACCTCATCGTTGTGTGCCATTGCGGTCAGGAGAGCTTTTACTGCGAGAGGAGCCACGGAGACGCGGGCGCGGATCTGGTCTGCTGGTGCTGCGGTCAAGGAATCACTCTGCCGCCGCGCCTGATGGTGCCCGGTCAGACTGTCATGCTCAATCGCGACGTCCGGCTCTTCGGTCGCCACACAGAGAGGGACCGATCTCGCGACCTTGATGCTCCGACCGCCGTCGTGGTGGAGAACCCTGGTCGGCCGGGCCAGTTGGGTCTCCGGAATATGTCCGGTCGAATCTGGCGCGTAGTCACTCCGGACGGCGCCCAGGGCAATATCGAGCCCAACCGGTCCGTGGCCATTGCGCAGGGCATGCGCATCGACTTCGGTTCCGTCGTCGGTGAGATCGCGCTGTGACGACCTCCAACACGCGCGAGAT
Source organism: Chthonomonadales bacterium (assembly GCA_038211235.1). Taxonomy (GTDB): domain Bacteria; phylum Armatimonadota; class Chthonomonadetes; order Chthonomonadales; family Chthonomonadaceae; genus DATGJU01. The sequence continues at coordinate 9,950 of JBBQVV010000089.1, read as the reverse complement.
ACTTTGTCTCTTAGTAGTGGATCACGGCACGGCTTTGAGCGCCGATCCAAGGAGATGCGAAGCCTTCCTGCACGATCATTGTGGGCAGAACAGGCGAGAAGTGAACGTACTGGTTGCCGCGGCGAAGGCAAGAGTTGGAGTCGACCTTCTGGCAGCGCCGGCGTCCACACCGCGCGCCGCTCTGCTTGCGCGGCTCGCCCGCCGACTGGCCGACGATCACGCGATCGTAGAGGAAGCGGCGCGATGGGCCGTAGACACATGGGCTATCGCGTTAGGCTTGGTTCAGGCAGCCGATGTTGCACCTGTAATCTCTGTGCCGGTCAAGTTACCGCCACCGGATCGCGACGATGCAAATATTCTGAAGCAGCCTGCAAACGTTCGCGTAAATCCGAAGGATGGGGCGACTCTGCTTTGGGTTCCGCCGGGTGAGTCCCTCGTCGGCGATGACGATCAGAAGGACAATCCGCGCCGCCGTGTCTATCTTGACGGCTTCTGGATCTACAAGGTTCCGGTGACGGTCGCACAGTTCATGGCGTACTGCTCCGCAGCCGATCAGCCGGCGCCGAACCCACCGAGTTGGGGATGGCGATCCGATCACCCCGTGGTGAACGTGACGTGGAACCAGGCCGTCGCTTACGCAGAATGGGCGGCTGTCTCCCTCCCTTCCGAGTCGCAATGGGAGAAAGCAGCACGAGGAGCCGACGGTCGGCTCTATCCGTGGGGAGGTGCCTGGGAAGCAGCGCGCTGCGTCCACTCGGTCGGCTCCGCGCGAACGATGACCGCTCCGTGCGAAGCTAACGCTGGCGGGGCCAGCCCGTTCGGCGCGCTGGATATGGCCGGAAATGTATGGGAATGGTGCGCGGACTGGTACGATGAAGCCTACTTCCGAGTTGCGCCGGCCCGCAATCCGGCGGGACCTCAATCCGGCGATCGCCGTGCGCTGCGCGGGGGATCGTGGAGTGACAACGTACCGTACATCTTCCGAACCAGCATGCGTTTCCGACACGATCCAGGCGGCAGGAGCATATCGTTTGGATTTCGATGCGCGGCACAGGGCGCCGAATAGTAGGTCCATCCGGTGCCGGGCGACCGAGCGGCGCCGGATGAGTTGCTTGCGCGGTTGGTTCCGACAGGTCAGACTTGTCGGACACGTCAGATTGGTCAGACAGGTTGGCACGACTAATGCCTGCCGATAGCGAACTCGTCCGCGCCATCCATCAGCGCTCGACAGTCGCCTGCCGCGCTCCAGGCTCCTCCCATTGCGTTAGTTCGGCGCCAGGCGGCTCACTGCCAGACCTTACTGCTTCCGTGAGCTTGCTGTCAAACCAGCCTGGCAGATACTGTCGCAGCAGGCGGCCCAGGTCCTGTCGATCCATATGCGGTGCGAGCGCAACCATTAGGTTCGGGTCGGAAAGTGATCCCCGCTGTAGACAGGTTTCCACCATCTCAGCGAGGTCACGTTTGGTGATGTGGGGCGCGAGTCCCACCAGCGCTCGGAGATCGGGCTGTCCGGTGCCAGTGGCGCCGGACGCGGGCGGCTCGGTGAAGCCTCGGCCACTGAGATGTGAATGCACCAGTGCTTGTAGGTCGGCCTGATCCAGGAAAGGGGCAAGCGCGATCACAGGCGAGAAGTCGGGCTTTCCGGATTTCTCCTCGTCTTCCTGTTCCTGTTCGATAATCTCCTCCAGGTACCCTGCGAGCATCCGGCTTTCGATGCCTACCTGATGGAAGCTGATCGCGCCCTCCGCTTCATCCAGCGCCTGAAACAGTCCATGCGGCACGGCATCCGAGCTTTCAAGGTGCCGCACAATCGAGTTGAAGCGTTTAACCGCATTCAGTATGCCGCCCGGCAGCTCCTCGTCTTCCGCAAGCCCGACGATGTCGTCCAGCATATGGCGGATCCGTTTAATCTCTCTTCTTTGACTCTTCTCCATGATCGTCTCCTATCGTAGCCTGCGTGCGTGTGAGTGATTACTTAGATAGTTGCCCACCGTGCGCCGCATCCTCGGACAGTAGTGTGGCGAGGTCGCGTGCGATTCGCTTCCGGCCCGAATGCAGCCTCCACTTGACGGTCGTCGTGGTCAGCGAAAGGAACTCAGCGATTCGGGCGACGCTCCACTGTTCGGAATAGTACAGCTGCAGTACGATTTGAACTCCCGGAGTCAGCGCTCCAACGAGATTGCGAATCGCGGAGTCTCGCTCCTGGTGCAGCAGCGCCTCGGCTGGATGGACCGCGCAATCGCAGGCGACCGAGTCTAGAAGTACGTTCAGTTGCGCCGTGTCGAAGGGCCGGCTGCGATCCTCACGGCTCTGTACGCGCCTTGACCGGTTCTGAGCGATGACGCGGATCCACGCCCCGAACTGGCCTGGATCCCGTAGCTGGGCAAGCTGCTGGAACGCCGTGAGAAAAACCTCTTGCGCTACATCGTGCGCGGTCTCTCGCGAGCCGACCGTTCTCCATGCAAGCAGGACAATGGCGCCGTGATATCGCCGTACCAGCTCGTCGTACGCCTCTGTCCGGCCGGCCAGCGATGCTGCTACGAGATACCTGTCCTCGATCGCCTCGTACACCGGCCGAACCGCCATCCTCATCTACTCCTTCTGCAGGTAGAGATACCGCGATTGCCCCGATGGATAGTCGTCGAGACTCGAGTCGACTAGAAATTCGACAATTCAGCGAACCGCGGCAGAAAACCAATTCATTGACCAGGCGGCCATCTAGTGCTTGACACAGTGCGGCGGACACGCTCGCCATGGCATCACAACATTACCATTGCAGCGGTTTTGCGTCCGGCTCGCGGCTCGGAGAGGGCTGCATCCCATGAGATGCTCTCTCTCCCTGCGCATCTCAAACGCCAGTGCTATCCCAGACGATACACCGGCGCCACGTGTTTGACGGACGAGCCGCAACCGGAAAGGATCCTGTAGATGCGCCGATATCTGAAGTTCGTACTGCTGCTGTTAGCCCTGACAGTGATGCCGGCAACCAGGGCTCAGGGGCAGAGCCTGAAGATCACTCCGACGAATCCCTATGTGGCAGTCGGCAAAACGGTTCAGTTCTCCACTCAAGCGACCGGACTTGCGAACAGTAACGTTACCTGGTTCGCGGGGGGCGTAGTTGGAGGCAATTCGACGGCGGGCACGATCAGCCAGGCGGGACTCTACACGGCACCAGGCGCGCTTCCGAGCCAAAATCCCGTTCAGATCGTGGCCGTTAGCACGGCGAACACGAAAATCTCCGTGACGACCTACGTCAACATCCTGTCGGCCGGACCCGCGATTACCTCGGTTGCGCCAAATCCAGTTTCAGTCGGAACGCTCAATGTAACCATTCAGGGCTCGGGATTCCAGCAGGGTGCGCAGGTATATGACAGCTACGCGGGCTATTCGAGAATTCAGCTGACGACAACGTCGGTTACTTCCACTACGATCACGGCGACCGGCTATCAGGGGTCTGGTAGCACCGCGACGTTTTGTATGAAAAATGCCGGCTCCGACTATAGTAACTCCATCACGATACCCGTGACGGGTGGTAAGCCCACCTACAATCTGACCGTCGTGAGCGGCAGCGGCAGCGGATCATATTCCGCCGGCACGGTTGTGACGATCCATGCAAATCCTCCGCCGGCGGGACAGGCGTTCCTGAAGTGGGCCGGAGCCGCCGTAACGAACTCGGCGATGGCGACCACCACGCTCAGCATGCCGGCTGCGAACGCCTCCGTGACGGCGACTTACTCGACGCCAGGGACGTACGCTCTGAGTGTCGTAAACGGGTCCGGGAGCGGCACGTATGCTGCCGGCGCGGTCGTGCAGATCGTCGCCAATCCTGCCTCCGCAGGTCAGCAGTTTCTTAACTGGTCAGGCGCGTCTGTTCAGGACGCCAACGCATCCACGACCCAGATCACGATGCCCGCATCGAACGTGTCCGTAACGGCCAACTACACGGCTGTCGCAGTTACGATTCCATATCCGGTCGCATCTCATCCGCGATTGTGGATCACGCAGAACGACTTACCGCGCCTCCGCGGTTGGGCGACCGCCGCCAACCCGATCTATCAAAACGGGATGGCGCCACTGCTCGCTCAGGCGGTTGCAGACTACAACAAGCAGTTCTTCCCAAATGGCGCGCCAAACCCGAACTATCCGGACCCGGGCGACGTTCAGGGCTACGGTCGGTACGTAACGGAGCAGTACGGAATTATCTTTGCGCTCAACTCGCTGATTGACCCGAGTCCGTCCGCGAGAACTCAGTATGCCCGGTATGCGCGCAACCTGTTAATGGTGGCGATGAACCAGGCCGCTCTTGGTCACCTCGCCGGCATGCCGTTTCGTGATCCCATGTTCGCAGTGTATAACCGTGCCAACGGCTCGGGAGAACAGTGGCCGTTGATCGTGGACTGGATCTACAACGCAACGGACGCCATGGGACAGCCGATCCTTACCGCGGCCGACAAGCTGACCATTCGCAACGTCTTCATGGTCTGGGCGAACGACTGCCTGAACGCCTCTACCACCGGCGGCGATCATCCCGCGCCGGTCGGCGTCGTAAACAGCCTGCAGCTCCTTCCCGGGAACAAGCCGTATCGCATGGCATCCAACAACTACTACATGGGACATGCCCGGCTGCTGACGCTGATGGCGCTCTGCATAGATCCGGGTGACGATCCACCGGTCAACAACCTCGCGCCGCCCTCAAAACTTGGCAACACCATGCGCAGCTACATTCTGAATGCCAACGGCGCCTGGCTGTTCCAGGAGTTCGCGATGATGGGCGATCCATCGGCGGTTGCCGGAGCGTACGGCATCTCAGGAAGCGGCGCCGGACTGGGTCTCGCCAGCGGTGGACTGCCGCCGGAGGGCATGCTGTACGGACACTCGTTCGGCTACATCCTGGGGCAGCTCCTGGCACTACAGACAGCCGGATTCAACAATGTTGGCTATTCCGGTCCCCAGATCGGCCTCATCGGAGCTCCAGTTTGGGACCGATATGTGACCGGCTACCTGTCATCGCTTACACCGACGGCAAAAGTGTTCGCCTCTCAGCCGTGGCTTGGTCCGGTATATCAGTACGGTAGTTACGGCGACCTCCTGCGCCTCTGGGCCACGCCGGATGGCATGCAGCCGTTTGCGCTCTTGGCGCTGCTGGAGCAGCAGAACGGACAGTCAATCCACGCCGATGCGGCTCGCTGGTTCTCGATAAACGGAGTCGAAGGCGGTGCCAACGGCCTGATTAACCGCATCACACAGCCCTGGAGCTGGGGAACGACAAACGCGATCCTCTACTTCCTACTCCTCGATCCGTCGGCGGCTGCCGCCGCGGATCCACGTCCGATCTTCCCGACGACATTCTATGATGCTCCAGCCGGCCGAATCGTCGCGCATAGCGATTGGAGCGCCAACAACACGATGTTCGACTACCGAGCGAGCTGGATATCAATCAATCATCAACTCGGCGACGCGGGACAGTTCGAGCTCTATCGAAACGGAGAGTGGCTGACCAAGGAGATGAGTAACTACGACAACAATGTGCAGGGACTGACAACGGTCTATCACAACACGCTTGCGCTGCAGAACTGGTGCCAGAACGGTACGCCGAGCCTACAGTGGTACGAAGCCGGTGAGTGGGCAAACGGAAGCCAGTGGATGCTCGGATTGAGCGCTGGTGATCCGGCGACAGTGATGAGCGCCGGCACAGGATACGTATACGCCACAAGCGATCTAACAAAACTCTATAACCGCCCGAACTTCTGGACGCCGGCCAATGGCGCCGTCGACATCACGCAGGCGACACGATCGATCCTCTGGCTTAACAACGACTACATCGTCGTCTACGACCGCGCCACTTCGGTCCACGCTGGACTGTTCAAGCGGTTTCACCTGAGTCTGGTCACAAATCCTGCCATCAATGGCAGCTTGATGACCGAGACGCTCAACAGTGGGCAGCAGCTTTTCGTGCAGACGCTCCTGCCTGCCGCTCCGTTAATCACGTCCGGCTACGCTGCCGGAAACTTGAATCCAATCGCGCAGCTCGAGCCGACCCAATACATCCTGTCGGTCGAGGATCCCTCAAAACCTGTCGATACTCGCTTCCTTCACGTCCTGCAAGGCGCGGATATCGGCACATTGATGACGGCGGCCGCGCATCTCACCAGCAGCAGCGGAGTCCCGTTTGACGGCGCCACATTCGGGAGCAGTGCAGTATACTTCCCCGTGAGCGCCACGACCGCATTTGCGGCGACAACGTTCCCTGCGCCGGCAGGAGTCCACACGCTGATCGTAACCGGGTTAGCGCCGAAGGCCGATTACGGTTTCAACATTCAGGCCAATGGAGCCGGAAAGGCGATCACAATCAGCCCGAGCGGAAGCGGCGCCACTGCAGATGCCGCAGGGTTGTTGCGGCTGACATTCTGACTGGAATCATCGACCGCCTCGTTCAAGTCAGCCCGGCGGAGCGCACGGCGGCCACATCAGGCGAGAGAGCCGCATCGATAGTCGATGCGGCGCTTTCAGGTTCGTCCCCATCGCGATCACCTGCCTCGCAGGGCGCGTGTGAAATACTCCACATAGCTTCGCGGAACAAGACCGCCGTTCCCTCACGTCCAAATGAGGGTGTCAAGTCGGATTGCTTCGATCGGATTACTAGGTCGAATCCAATGTCCGAAGCCCGGTCAAGCCATACTACGCTGACTTGACAGACCCAATAAAAAACCTGTATGATGTTCAAACTTCGCACTATTGACAGGCCGCTGGGACAAGATTTGAGCGCCACCGTCTGCTACCCACTGTAGACCGCTCGCCCTGGAGGCTCTCTCGCGCTGCCGCCATTCGGACGCTATGTCCAGTTTGCCGAAAAGATTCGGCGCAGCGCTTCGGGAGGTTGTGCATTTATGTATCGCGCCAACGACCAGATCGGCCCTTATACCCTGGTTCGCAGGCTAGGGCAGGGCGCATCCGGTCTGGTGTGGCTGGCGGAGCGGCGCGGAGCCCTTCTTACAACCGAGGTAGCGCTCAAGCTCCCCTTCGATGAGGAAGCGAATCTCGAGAGCATTAGCCGTGAGGCGCAGGTCTGGCGCGCCGCAACGGGACATCCTAACGTGCTGCCGGTACTGGAAGCCGACATGTACGATGGCCAGGTCATCATCGTTAGCGAGTTCGCTTCCGGCGGAACACTGAAGGATTGGTTGGACCGGAACGGAGGGCAGGCTCCCTCCAACTCGGCCGCCGTCAACATGATGGCGGGCATACTCGCGGGACTTGACCACCTGCACGCGAAAGGGCTGGTCCACTGCGATCTCAAGCCGAGCAATGTACTCCTCCAGGGCGATATTCCACGCATAACCGACTTCGGAGTTTCCCGGGTACTTCGGGCCACCGTCCATACCAAGCATCTGTCCGGAACGCCGGCGTACATGCCCCCCGAGGCGATCGACGGACAGCTCTCGAAGCTGTCCGACCTTTGGGCCGCGGGAGTGATGCTGTACGTGATGCTGGCGGGGAGGCTGCCATTTCCTCAGCAGAGTATGGGGCCACTAATGTTGGCCCTCAAGGAGCAGGAGCCGGATCCGCTTCCGGCGACCGTGCCCGCGGATATCAAGAACGTCATTCGTCGCGCCCTCCAGAAGGATCCGCACCGGCGATTCGGCTCGGCGCTCGAAATGAGGCAGGCGCTTAACACCGCGTCCCTCGATGTGGGGACTCCCGTCGTTGTCAATGAGCCCGAGCTGCCGGCAAAGACGGGCACCGTCATATTGCCTAAACTGGAATCGATCCTGGCCACCATGAGCCAGGTTCCGGAATGGCTGGCGAAGACCAATCCGAAAGACGGCGCGGAGTTGGTGTGGTTGCCGGGCGGAGAGTTCATGATGGGCAGCGACGATGGAGAGCGTCGTGAGAAGCCTGTTCACCGCGTCGTCGTCGACGGCTGCTGGATCTACAAGCTGCCGGTCACGGTCGGACAATACAGGCTCTTCTGCGCGGATACCGGCAGGGCTCTTCGCCATGCGCCGCCGTGGGGATGGCAGGAGGAGCACCCTATCGTCAACGTGAGTTGGGAGTATGCCGCGGCCTACGCGCAATGGGCTGGCGCCAACCTTCCGACGGAATCGGAATGGGAGAAGGCCGCGCGCGGGACGGACGGCAGGACGTTTCCGTGGGGCAATGAATGGGATCGGCTGAAGTGCTGCAACTCGGTCGGCCTGCGCAGGAGTTGCGTGAATTTCGTTGGAAGCTTTCGCGACGGCGCAAGTCCATACGGGGCGCTGGACATGTCAGGCAACATTTGGGAGTGGACCGCGGACTGGTACGAAGAGACCTACTACGCATTTTCGCCCGAGCAGAATCCGACCGGCCCATTTTTCGGAACCCACCGCGTCCTTCGAGGCGGCTCGTGGGGCAACGACACGGTTCACGATTTTCGCACGACGACTCGCGTGGTATGTGAGCCGGTGGTGCGCGGTGGAAGCATAGGCTTCCGCTGCGTTATGAGAGATTCTGGAGAGGCAAGGGTATCGCGATGAAGAACAGCCTGCGACGACGAGCCCGGTTACTCTTGTGGGCGCATGGTTTTGTGTGCGCCGTCTGGCTCTTCTTGTTTCATGTAACGCGTGAAGGTGGGTACGCTCCGGACTGGATGATCCACGTGTTTGTCTGGTCGATCCTTGGCGTGCAGTTCACGTGGGGCTATACGGTTGGTTTACTGGTCGGTCCCGGCCGCAAGCGGCGGCCACTACTCTGGGGGAGTCTATTGACCGTGTTCATGCCGCTATTTGTCGTTGGTCCGCTGTGCTACGTTATCGCTTTCCACAATCTGGTTGTCGCCTGCGGCTACTTCGCCGTGTTCGTCATGATCCTCGCGTGTGAAACCTACTGTGGAGTGCTACAGGGAGCGCAGGCGCACTCGCGAGGCGAGGCCGATTAGGAAGTATTTCGCGGGAGCACGGCGGCGGACGAGCGCCTTCCTGCGTGATTGAGTAGCAGCCGGCGGTCTCACATCTCTCTGTCACGGAAAGTGGATGTCCGGCGACGTTACGCCCTTGGGAGCGCATGGGGCCTGGTGGTCTCCCCGGTCTTCAAAATCGCGCGGGGGGCGGGCAACTCCCGTCCCCGGTGGGTTCGATTCCCACACGCTCCCGCCAATCCTCTTAAGCTGGTATACTGAAACCATGCTCCCCTGTGTCATTCGCCATCACGGCGGGATCCGTCTGGCGGTATCCATTCTCCTCGGTGCCAGCGTCGGTGTGCCTGCCGGCGCGCAGGTCCGAACTCCCCTGTCGCAGGCTCGCATTAACGAGCTGGCGGCGTCGCTCCTGCGCGCACATTGGGCCTTGATCGAAGTGCCCGGACTGCGCCACGACGGAGAGCGCATCGAGGCATACATGGATCGAATCGCATCGCGCCAGCACGGTGAATCCCACTCCACGTATCTTGCACGTGTGGATTCATATGTCGCTGCGATTGAGCGTGCCGCGGGAGTCCATGATCGCGGCGCCGACGATCCGACTCTGTCCGACGCCACTGACGTGAACGTCGCATGCTGGAATCGGGCCTCACGCGCGAGCAGATCACTTCCCGCGCATGCCGCGAAGGTACGTGAGGCATGGAACATCGTACGCCGCAAACGGCCCGACCTGGCGGCACTCAAGCACCTAGGAACCGAACTGGTGCGCGCATTCCTATCCATCAAGGTCGAGTACGACGCCCTTCGCCAGGCTCGTCCCTGATGCGGGCAGCCACAATGCTCATCCCCGTTTGGTCAGCTCATGAACCTTTTACCTGCCGCGACCGACAAAACAGAGGATAATGATTTTGGTGCACGGCCTGAAGTACCCTTGGGCGGCTATCCGCGCTGAAGCGAGCAGATTGTCACTGGCGAGCCGTACGACAATTGCTGGACTGTTGTCCCTGGCGGAACTGTTCTGTTCACCGCTTGGCTTCACCCAGGGCTCGGATCC
>JBBQVV010000088.1:0-18760 GCA_038211235.1 Chthonomonadales bacterium | reverse complement strand
AGGACCTGGACGGCGATGAGAATCCGGACGACGGTATCGTCGACCTGGTGAACGGCACGCCGTTCGACGAGGTCTGGAACGTCGATCTGAAGAGCTTTGGCGTCGGCGCGACGACGCGGGTCTCGACGCCGACTGTCGTCTCAGGGAACGCATCGCTCCACGTCTCCAATCCGGCCGATGTCGTGACGGTGACGACGAGCAACGGCGTCACGCTGGGATTCAACGCCTTCCCGCGCGGACCTGCCGGCCGGCTGCTGAAGACCAGTCCGCTGCTGTGGCGGACGGCAGCCGGGACAGGAACGGATGTCGGCGGATCGATGGTCGATTTTCACGTGTTCCCGGTTCCCGCGCCATCGCCGGCATTCTCGGAAGGCGTGATGTTCTCGGTCATTAACGATCCATCCAACAGTCCCAACAACCCCTGGCGAATCGCGGCTATCCATCCGCTTAACGGCACAAGCGTCTTCGACGGCCTGGCGATCAACGGAGGCGTGTCGAATACGTCCGGAGTCGCGCCGTCCGACCAGTTCCCCGCCGTGCTTGGCCTTCCGCCGATCACGGGTCCGATCAGCGCGGGCTACGTCCGCGACGAGGAGACCGGCGCGCTCGACAAGATGGTCTACGTCCAGACGTTGCCGTTCAACAATGGCCTGACGGCGATCGGCGGCGGACAGGTCGTCGGGCTCTGGTTCAGCACCAAACAGGAGCCGATGCTGCCGTTCCCGGCCACTCAGGGCATCGCCGGCAATACCCGGTTTCGAGCAACCGGCGCTCGTGGCCGGGTTCCCTGGTTCCTGCCGAACGGTCCGATTAATGGGCTGGACCTGCGTCCCGTCTGCTACGCCTCGGGTCCCAACGGATTGGTTCGCCTCAACTATCCTACCGACTTCACCGTGACCTACGAGGGTACGGTCCCGAATCGCGATCTCGTCGTGACCCTTCTTGTCCCTGTAGCCATAAATGTCAAGATATTTGCCGACTACACGCTGGACTGGTCCGATTCGATAATCCCGTCGGTTCCGGCGACGCAGCCGAACCGGCCGCAGGCGCAGGAGATGGTGGTCGTCGCTTCGCAGTTCCGGACCTTCGCCGTGCCGGCGACGGCGCCGAACACGGTATTTCCGATCTCCGGCATGGCGCTGACGCCGGAAGACCGGATGATCGTCAACTCCAGTGACAGTCCGGGCTTCGACAAGATCTTCGCCGTTCACGATCAGTTTACGAACCCGCCGCGCTTTCCCAAGGTGAGCTGGGCCTGGGGACCGAACGGACCGGCAAATCCAACGGACCTCAACGACGTCAACATCGCCATCAACGGAATAGTCCCGCGCCTGATCAACTCCGACGATTTCCAGACGACCTCGCCCGCCGTCTCGAACCAGCTCAAACAGCTCGTCGTCACGGATCTGGAGCTTATCGGGAGCCCGGCCGTGTCTAACGGCGTGGTCTACGAGGTCGGCTTCTGCCATGTTCAGCCGGCCACTCTAAACGGCGTCGCTTTCAATGCGGCGATCATCCTTGCGCTGCGGTCGAACCCGTCCAATACCTTTACAATCAACCAGAACGGAACGCCTGTCAAGTTTGATACCGTCTCGAACGGAGCGCAGCTGCAGGTGACGCTAGAGCAGGTGGACCTCGTCAACTCTACACCGGGGAATCCCAGGTATATCCAGCTATTTGAAGGCGTGGGCTTTACCGTGGATCGGATCAGCAGCAGCGTGACGATCACGGATTACCGCTCGGCCAATGGGGGCGATACCTTTAACGGCGCGTTGCCTATCTGGGTACGCATCGGCGCCACGCGGCTGACCGACCCCCTCGTAAACGCGAACACGGGCTACGGCCCGCTGGACAATCTGCTCTGGTGGTCGATCGTGCCGATCAATCCGACGTTTGCCGCGCAGCTGCCTGCCGATCTTGCAAATGTATGTATGGACGTGCAGCCGAACTCCGGCCTCACGGTAGTGGGCGATACGCTCTACTTCGGCTCCGGCCCTGGCGAGGGCGCGCTTGCTAAGTACGCGCTCGGCAGCCTGATCTCGTTCGATCTCACGGGCATTCAGAACAACGGCGGCCAAACCAGCCTGTATCGCTCCGATGGCTCGCTGCGCGTCCATCGCCAGGTGGGTATCGTCGATCCGGCCGATAAGACCGGCGTTACGGCCATCTCGAACAACCGGATCTTCAGCCCGCCGCTCGCCACCACCGGTATCGTGGTGATGGGTTCGCCGCGCGGCCTGGTGGCGCTCGACAACCAGCTGACCCTTATCGCGGACAACCATCGCCTTTTGGAGGTGGACCATGCCGGCGGCGCCGTCCAGAGCATCGACGCGACGCAGACGGTCTCGACGGCAGGGGGCGCGACGATCGTGCCGCCGGGCGGAGGGCAGGTCATCGACACTCGGATCTCACTGGATCGGCCGAGCATCGTACGGCGGACTGGCTTAAGCGAGTACCTGGTCTGCGATACCGGCAACAACCGCATCGTGCAGATGAGCCGGGGCGGGCTGGTCTCATGGGAGCTCCACGCGCTCAACAACGACATGCACTTCCTGCGGCCCGGCGATCCGCTGTCGCTCAGCTCGCCCACGGACGTGCAGACCTACATCGACTCGTCGCTCAACGGCGCGATTTCGTTCTTCAACCCATCGACGGGAGTCACCTACTCCCGACCCGCGGGTTACTACTATGCCACGCACTACATCGTTTCGGACAGCGGCAACTTCCGGGGCATGGAGATCGTGGACGTCGTCGATCAGACGAACACTCCCATAACGCTTGCCGGCTCGGACGGCAGTACGGTGACCATGCTGCGGCAGGTCGTATTCGTTACTCGATCGCTCGGGGAACAAAATCGAAACATCCGCTATCGAACCATGCAGCAGTTCACGTTGCCGACCCCCGGTCCGAACCAGACATTTATGGTCGCAGCGGTCGACAATCTGAAGCTGGCGGCGCTGGATCCATCTACCAGGCCCGTGGGATTGACCAGCGTGGACACGCAGGGACCCGGCGCCGGCATCATGGTGATCAAGCGGTATCCGGCCACTCCCGCGCTGGACGGTGACGTCGCCGCCGTGGTGAACTCCTTCGCGTTCCTGGATTCGAACGGTAAGGTCGCGGTCGATGGGAACGGCAACGTACTGAGGCACTCCATCGCCAATCCTACCTATGTACGGGAGATCGAGGACGCTGCATTCGATGTCAACGGAAACCGGACCACGGTGCAGAAGTATCTTCTTGCCGATTCGAACGGCGTCTACCTGCTTCGCCCGAGTAACGCCGCGGATCGAACACAGGGAACACAGGGCGGCAAGGCCCTCGCGGGAACAGAAGCGCTGGTGGAGTGGATGCTGACATCGGACGACTACTTCGCGATGACGGGCCGCCCGCTGCGGGCGATGAGTATCCAGCGACTTCAGGACGCGGATCCCTATCTCGATTCCTCCGGAAACGTGATCGGTTACAAACCGCGGTACCTGGTAACCAACGGATACTCGGGCCTGGATAGCGTCGGACGGGTGTTCGGAGACCTCCGCGTACTGCCCGGCGAGCTTCACGGAGAGGTTTTCGAGGTGCGCAGTCTGGACTACTATCTGCACACGACCCAGCCCTTCTTCGACGGATACGTTCACCACGATATGACGTTTTCGCCGTTCCTGCTCTACACGCAAAACGGGGGCACGCCAAGCGTGCTTATCCGGAACGCGGGCAGCTCCATCGTCTGGATGGTGCCGAACGAAAATATGCCAGGCCTGGACGCAAACAACAATCCGTTGACGAAGCCGATCAAGAGGACAATTGGACAGGCTGGAGGCGGGACCGCCACCTATCTCCTGGAACAGCCTTCGTCGGCGTCACGACCGTTTTGATAGTCGAATGTGAATATCGAGCATGAATAAACCTCACAACATAACTCTTCCCAGCGGGCGATCGACCAGATCGGCGCGGCCGGCTCACCTGCTCGCTGCGGCTGCGGCGCGCGCCCTCACGGCTGCGGCGTTTGCGCTGGCGTGCCTGGTTTCGTCCTCGCCGGGAGCGCGCGCGCAGGTCGCGCTGTTCGACGGCATCGATTGGGTCATGGATCGCGGCGCCGGCAACTTTGCAAATGTGACCGGCAAGATCAACGTGCCCCCAGCCCCTGGCGCCGGCCCCGCAGGAGTCGCCAATCGACTCGGAAAGAACAACTTCAACGCCAGAGTGAACGACGCGGCAGGCAATCCGGACGGAAGCTCGCCGCTGAACAACGATCCATGGCACGCGGTTCGGCGAATTGTTTTTCCGCGCACCACGGATATCACGACGACCGGCAACCTTACGATCAGCAGCACGCTTCCGAACGAGATCGTAGACAACCCGAACGCGAACGATCCGAATAAGGATTCGGACCTGAGCGGCAATACCGTGCGGGTCCAGCCTCGGTCGCTGCTCGTCGCCGGCAATGTATCGATCGATATGGCCCATGCCTTTCTGATTGGGGGCTGGACGCAGCCGCCGAACGTCGCTCCGGGCGCCGTGGGCGACTATCGCTCGCCGGCGGGCGGCTTTTCGTTCAGCACGGACTTCAGTAAGGTCTATACGTTCGACTATGGATTTGCGACCGCGATTCACAACGACTTCCTGGTGACTCGCCCCGGAGGCGGCCAGTCCGCCGCCACCCAGGGCGAGCTTGCGGCGCTGCCCTACGTTACGCCGGAGGTCTATGCGGCGGTAGAGAACGTCCTGAAGACGACGGCGACTCCGACCGCTGTCTGGGAACTGGGAGGCTTCCGGGATCCCAACAACAATAACAACGCCACGAATACGCGGCCCTCGCGGTTCACGATTGACATCTATTCGCCCGGCGACGGAACCGTGATCGGCAACTTCGCGCACCCTAACGTGACACGAGCGATTGTGCGCGTCAGCTATGGCCATGCGCCTACCGTTGCAGACCCGAACAATGTGCAGACCGTTGGAGCGAACGGCCAGCAGATCCTTGCCGGCGTTACGGATCCCCGTTACAGCAGGCTCTACCTGGTGGACCTGGGGCAGTCGGGGTGGATAAACATCGCGCCGGGCGGCAGAACGCCCGCGGCCTTCGACTACAACGGGGACCCGCGCTACCAGCCGGTCGTGACGCTCTACACGCTGACGCCGGACGATGTCACCGACCAGACTCTGTTCCTGACCGCCCCCCTGATCACCGCCGATGCCGTGCGCTTCAATCCGCAGCCGATCATCGGCGCTTCAGCGGGGCTGGCGCAGACCGCCGACGGAAATCCGGTGACGGCCGCCAACCCGGCGATCTACTCCGTATCGCCGTCCGGCCGAATTCTCGGGGCAGTCGTTGGAACGAATAAGTTCACGAACCCGCCGTTCCAATCGCCGCCTGCGGGCGCGTTCGATATCGATGCGAACGATACGCAGCCGCTGGTCTATGTTGCCCGCGAGGAGGGCGTGCCGAACACGACTCCGATCATTCCGTTCGACCCGACGAAGCAGGTAACGGCCGCGAATCCGCTGGTGACCGATCCGACTCTCAACGTGACCGCGCCAGTGTTCTACTGCATCGACAGCAGGAACAGCAACGCGACTAAGCTGGTGAACGCCGTTACGACGCAGACGGTTTCCGTTGACCGGATCCGCTGGCGATACGCCGGTATCCCGGATGCGTTTTCCGGGAGCGGCACGTCGACCGTCACTCCGCTGCTGGCGAACGTGCGATGCCGTGACGGCATCTTGCGCCCGATCCTCTACTTCGTCACGACCAACCCCATCGGAGCCGTCGGCCACGTCTACGCCTTGGATCCTATCGGCAACCGGCGGATAACCGGTCCGCCCCTGGTGAACCAGAACACGACGTCAGCCTACTGGGTCTATCCTTCCTATCGGCCGTTGACGGCAGCGGAATCGCTTGCCGGACTGCTGCCCGGCCCGGTGCACGACCCGAACTACAACGCATCGAGGCCCTACGCGACGGGAATCGCCGCGCTGGACACGCTTGAGGTTCGAAGCGGAAACGGTGCACTGACGGCTCAGCCGCCCTGGGGCGCGGATCAGCTTAACGCGCCGGAGCGGAACTACGTCGACGGCGACATCATTCCGAATCCCGCCGCTGCAGGCAACTTCATCGTTCGCGCGGACACTCAGGTGCCGTTCACGGGCATACAGGCCGCGCCGATGGTCATCGACGACCCCGTCAATCCCACCGGCGCGCAGATTATTATCATCGGAGGCATGAATGGCCGGGTATACACCTTCGATGCCGGCGGCCGCGGCGACTTCATCTACGATAAGACTCACCAGAACGACGCGCTCAACGCCGTGACCGGAATACCGTTCAGCATTCCCGGCACCACGCAGCGCTACTGGACCTGGCCGCACTTCAGCGGTGACGCGTTTCATGCCGCGTTCGGCTCCGGCGCCCCCGGAGGAGGCGGTGCGGGTAGAACCAACACGATTTTCGACGAGCCTGACAAGATTGCGTTCCCCTCTTCGCCCGCATTCCAGGTCATTCATGCCGGCGGGACGAATCCGTTCTACATCGGCTCCGCGGACGGCCATATGTTCGCGCTGCTCGCCAATCGCGATGTATTCAACGGTATCGATAACCAGAACAACCCGAAATACGGGGATCGGCGCAGCTGGGTCTATCCGAACCTACCCGGTTCGGCGCAGGACACGCAGTCGCTGGGCGCGGCGTTGAGCACCCCAGCACTGTTCACGCCAACCGGCGGCACGAGCCCGTTCCTCTACTTCACGTGTGCCGGCCGGGTCTACTGCATCAACGCGGATCCGCCGTTGGGGACGGCGCCCACGTTTTTCGCGAACACTTCGGCTCAATGGGTGTTTCCGTTTACGAACAACCCGCCGTTTCCGGACCCGAACAACTCGCTTTCGGCGCCGCTGGATCCAGGGTTTAACGGCACCGCGCCGATGCTGCTCTCGATGGCCGAGATCAACTCAGCGCTGCCCAACCCAAACCCGGTCGCGACCGATATATGCTATGTGGTAGGCGGAGACAGCACCGTCTACGGAATTCCGGCGCTCTCTGTCGGATCACCCTTAAACATCGCGACAGGACAGACCTTCAGCGGCGGGAGCACCCGATGCTCTCCTACCGCCAGCCGCATCACCGGCATTCTGGGTCTGACTACCGACACCGTGAATGAAGTGCCGACCGTTGTCTTTGCGGACGACGACGGCGCGATCTGGGGCGTCTCGGCCCGACCCGATCCGGGGCCGCCGCTCGGCATAATAAATGGCACACCGCTGCTGCCGGTTGTCTGGGGCCATTTCGATGCGAACAATTCGCGCCTCGCATCGGCCAGTCTGGTAAACGGATTGATATGGGAGGGCAGCGAGGACGGTCAGCTGCGTGCCTACGGCGTGGGCAACGGGACGAACGGCCTGGGAGATACGCTGGATGCCGGAGAGCCGCCCGAAACCGGTTTCGGCATCAGCGCCGCTGGCATCTCCATCGACCTGCGCGGTCTCAACCTGTTCCGTGCGGTGGACTATGCGCAGATGACCAAGGTGCCGCAACTGAAGACGCCGGCCAGAAATCGCACCGGCGGCACATACACCAACACGGCGGATCCGATCGTCGGCGCCATCGACCCGCTGACCGGGATCGCCGATAAGACGACGTGGCCCGCCCTGGTAGACTGGGGAGACAGCCTCTACATAGCCGCCTACGGCGTCTACCATGCGCAGCCACAAAACTACAAGACGGGCACACATCCTGCCGCAGGCGCTGCCGGAGTGCCGACGATTCAGGTATTCCTGACGATCTCTCAACCCGGGCAGCCGTCCATCAACGCAACCCTTAATGCCGCTCCAACCTTTATATCCAGTCCGAATGGCGCGACGGGCGGTTTTACGTGGCCGGTTGATCGCGCGATCGTCACTCCCGGCGAAGCGAACCAGGCGATCATTTACGGGACGGACGATCCAAGCGGCAATCGCAACGCAATGTCGAATCCCAGCGGGGATCGCCTGCAGCATCAGAACAACGATCAGCGCTCCTTCGGAGTCTACCCGTATGCGGTCTACTACAAGCTGCCGATCCTTCCGGACGGCGCCAAGGCGTTCACTCCTGGCAGCAATGGATACCGTGTGACTGCGCGAGCCGTCATAACGCAGAGCGTTGCCCTCGATACGAACGCCACGCCGCAGGAGTTTTCGGAGAGCTCCAACTTCCTGCAGCTCGGTCAGCATGACTACGTGGGCCTTGTGCCGCAGCAGGGCGACAACACGACTGCCAGCGCTGCCAATCCTGTCCTACCGTCGAACCCGAACCAGGTGGCTCCGACCGCCGGCAATCCGGCCGGCATGGGCCGGCGGCGCGATGTGATCATCTCGAACCCTCTCGCCGTGACCGTTCGGAGTTATCAAGGCGCGCCCGGAACCGCCGGCGACTCGACAGCCGGCAACCAGCCGAACATCATCGGCATGGGACCGTCGGCAGCGACCATACAGAATCAACTGCAGGTCGCCTCCAACGGAAATAGGGTTACCAATCCTTACGCGACGGCGAACACGCTGACGAGTCCGATCAAGTCCGTCTTCGCGCCGATCGGCATGATCCCTCACGGCAGCAGCGCGATCTATCGCGCGGTAAACGCAGGGGGAAACAAGGTCTCTCCATTCTGGGTCGCGGATCGCAGTAACCTTGGCGATACCGCGTCCGGGGGACCGTCAAGGGTGCTGAGGGTGCGCATGCTGACGAAGCCGATGGGGTGGCACGGCGCCGACAGCTCGGTGATGAACCCGCTGCCATGGGACCTGATGCCGAACGACGCACAGGACACGCGGGACTATCCCAGTCTGCCCCCGAGCGGTCTCGACCTGAGAACCGCCGCGAGCGGACAGGATGCCGTCAACGGCGTCATATCGTTGACGCAGCCGCAGTACCCGACCACGGATCCCGACGCGCGCGTGATCGTCCCGACCGAGATTACAATGACCGCATCCGTGCGGAAATTCCAGCCCGCGAACGTGAACCGCGGCGTCGAGACGTGGAAGCGCGCCGATGGCACGCCATTCACATTCGGATCGGTATTTGTCGATATCGGCGGTAACCTGAATGGAAGCGTTGGCAAACCTCCCATCCTTGGACCGCTTTCGACAGCGACCGGAACGGCCGTCGGCATTCAGTCCGGCATCGCCTATCCCGCGGGTGGGTACGTCGGCGAGGTCATCGTGGAAGCCGTTACGCCCGGAACGGCGACCGGTCCGGCGCGATTCAACCCGCAGGCGATCTTCAGTGATGCGCGGGGCGACGGCGAGGCGTCGATTACGCAGGCATACCGGGCCCTCGAAGTCGGCTTGACCGTCCCGCCGAGCGTCAAGATGCGCGTCGAAGAGCAGACCCTCGATCTGGGTAAGCATCCACACGGAACGGGAATCAGCGATCTGCTGCTCGGGAACAATCCGCCGGACTTCCGGGTGCCATTCTCGCCAAGCGTGACCCTCGATTGGCCGGCGCTTTCGCCGTGGGACGACCCGAACCAGCTCGGCCAGTTCTTCCTGCCGTTTACGCTGGTGAACGAGAGCAATCTCAACCTATCCGACGTCCGGATCGGTAAGATGATGGCGGACGCGCCGTTAACGGCGCCCAGCCTGATTCCGCTCGCGCTCACCAGCGATCAGACAAACGCGACTCTTCCGGCGGTGCCCTATCTGGGCCCGGCAAACCGACAGGCGCGCGGACCCGGCGCGGTCTCGTCGTTCGATCATGTCAGCAAGGCCAGCCAGAATCTGGGGACCACCTTCCCGGAGCGTGATCTATGGCCCATCCCGAATCCGTATGTGACGCTTGCGGGCATTCAGGCCGCGGCCCCCTCCGGGCTCCAGACGACCAACGCTCTGCCCTTCGGCGTGCGCGGCTGGATACTTGATGGTGTGCAGGTGCAGCCCACCGTGCATAAGCCGCGCGTAGGCGATGCGTCCGGGACCATCGCGACAATACCAGACACGCCTTATGACGCCACCGCGATCGACGGCCTGACGCTGCAGCATCCGAAGATCGGATTGGCGATACCCCTCGGCGCGCCGGTCGGAATCTATTCGGCGCCAGTCTATCCCTTCGAGGACAACGTGCCCATCCAGTGGCAGGAGTGGCTGATCGCCTCGAACGGCTTCAATCCGGACGGTCAGGGCGGCTTCCTGGACTCGCATGACGGAGCCATCAACGCCGTCAGGGATCTCACGACGGGAGCGCGGACGCCGGTCGAGAACCACGCGGATCCGACCTTCATACTAAGGGAAACAGTGCGAGAGGCCAGGATCACGGGTGGAGTGACACAGGGCACCCTCGCTCAGGTCGAAACGTTCCAGCAGGGGTTGCTGAGCGCCAACCCGTATGACGTGAACAACAACCCGCTTCGTGACCTGCTGAACCCTCCGTTCGGCTTCAATATGCTGCCCGCGGCGCTGTTCCAGCCGACTGGCGGCAACAACTACCAGATCGGCCTCTACTGGTCGACACCGCGTCAACCCAACGGCAGTCCGTTCATCACCTTGAACGGGCCGCGAGCCGGTCTCCCGGTCGCGGACGCGCCCGTGGCGCTCGGCTACACCGCGCTGCTGGAGGGGCTCGGCGGCTGGACTTTCGGCAATCAGGGCACGGGCAAGTTCGCCAACGGCGCCTGGTGGACCGTCGGTGGAACCAATACCTTCGGCCTCTTCCCCGGATACGGCGGCGGCGGTCAGCCGGTAAGGCTGGCCGAGCTGTTCCCGTCGGACCCGACGGAGGCGGCTCTGCTAAACATTCCGTACGTGCCGGGCGTTCGGATTCCCCGCACGGTGAAGTACGCGAGTCCGTCTGCGGCCGTAAGGACGTTTGCCGGGCCGCCTCACGACTATTCGAAGGTGGCGCAGACAGCCTATCTCTTCTGGCAGGGAGTGATCGAGAAGCAGCAGGGCAACGGCGCCGCGAGCTCGACCACGCAGTTTACGGAGAGCAGAACCGTATACGCGCCCGTGCCACCGGGCAGCAACGCCGCCCCGGACCCGACAAAGATCCAGTCGATGCTGAACGATCCGGCACTCAGCAAGCAGAGTCCGAAGCCGCTAATTCTCGCGACCGGCGCCGGCGACTTCATCTACCTATTCTGGCATGCGGGCAACGGCTCACAGACCCAACTCTACTATAACTTCACCCAGGGGTCCGCGGGCGGATTCCCGGCCACGTCCTGGAGCAGGGACACGCGACTGGAGACTCCGGATGCTCTCTCATGGCAGAGCGACCCGTCACCTATCTACCATCAGTCGTGGGACACGGTGAACAATAAGGCGATCGACGTAATCGACGTGGTCTATACGGGAGTTCTTAAGAACCGCCGCACCGTCGAGACGATGCTTTCGCGCTATGTGATCGATCCGACCAACTTCACGCTCTCGATCACGCCGCTTCCTGAAGTGGTCGGCGAACAGATGAGCCGGAGCGGCAACACGTTCAGCTATGCCGCTCGCGATGCGGCATGGGCCTATGGCAGCGGCCCTCACGGTGAGCTGTTACCAACCGACAAAGAGTCGAGGATCAAGCTGTATATCAGCAGGAACTACGGCCCGATCGTGCCGCTCGTGCCCGCAAACAAAGGGTTTACGACGGATGCGAACGGCGACCACTTCCCGGTCGGAAGGTACGATCCCGCCTCCGGGCTGATCTACTACGACTCGACGCTCGGCGGCCAGATCGTCATCGATCCCCGCTCGGGCACGGTGACATTCCCGCAGGTCGCTCCGGGACGGAACGACGCGATCTACGTAAACTACACGCCAATGGTGATGCGCCTGAATACCTCGCGTGATGAGACCAACATCGTGCGGACGGCCGGATACGGCAACTTCACAGCCAACGACCCGGCGTTCGCGCAGCGATCGGCGACGACCTCGCCCGGAAGCAACCAGAATCCGGTCGCGATCATGGAGCGAGACATCAACATGGCTTCGACCGACGAGCGCCGCAGCCTGACCTCGCCGCAGGTCGTCTTCGGCATTCCGGCGAACGTCAACTCGGGCACGGGCATGCCGCGACTCTGGGTGCTGTATCGTAAGAGCGACGTCAGCGGCTCGGTCAAATCGACGCTCTTCTATAAGGCGATGCGCCTGATGGCGCGGCTCCCGCGTCCGGTCGCGCTCACGAACAACAATGGCCAATATAGCATTACCAACCTGACGGTCTCAGGCAACCAGGGACCGTACGAGGTCGACTGGGTTCGCGGCCGCGTCTACTTCACGGAGCTGGACGAAGGAAGGCTCGTGACGATCAACTACAGCTTCGTCGGCGGCCAGTCCGGCAACCTGGTCTACCGCGTGGCGTGGGGAGACGAAATCTCATCGACGTCGCAGGTAGTCGATCCGAACTCGCCGTTTGTTGACTACACGACTCCGGAAGTGGTGCTGCCGACCGACTCCGCGGTGAACGAGGGGCAGGTGACGGCGTTCCAGATCCCGGCGACCCTTCGCACGGGACCCTCGGGCCCCGGTGGTTCGGGCATCCCGTTCCAGTATCCGCAAGGCTCGGAGCTATGGGTTTTCTGGACGAGCACCCGTGCTGGAACGACGGATCTGTTCTACGAGACGGTCCGACCGAACCTGTATCCTAACGCCGCCAACCAACACTGACCCGCAGTAACGCGCTATTGGGCCCCTTCCTACCGAGGAGGGGGCCTTTTTTCTTAGAGGAGTATTTCTGGTTTGACACACTACGATGCGCTCGTCGTCGGAGCGGGCCACAATGGCCTGATCGCGGCCTGCTACCTGGCGAAGGCCGGACGGCGCGTACTGGTGCTGGAGCGGCGAGACATCGTCGGCGGCGCCTGCGTCACCGAAGAGGTCTGGCCGGGATATCGCGTCTCGACCGCCGCCTATCTCTGCAGCCTGCTGCAGCCGCAAATCGTGCGCGAGCTGGACCTACCCCGGTACGGCTTTGAGGTCTACCCGCGCGAGACCGCCGGATATGCTCCCTTTCCGGACGGCCGGTTCCTTTCACTCTATCCCGACGCCGAGAAGACTCGACGGGAGCTGGAACGATTCTGTGCCGATGCGCCGCAGGATGTGGATGCCTACTTCCAGTTCGAGGCGGACGTCGAGCGGGCCGCTGCGATCGTCGAGCCTTTTCTGATGCGCGAGCCGCCCACGGCGGACGAGGTCCAGGAAGCGTTCGAGCGCGCAGGCGCCGGCCGCCTGTATGAACAGCTTGTAACCGGCAGCGTTCGCGATCTGCTCGATGCAAGGTTCAAAAGCGACCCGCTCAAGACGGTGCTCGCGACCGACGGGCTAATTGGCACTTATGGCGGACCGTCGACGCCCGGTACGGCCTACGTGCTGCTGCACCACTATCTGGGCCGCATTCTTGGAGCGAGGGGAGCATGGGGATACGTTCGAGGCGGCATGGGCCGGATTACGCAAGCGCTGGCGCAGGCTCTCCAGGTTGCAGGCGGGGAGATCCGCACCGAAGCAACGGTGGATCGCATACTCCGGGAAGGAGGAAGAGCGGTCGGAGTCGCGCTCGCGGACGGGGAGGAGCTGCTGGCGCCCGTGGTCCTGTCGAATGCCGATCCTCACCGCACGTTTTCTCAGCTTCTCCCGCCGGAGCTGTTTCGGACAGACGCTCATACCGAGCCCGCATGGATGGCGCTCAAGACCCGAGGAGGCGCCTCCGCGAAGATCAATCTGGGCGTTACCGAGCTGCCGCGGTTTACGTGCCTGCCGCCCAGGAGCGGAACCGATCCGGGACCCGAGCACCTCGGCACCGTGCACCTCTGCCCGGGCATGGACGCCCTCGAGAAGGCGTGGGAGGAGGCCCGGCAGGGCGCGCCCTCGACCGAGCCGATGATCGAGATGTACCTGCAAACGGCGACAGATGCGAGTCTGGCTCCCGCGGGGAGGCACATCCTGTCGCTCTTTGTACAGTACTTTCCGTACAATCTGCGTGCGGGCCTGGATCTGGATACGGAGCGAGAGCGATTCGCCGGCCGGGTCATAAACATAATTGGGCGTTACGCGCCCAATGTGCCGGCGTCTATTGAGTATCGCCAGATCCTGACGCCAAGAGATCTGGAGGCGCGTTTCGGCCTCACCGGCGGCCATATCTTCCACGGCGACCTTCTGCCCGATTCGTTATGGTCGCAGCGCCCGTCGCGAGGCTTCTGGGGCGCCCGGACGCCGCTCCCTGGCCTGTATCTGTGCGGCAGCGGCGCGCATCCGGGCGGCTGCGTATTCGGCGCGCCGGGATATAACGCGGCGCAAGCCGTGTTGGGCATGGATGACTGAGAGCGACTGCCTGCTCCGCTTGATTATTCGAGCGACCGGAGTAGGAACGAACGAGTGACTTCCTGGGAGGGTATTCATCATGGCTGAAACCGTAAGGCTCCGCGTCAACGGCATGGCGCGGACGGTGCCGGGGGACGGCGATCGGACGCTCCTTAGCGTACTTCGTGATGACATGAAGCTCACGGGTGCCCACTACGGTTGCGGCGAAGGGCAGTGCGGAGCGTGCACGGTGCTTCTCGACGGCAAAGCCGTGCGTTCGTGCATTACGCCGCTCGCCTCGGTAGGTAATCGATCGGTCGAGACGGTCGAGGGGCTGGAGAAGGACGGCAAGCTGCACCCGGTACAGCAGGCGTTTCTGGATGCAGATGCCCTTCAATGCGGCTACTGCACTCCCGGCATGATCATGTCGGCAGTGGGACTCCTGCGGAAGAGTCCGTCGCCTGGCGTACCGGAGATCGAGCATGCACTCCAGGGCAATGTCTGCCGCTGCGGTACATACCGTCGGATTCTCCGGGCGGTAAAGTCCGCGGGGAGGAAGGCATGACTACAAGCACTTTGATCGAAGCCGAGCGCTATGAGCTCCTGGCTGCCCCGCGTTACAACTTTGGCCTGACCCGCCGCGATCTATTCCGCACGCTTGGCGCGGGGCTTCTGGTGATCGTGCTATCGCCGGACGCCGAAGCACAGGAGGCGGGCCGCCGTGGCGCTGGGCAGCTCCGCGGGGGCCGCGGTCCCACCGATATCGGGGCATGGCTCCACTTCAGCGAGGACGGAGTCGTAACCGGCTACACCGGTAAGGCGGAGGTCGGCCAGAACATCCGGACGTCGCTTGCCCAGGCGGTAGCGGAAGAGCTGCGAATTCCACCAGCTTCCGTGACGATGGTCATGGCCGACACGGAGCTGACGCCATACGATATGGGAACGTTTGGCAGCCGCACGACGCCTACCATGGCGCCAATGATGCACCGGGCAGCAGCGGCCGCGCGCGAGGCGCTGCTGGACCGCGCGGCCGAAACCTGGCAGGTCGAGCGCAAATCGCTGACCGTGGGAGACGGCAAGGTCAGGGATACGGCATCTCATCGCGAAGCGACTTACGGCGAGCTGTTGAAGGGCCAGAAGCTGTCGCGCGAAATTCCGGCCGGCATCATGGAGACCCCGCGTCAGAACTGGTCCGTTGCCGGAACCTCCGCGCCCAAAGCCGATGGACGCGCTTTTGTGACCGGCCGCCACGCGTACACGTCGGATGTCTCCCGCGAAGGAATGGTCTATGCCAAGGTCGTGCGCCCTCCGGCCTGGGGTGCAACATTAAGGTCCGCGGATACTGCCGCGGCCGCCGCGCTGCCGGGCGTGACGGTTGTGAGGGATGGTAACCTTCTGGGCGTGACAGCGCCGAACTCGGACGCCGCCGCACACGCCGCGTCTCTCATCAAGGCGGAGTGGGTGATACCTGCACAGGCGTCGGAGCCGGCTCTGTGGAGCACGCTGCGGCAGAACGGCGTCGAGCGGACGGCGAAGGGATTCGACGGTGTGCCGCTCATGGCTGCGACGTACACGATCGCGTACATCGCCCATGCGCCTCTCGAGCCCCGCGCCGCGGTCGCGGAGTGGCAGGGCGACCGGCTGACGGTCTGGACAGGCACGCAGCGTCCATTCGGAGTCCGGTCAGAGCTCGCCGAGGCGTTTGCCATACCGGAGGCGAACGTCCGCGTCGTAACGCCCGATACCGGCTCGGGATACGGCGGCAAGCATACGGGCGAGGCGGCAATTGAGGCGGCGCGGCTGGCTAAAGGCGCGCGAGGGCCGGTAAGGCTCGTCTGGACGCGTGAGGAGGAGTTTAACTGGGCCTACTTCCGCCCGGCGGGCGTAATCGATATCGCCGCGACGGTCGGTTCCGACGGCAAACTGAAAGAGTGGGAGTTCCACAACTACAACTCCGGCGGTTCGGGCCTTCCTTCGCCCTACGAGGTCGGCACGCGGAAGGAGCAGTTCCATAACGCCGCCTCTCCCCTTCGTCAGGGCTCCTATCGGGGACTTGCCGCGACTGCAAATCACTTTGCTCGCGAGGCGCACATGGACGACCTGGCGCGCATCGCAAAGCTGGATCCGCTCGAGTTCCGTCGGAAGAACCTGAAGGACGAGCGACTTCTCGCCGTGCTGGAGGCGGCCGCGAAAGAGTTCCGCTGGGACCGCCGGCAGGCGAAGCCAGGCCGTGGATTCGGGCTCGCATGCGGTATGGAGAAAGGCGGCTACGTCGCGAACTGTGTCGAGATTGACGTCGACCGCGCGGCCGGTCGCGTCACGCTGAACCGGATCACGGCCGCGTTCGAGTGCGGCGCGGTAGTGAATCCAACCCATCTTCAGAATCAGGTGGAGGGAGCGACTGTTATGGGTATCGGCGGTGCGCTGTTCGAAGCCATCCATTTCGACCAGGGACGAGTCACCAACGGTCGATTCTCGAAATACCGTGTCCCACGATTCGGCGACGTTCCGCCGATAGGAGTGGTGCTTGTGGACCGCAGGGATCTGCCATCCGCCGGCGCGGGCGAGACGCCGATCGTCGCGATCGCGCCCGCAATCAGGAATGCGATCCTCGACGCTGCCGGCCTCGCGCTCCGCTCACTTCCAATGATCCCGGACGGATTGCCGAAGGCGTAGCTCCAGGACCGAACCTGGTCGCGCAATGAACATACTGACAAGCGTCGGCTGTTCATTCATCCTTGGGTCGGGCTTGCCCGATGGGATGCTATTCACAAGCCGATCGGAGTGACGAAGGTAGCGTCGGGTCTCCGTGCCCGGCATGAATTACCCGGGCGAGAGCCCGCGTGGCGGCGGCGCGGACGAGCGGGTCCGCCGCCCACGTGAGTTGTTCAAGCGTGTGCAGCACGGCGGCGGTCGACTGTGAGCAGGAGAGACGGGACGCCGCCAGCACTTTGAGAGCCGTATTGCCGGCCCTCGCCAGATAGATCAGCTCGCGAACCTGCATCCCGGTGGGCAGCGCTTCGGCCGGTGATGAAAGAGTGCCGCGAATCGATTCGGGTAGGTCGAGGCTCCGAAGTATCGCATCGTAGAGATGGCCCAGGGCAGCATCCGGCCGGTCCTCCGCGAACCGCTCGCCCGCCTGTCGCCATCGCAGCGACAGGGGATCACGCCCGCTCCCTGCCGCATCGATCAGGAATCTGGACGCGCCCGATCGCACGGCGGAATCGACTTCGGTGTCGCCGACGAATCTATCGGGGAAGGCGAGAGCGAATAGCGTTGTCCGAAGAACGGCCGCCGATACCGCCTTGCGTCGTGAGAACCGGTGCGGGATCTTGATTAGCCGGACGATGCGCGAGAAGTGCGCGCGGAGGTCGTCGAGCGACTCGACGTGCGATTGCCCGGACGGATCTTCCCACGCCAGCCCGCAGGCGCTCGCCTCCCGCGCAACCCCGCAGGAGACCATCAGCCTGGTCCGGTCCCGGTCAGCTAGCGGCGAAACCGGCTCCGCAGCCGGTTCGGGCGGCTCTTCGTGCTCGCCCTCCTCATGAAACGGCTCTCCAACGAACCCGTAGATCGCACCGGCGGCCATTTGCGATACCGTTGATTTCGAGTCTCCGATACCTTTGAGCTGAGCGGTTTCAGCCTGGATCCCTGCGCTTCGCAGCCCCGGTAGGTACAGTATCTCCAGGTCGGCATATATCGCGGGAGCGGACGCCGATACAAACACCGATCCCATCAGCCCCTTCAGGGTAACGTTCGAAATGGCTGTCGGCAGCAGCGACGCGGCGGCGATTTCGAGTGGCCATGCCATGCCGCGGCGATCCGGGATGTCCGACGACCATGATGTGTTTGGCCTCATTGCATTGCTCTATTCACGCCGTAACGGCGGCCCGAACCACAGTTCTCGGTCCGGCCGGAAGCCGGCTTGCACAAAACTTACATGCTCGGACCTCGGCGAGCAGCGCGTGATATTCGGCCGGCGACATCGTCTATTATGCCACAAGCCGGAGCCGGCCACTGTTCCGGCAAATCGCGTTGTGTGGACGCGGCGGCCGGCATTTTTCCCAGGCTGTGCGGTACACTACTACAACCAGAAGAGGCCTGAGACGGCCTCCATCGTCGCCCGGCTTCGTGGTACGCGAGACCGAGCAAGGTGGGATGGAGATCCCAAGAAGGAGAACGAACCCATGCCTGAATACACCGTTCCGCCGTTGCCTTACGACTATGCGGCTCTGGAACCGCACATCGACGAACAGACGATGCGAATCCATCACGATAAGCATCATGCCGCGTATGTCAACAACCTGAATGCTGCCCTGAAGGACAACGCTGATCTGTCGACGAAGACCGTCGAGGCGTTGATTTCCAACCTGAGCACGGTTCCGGAGGCCATCCGCACCGCCGTACGGAATAATGGCGGCGGCCACGCGAACCATACGTTGTTCTGGGAGATCATGAAGCCAGGTGGCTCGACCGCTCCCACCGGAGCCCTTGCCCAGGCGATCTCAAGCGCGTT
>JBBQVV010000087.1:0-18793 GCA_038211235.1 Chthonomonadales bacterium | reverse complement strand
TCGCGCTCTTCACTTCGTCTGCCGGGCGCCCGTTCGGGCCGCTATCCCCACCAGAAGGCGGCGGCGATGATCCCGTAGAGGCCGATCAATGCAACCCCTTCCATCCAGTTGGATTCGCCGTCGTAGACGATCATTGTGCTGACGACGGTGGTAATCGCGAGCGCCGCGACCAGCAGCGGCGACAAGACAAGCGATAGATGATGGCTGCTGACGACGTAACTGAGAAGGATGAGAATCGGAATCAGTGCAAGCGCCACCTGAAGCGAGCTGTTAAGGATGACGCTGAGCGCATAGTCCATCTTATTGCGGGCGGCTAGCTGGATGCCGATGACGTTCTCGACCGCATTTCCCGCGATCGCGACGATCACCAACCCCGTGAATGCTTCCGACAGTCCCAGGACCTTCGTTGCGGGCTTGAGCGCGTCTACGAACCAGTCCGACACGAAGGCAGCCCCAAGTCCGGCCGCTCCGAGGATCGAGAGAGCCAGCCACATCGGCCAGGCTGCATGCTGGATCGCGTCTTTGACGACCTCCTCCGGAGCCGCGATCACCTTGGCATTCGCGAGGACCGGGATACCGGCAAGGAATACGATGAGGAGGACGATGGCGCAGGCGACGCTCAGCTCCCCCGTGTGCGAGTACGCCGGAGTATGGAGCTCATGGGCCAGTGTCGGAAACATCAGGGCTCCGACAGCGAGCGCGCTCAACGTAACGATGAGGCGCGGAGCCTCTCTATCGAAATGCTGCGTGCCGTTCTTTAGGCCTCCCACCAACAGGGCCGCACCCAGAACGAGCAGCGAATTGGCAAGGATCGAACCGACCAGCGCCGACTGCACGACAGTCACGAGCCCGGCTCGCAGGCTGAATATTCCGATGAAGAGCTCCGGAAGGTTTCCCAGCGCCGACTGCAGCACACCGGTCGCGCCAGGGCTCAACCTGGTTCCAAGATGCTCCGTTGCCTGCCCGACCAGGGAGGCAAGCAGCGCGAGTCCAACGCCGGACAGCACGAACACAAGAACATCGTTCGCCCTCGAGTGGCTCAGCACACCCGATACAACCGTGACGACCAGTGCAGCCAGAAGCGTCAGCCGTTCCTTGCCGCTCAGTGTCTGCATGGGATCTCCTGGCTTGAGTGTCGCGCGCGGTCAACTTTCGATCAGGGCACTCTCGAACAAAGTTCGCGGCGCTGATGTTCCTCCCGCCGACTGACAATTCCTGCAGGGGTTACGGGCAGCGGGTTTCAGGCGTTGGGGGAGACTGCATGCTAAATTGCGAAACGAAGCCAATTTCTGCCTGGACGTCTTCAAAGGCTGTTCTCCGCTCTTATTTACACTTTCGATCTGGTTCACTTATGCGTAGAAACCCTTCTACTTTATTTTACAATGAGGGTAGACAAAGACGGACCGGGAAGAGTACGGGCTTGTTGAAGTGAGTTGAGGAACGTTGCTGACAGGGCGCGCGATGCTGGCCGGGCGGCTGTTACTACCGTGTGAGCGCGTGTTCAGGCAAGGACTGCCAAAAATGGGGCGCGAACATTCGGGCGAAATGTTGAGCCGGTGCCTAAGCGCGCGCGGGGACCTGCGGCTCTATGTACCTTCCGACTGCGTGGCTTCGCTGACGCGGGAGGACAGTCGGCGGGGATTGGAGCAGATCGAGAAGCGGCTGGACGCCGACGTTCGGCCGTCCACGGAGTTGAACGTCGGGACGCTAAAACTTACGCCTTGACGACCACCCAAAATTCGCCCATAATGGCCCAAGTAGTACTGTATGGAACGCATGATTGACCGTGCCGGATTCAGGGCGAGCGAGGACTAGATGGCTGGAGCAACGATTCATGAGTTAACTCTGCATCTTCCACAAAACGTGATCGAGATGCTTCGTCAGG
Source organism: Chthonomonadales bacterium (assembly GCA_038211235.1). Lineage (GTDB taxonomy): Bacteria > Armatimonadota > Chthonomonadetes > Chthonomonadales > Chthonomonadaceae > DATGJU01. The sequence continues at coordinate 16,908 of JBBQVV010000087.1, read as the reverse complement.
CAGCGGATGAACGTCAAGAGTCTCCGGATGAGATTGTCGCGGAAGCCATACAGTTTGTGCTCGATCCTCTTAGGCAAGAGGCGCTGCGGCGGTTAAATAAGCAGGTCCTGCGACAGCGATCTCAATCCGAATCGCAGATCCGCGAGCATCTCGATTCACATCTCGCTAACGAGGTACGGGAGCGCCTGTCGCAGCTCCTGGAGCAGAGCCGTACAGAAGGCCTGAATGCGGAAGAACACGCAGAACTTGAGCGATTGTTCGAGCAGATCGAGGCCAACGCGATTGAGAAAGCCGCGGCGATCCACTTGCTTTCCGGGAAGGTGGTGGGTCCCCACGCCCTTCCATGGGCACACACCACGTCTCCAGTACCTCGCCAACGGAGGCTGAAAACCGTTTCCATGGCCGATGCGCCTACTGCCATAGCCCTCAAGCGTTGATGAATGTCACGTTCGAGGTCGATCACATTCTTCCGAAAAAAGTAGGAGGGGAGGCAGTCACGGATAATCTCGCCTTGGCCCGCCCCATGTGTAACGCCTACAAAGGCGCGAGCACTCACGGCACAGATCCGTTGACGCGCCAAGAAGTAACTCTGTTTCACCCTCGACAGCAGCGCTGGGCGCGGCACTTCCGATGGGCGGGAGATAGTTACACGATCGTAGGGCGCACACGAATCGGGCGCGCCAGTCGACGCCCTACAACTAAACAATCTCTACCTGCTGCGCCTACGCACCATCTGGCTGGCTATTGGCTCGTCCCCACCACAATGGAATACTCCTTTGATCGTCAAAATATATTCCAGGTAGCCGCAGTTGGAACAGGACGATGATCAAGGTGTGGTCACGCGAACAGGGCTTCCATGGCGCCTTCACGCGCGCTGCGGTACTGCTCGTTGTAGAGGTTCTGGTACACTCCGGGGCGCGCCACAAGTTCGGCATGTGTTCCCACATCGACGATGCGGCCCGCGTCCATCACGACGATGCGGTCCGCGCTCATAATGGTCGAGAGCCGGTGAGCGATCACGAAACAGGTCCGGCCCTTCATGAGGCGCTCTAAAGCGGCCTGTACATTCGCTTCGGTATGGCTATCCAGCGCGGAAGTGGCGTCGTCGAGGATCAGTATCCGCGGATCCGTCAGCGTTGCGCGGGCGATGCTCATGCGCTGCTTCTGGCCGACCGACAGCTTGATCCCATCCTCTCCGATCTTCGTGTCGTACCCCTGCGGAAGGTTCAAAATAAACTCGTGCAGATCGGCGTTCTTGGCCGCCTGGAAAATCTGCACACGGGTCGCATCGTGCCTGCCATATTCGATGTTCTCCCGTAGTGTAACGGAGAAGAGTAGACTCTCCTGGCTCACGATACCGATCTGCCGGCGCAGCGACTCCAGCTTAACGTGCCGCAGATCGATCCCGTCGATCAGAATTCGACCGCCGCTGACATCGTAGAAGCGAGCGATCAGGTTGACCAGGCTGGTCTTGCCTGACCCCGACGGGCCAACGATTGCGACGACCTCGCCCGGGCGCACGACAAGGTTGATGTCGTGAAGAATAGGGTTCTTAGAGTCGTATCCAAACGTCAGGTGCTCCAGGTTTACGGCGCCGGCAAGTTGCCGGAGTGGAACAGCGTCCGGTACGTCGGAAATCTCGGGTCGCGTGTCGAGCGTCTCAAAGATTCGGTCGAGCGCGGCGCCCGCCCATTGCATTGTCACATTGAAGTCAACCAGACGCACGGCAGGTTCGTAGAGGAACGCAACCCAGCCGCTGAAGGCGATCAGCTCGCCGATATGCATCTGCTTGTGCAGGATCAGTACGCCGCCGACCCAGAGCACGGCGCCGGTGCCGATCGCCCGGATAATCTGGGCGACCGCGCCGAGAGACCGGTTCATCTTCATCTGCTTCATGCCGAGCGTGAAGTTGTCGCGCACGGTCTCCATGAACCGCTGTGTCTCGTAGTCCTCTCGAACGAACGCCTTGACGACATTGATCCCGGTCAGCTTCTCTTGAAGTACCCCAAGCATCGCATCCCACCGCTCGCGCAGCTCTACGCTGATAGGCCGTATGTGGCGAATGAACAGCTTGTAGTTCAGCACATAGAGCGGCACGATCGCCATGGCCACGAGCGCCAGCTTCCACTGGTTGTAGAACAGAACGATGAGAAGGGCCAGGACGCTGAACAGGTCCGCGAGGAATGTGACGAACCCCCCGGAGATCATGTACTGGATCGTGTCGATATCGCCGGTAAGGCGCGCCATGATCTTTCCCGTCTGGCGCGTATCGTAGTAGGCGAGAGATAGTCGGTTGAGGTGTCGATACGACTGGAATCGCAGGTCGAATACGATGCGCTGACCGAGCCAGGCCATCAGGTAGTTCAAGGCGAACGAGACGAGGCCGCGGACGGCATAGAGGGTGAGGATGCCCCAGAAAACCCACGTCAGCGCGCCGGCGTTGTGATGCGCAAGCGGGCCGTCGATTGTGTAGCCGACGATCCGCGGCATGATAATGGGCGTCAGTGTGGTACCCAGCAGCAGAAGCACCGCGAGGGCCACGCGTGGACGATACGGCTGTAGATAGCTTAACAGGCGACCAAACTGACCCAAGAGCTTGCCCCTATCCTCCCCAACTCACAAGGATTCGGCGCATTAGCGCGCCGCGGCCAACACGAGGTCGGACTCCAGCTGCTCTTCCAATGCGACGGCGAACTGCTGATTATAGAGGGCGGCATAGAGGCCATCCTGGCGCAGCAGATCGGCGTGGCTTCCGGCCTCCCGGATGACACCCTGTTCCATCACCACGATCTTGTCCGCTTTGACGATCGTTGAGAGCCGGTGCGCGATCACGAAGCTGGTGCGGTTCGCCATCAGGCGATCCAGCGCCTCCTGAATGAGGCTCTCGGTCTCCGAATCCAGCGACGATGTCGCCTCATCCAGGATCAGAATGCGCGGATCCGAGAGAAGGGCGCGCGCAATGGCGACACGCTGCTTCTCGCCTCCGGACAGCTTGACGCCGTCCTCGCCGATCTTAGTATCATAACTGAAGGGCAGCGCTTCGATCACGTGGGCGATGTTGGCAGCACGTGCCGCCTCCTCCACGTCCTTGTCCGACGCGTCCAGGCGGCCGTAGCGAATGTTCTCTCGCACCGTCGTGTTGAACAGGATCGTCTCCTGAATCACCACGCCCACCTGACTTCGGACGGACTTCAATTCGACATTGCGAAGATCGTGCCCATCGATGGTCAGGGCTCCGCGGGTGACGTCATAATGGCGCTGAAGGAGATTCACCATGGTCGTTTTGCCGGAGCCGGACGGTCCAACGAACGCGATCATCTCGCCCGCCCTCACATCGAGGTCTACGCCCTTGATCACAGGCTGGCCGGGCTCGTACTCAAACCATACGTCCCGATAGCGAACGTCCCCGCGAATTGGTGGCAGCGGCCGGGCATCCGGCCGATCGACGACAACGGGTTTCGTGTCCAGCGTGGCGAAAATGCGCCATAGGGCAGAGTTTGTGCGGGCAAGCTGGTCGTTAATCTGAATGAGACGCAGGGTTGGCCCATAGAGGTAGCCGCCGATGAACCCGTAGAACGCCATGAGCGACCCGGGCGATAAATGGCCCTGAATAACCAGCCGGCCGCCGAACAGAAGCAGCAGGCCGGTTCCGATCGCTCCGATAAACTCGGCCAGAGTCCAGAGCGCGGTGCTCAGCGTGCCAAGTCGAACGTTCAGCCCCATGATACTGCGCGTCTCACCAACAAACTGGCGGACCTCGAACCGCTCCTTGGCGTAGGATTTCACGACCTGTACACCGGCCAGCTTCTCCTGTAAGTCGCCATACATCACGTCGCGCTGCTCTCGGGCATCGTGGCTGGTCTGCTTGATATGTCCGATGAAGGCAAGGTAGTTCAGGATGTAGACCGGATACACGGACAGAACGATAAGCGCCAGCTGCCACTTGAGGATCAGCAGATAAGCCATTACGCCGAGGAGCGTTACGCAGTCCTGCACGACCGTCACGAAGCTGCCGCCGATCAACTGATCGAGTGTCGAGACATCGTTCGTGATGTTCGACATCAGTTTGCCGATCTGTGCCTTCTCGAAAAAGCCCAAGGAGAGCGACTGCATGTGCGCGTAGAGCTTGCGCCGCATGTCGAGCTTGAATTTCTGGCTCAGAAGCGTTATGGAGTACTGTAGACAGAAGCCGAATATCGCACTGGCGGAGGCAAGGCCGACGCCCGCGAAGAACACCATCGCCAGATTGACCGGCAGGTGTTTCCGGAGACCCGCATCCGACAGCGTGTCCACCATGTACTTGATGATGATCGGGGGCCAGGGGCTCAGCGCGGCGGTGCAGAGGGTCAAGAAGACAATCAGGCAGATCAGCCGCCAGTACTGTCGTATCTCCTTGAGAAAACGTACAAAGTTTTGCATAGCGATGGTCTCTCGGCGAAACCGTGACAACAAAACCTTTGCAGCCTGATCCCATGTTGCTGCAAAGGCATACTTACCTACCTAATCGGCTTAATGATGCGTAAATTGTACCCGAGGTTCCGCCGATTACAGCTTCGGCAGCCAAAAAGTCAGAAAGTCAAAACTCCACGCCCGTAGTGGCGCGGTTATAGTCCCTACAGACCCTGCCTGACACTGCCTGTTCCTACGGATCCGTCTGAGACCCGGACGGGCACTGGGCCGCTGCACGGTTGGTCAGTCGCAGAGCTGAATGACCACGCCCTGGACAGGAGTGGGCAGGGCAATGGGACGCGAGCGTCGAATAGATTTGGCAGTGGGACAGCGGTCGTGACAAGCCTGCGGGAACGGGTGCTATGCGTGTGTTGATCCTGGCGAACGGGGATAGGCCGTCGGCGGCGCTTGCGAGGTCCGTCGCGATGCAGCATGATCTGCGGATTGCGACGGACGGAGCCGCACACGCGGCGGCTGCATTGGGATTTGTGCCGGACCTGATCTGCGGTGACTTCGATTCGATCGAATTGAATTTTGCGCGCGAGGTGTTTCCGGACGCAAAGTATGTCGAAACGCCCGATCAAAACCTGGCGGATCTGGAGAAGGCGATACTGCTGGCGAGGGAGCTCGGCGCGACCGAGGTCACGATCCTTGGAGGAGAAGGTGGACGAATCGATCACGCTCTGGCCACGGCGGCCCTGCTGCTTCAGTTTCACGACCGGCTAGGAATTGCGCTCCGACATGATGGAAGCACGATCCGCGCTGCCTCCGGTCATCGTGGCGTGCCCGGCACGCTGAAAGTTGCCACAAGGCGGGGAGATACCATCTCCCTCGTCGCGTTTTCGCCGGCAAACGGCGTTTCGCTGTCCGGAGTTGCCTGGCCGATGGAAGACGAACGGCTTTCGCCCGGCACTCATGGCGTCAGCAATGTCGCACTGGGCGACTGCGTAACCGTCTCGATTCGCGAAGGCGCCCTGCTGATCTGCCATCTCTATACAGAATAAGGGAGAGTACGAATGTCGAAACGTTACCGCGTCGGTGTCGCGTGCATGTCGCACGATCACGTCTGGGGTGAGCTGGACCACTGGAAGAATCTTCCGAACGTCGAGTTAGTTGCCGGCGGCGATGATGAGCCTGCCCTGCTGGACAAGCTCAAAGCAAGATTCGGCGTTCAGCGTACCTATCCGTCCTTCCAGGAGATGCTCGACAGAGAAGAGCTTGATATTATTCAGGCCGCCGGCGGCAATAGCGAAGGCCCGGATATTGTGGAAGCCGCCGCCGCCAAAGGAATTCATGTGATCAGCGAGAAGCCGATGGCGGCAACGCTCGCGCAAGCCGATCGGATGCTGGCCGCGGCGCAAAAGGCGGGCACGCTCCTGCTGATAAACTGGCCATCCGCCTGGTCAAAGGAGTGGCAGGAGCTCGAGCGCCGCGCCATGGCGGGAGACATCGGCCAGATCCGATACACGAGGTACCGAAGCGCCCACAATGGTCCCGTGGCCATTGGATGCAGTAAGGAGTTCGTGCGCGATCTAACCACGCCCGAGATCAACGGAGCGGGCGCGCTGATGGACTACTGTTGTTACGGAGCCAAACTGGCGGCTCGCCTGCTTGGACGCCCGGAGAGCGTCACCGGGATGCGCGGCTATTTTGGCACGGAGCCGGCCTATGCGGCGTCGGACGACAACGCCATTATCATCGCCAAATACCCACACGCGTTCGGCCTTTGCGAGGCGAGCTGGACCCAGACGGTCGGATATGCGGGAACCAATCCGGTCGTCTATGGCAGTGAGGGCTCAATCGGAATCCATCACGGCAAGGTCCTCATCCAGCGGCCCGGCAAGGCCGAAGAGTCGGTGACTCCCCCCGCACTTGTCGCGCCGTTCCGGCATGGGCCGGAGTATCTGCTGCACTGCCTGGAGACCGGTCGGCCGGTGGAAGGTTTCTGCTCTCCGGAGGTCAGCCGAGTCGCACAGGAGATCCTTGAGCTGGGCTTGCGGGCATCAGACTCAGGCGAGACGCAACGGATCAGGCCGTAGACGGTGGGGTCAGACGGTAGACGGTAGACGACGGGCCGTGGTTGAGAGGCAGATTGAACCACGCGCCACTCCTTGAAGCCTGCCGTCTGACGTCTGTCCTTAGATTGAGGTGATTTGTGCGATTTGTGGTACTGACCGGACCGTCCGGAGCAGGTAAGACGCTTGCACTGCATAGTCTTGAGGACGCCGGCTACTTCACGGTCGACAACCTTCCGCCCCGGCTGCTGCCGGCCCTCGTCACGTTCTGCGAGGAGGAATCGTACGAACGGGCGGCGGTTGTGATCGACACGCGGTCCGGAGTCGCCTTCGGCGAGCTGCCGGCAGTCGTGGCGCAGATGAAGCTTGACGGCCGGCCGGTGGAGACGCTCTTTCTCGATGCCGGAGATGACGTTCTGGTCCATCGCTACAAGGAGACTCGGCGTCCCCATCCGCTTATTACGGCTCCAACCGACCGAACACAAGAGCGTGGTATCGTCGAGGCTGTCGACGTCGAGCGCGAGCTCCTGCAGGCGGCGCGCGCCATCGCCGACAGCGTTCTCGACACGAGCGAATTGAGCTCCATGCAGCTTCGCGATTGCATGCACTCCGCCTACGCGCAGGACAGCCGGCCGGGCCTGCGCGTCAGCATCACCTCGTTCGGGTTCAAGTACGGGCTGCCGATCGACGCCGATCTCGTATTCGACGTCCGGTTTCTCCGAAACCCTCACTACGTGCCTGGCCTGAAGCGGTTAGACGGGCGAAGTGACGAGGTGGCACGCTACGTCCACGAAGATCCTCTTACCGCTCCGTTCCTCGACCGCATGTGCAGCCTGATCGACTTTGCACTGCCGGAGTATGAGCGCGAAGGCAAAGCGTATCTCACGATTGCCATCGGATGCACGGGCGGAAAGCATCGCTCCGTCACGCTCGCCGTCGATCTCGCGCACCGTCTCGAGGAATCAGGGCACTTGATCGCCATACGACACCGGGACGTCAACCGCAGCAGGAATGCGGACATCGCGGAACTGGACGAAGAGGAGAGCCGGATGCGACGCCCGGAGGCGTCTCCTTCGGTGGCCGATCCTGGTGCAGAGGACGGTTCTCCACCGATCGTGGCCTCCGCGGGAGAGAAGGCGTGATCAAGCTTCTCTACCCTGGTATGCACGTCAAGCGGTGGATCGTCACCGGCTTCCTTGGACTGTTGATCTTTCTAGCCGGCACCGGCGTCATGAACGAGTCGAGGCCCGCCGGCAGCCATCCGCTCGTGGTACGGGTGGTAGAGTGGATCATCGCCCACGTGCATCTGGGCCTCCGACCAGGAACACTTGGTCTTCTCCTCACGCTCGCTGGAGCATTTACCTGCCTGGTCGCCCTTACCTGCCTACTGCAGTCTCTCATGCACGCCCTGGATCCGGAGACGCGCGCCTCCGATCTGCCCGACATCATCTTCAGGCGGCGGAAGCTGTCGCAGGGACGCCGCATCGTTGTCATTGGTGGGGGCACCGGCCTCTCGACGATGCTCCGGGGATTGAAGAAGTTTTCGAGCAACATCACAGCCATCGTGACCGTCGCGGACGACGGCGGATCCTCCGGAAAACTGAAAAGGCAGTTGAACATCCTGCCGCCGGGTGATATTCGGAACTGCCTCGTTGCCCTTGCCGACGCTGAACCGGTGATGACCGAACTGTTCCAATATCGCTTCCGTGATAGCGTTCGGCCCGAGCCGACGGCCATTCAGGATGACGCGACGGACGAGTCGCCGGGCGACCGCAAAAGGGTCAGGCAAGAGCCCGGATATGGAGAGGGTCTGCGCGACCACGCATTCGGCAATCTCTTGATTGCCGCGATGTGCGCGATCAACGGAGGCGACTTCGAGCGAGGGATACGGGAAACGAGCCGTGTCTTGAACATCCGGGGCCGTGTGCTGCCCTCGACCGTCGATCACGTCGCCCTCCGGGCGGAGATGGAGGACGGATCGGTGCTCGACGGCGAATCGACGATCGCGAGCTCCAACTTGAAGATCAAACGCGTATCCCTGACTCCTGGTACCGCCTGTCCACTTGACGAGGTGATCGAAGCGATCGGCCGGGCCGAAATCATTGTCATGGGCCCCGGCAGCGTCTTCACGAGCGTCATTCCGAACCTGCTGGTCCACGGCATTCCAGAGGCGATCCGCAAATCGAAGGCCCGCAAGGTCTATGTCTGCAACGTGATGACACAGGCGGGAGAGACAAACGGGTTTTCTGCCTTCGATCACGTCCGTGCGATCGAAAAGCACGCGCGCATGCGCGTATTCGACTACGTAATGGTCAACACGGCGAGACCGGACCACGAGCTACTTGAGAAATATCGCAAAGTGGGCGCCGTCCTGGTCGAGGCCGACTCCGATCGCATCAAATCCGAGGGCTACCGACCGCTTCTTGGCAACTATATCAACCAGTCCGACGTCGTGCGCCACGATTCCAGCCTGCTCGCCGAACAGATTATGCGACTATTGGACAAGTCCTGACAGTCGCCGATTACGTCAGAGTCTATGTTGGTTCAATCAGGCCGGAATCGGCTACTACTCCGGCAGCCAGGATTCAAGTATCCGTGCCTCGTCGTATGCATCCCAGCGGATTGACTCCGGAGGTTCGCCGCCGAGAGATTCAATTGGGATGGCGCCGATGATCTCGCTCTCCAGGTCGGTCACGCCGAAGCGGGCGGCTTCGTGCGCGACAAACGCGAAGACGCCGGGAAGCGGCGTCTTCGCGGGCCGTGTAAGGTTCATCGTGACCTGGCATCGACGTTGCGTTGCGAGCCATACACCGAGCGCACGCACGCCCCGCAGCTCCGGAAGGCGTTCCCTCTCGGCGCGAATTCGTCGCGCGATGGCTACGGCGATCGTCAGGTCGTCGGAGCCAAGGTTCACATTGTAAGCCACGAGCGGACCGCGAGCTCCAACAATCGCGATGCCTGCGGTGAAGTGCGCGATAGAAGGGCCGAGATCCGGCGCCCGAAGCCCGATCAAATCCAGATCTCGTATCGCCTCGAACGCGCCGCGGCGCAGATGCGGCAGGGCGCCCGGCCTTTCCGGCCCGGAGTTACCTTCGTAGAAGTAGACCGGGAGATCCAGGTCTTTCGCTAGCGCCGCGCCCATGGTTGCGGCGAGCTCGGCCGCGTCCAGGCGAGTGGCTCCGCGCAACGGCACAACCGGTACGACGTCGATCGCCCCGGTTCGCGGATGGACGCCCGAGTGGACGCGCATATCGATGCACCGAACCGCAACTCGCGCCGCGAGGATCAACGATGCAGCTACGGCGGGACCTGAACCCAGGATCGTCATCACGCTGCGGTTATGGTCCGGGTCCGCCGAATAGTCGATCAGCCTGGCTTCCGGCACACTTCGTATCGCGTCCGCGATTCTCTCGACCGTCGCCCGATTGCGACCCTCGCTGAAGTTGGGAACGCACTGAAAAACCGTTCCGGTTAAGCGCTCTCGGCCCATCACCGCAAGTCCCTCATTAGTTGTGTCCTGCCCTAGAACCTATCCTCTGACACCTATAACGTATGTTCTCGTCACATTACGGCAAGGTCATTCTTCATTGTGTTGTGCCCCTAAAACCAATCCTCTAACACCTATAACCTTTCCCGAGGGCAGGAGAACCGTACGCCCGTCGCGTACATTCTGACACTATTAATGGACTGCCAAAAGGATCACCACTCATGAATCGAAGAGAGTTTATCGGCGCCGCGAGTTCAGCCGCGCTTGCCCTCGGCGGCGTTGCCTCCGCATATGGAGATCCATCAGGACGGCCCCGAAAGTCGGTCATGTTCACGATGCTTCCGGACAACCTGAGCCTGAACGACCGCTTCAAGCTGGCGAAGGATGTCGGATTCGAAGGAGTGGAGTGCAGCCCGGTCGGTAGTGAGAAATCGGCGAGCGACCTTCGCCGGGCAGCAGAGCATGCGGACATACCGATCCAGTCGATCATCTTCGGCGGGTGGGATGCGCCGCTGTCCGATCCGAACCCAGCCGTGGTCGCCAAAGGTCTTGCAAATGCGCGGTCGGCGATGCAGGACGCGAAGTGGATGGGCGCGGAGAACATTCTACTGGTTCCGGCCCTTGTTACGGCAAAGGTGCGGTATAGGGATGCGTACGAGCGGTCACAAAAGAACGTCCGCGCGCTGATACCGACGGCGGAGCGGCTTAACATCATGGTCTGCTGCGAGGAGGTCTGGAACAACTTCCTGCTCAGTCCGATGGAGTTCGCCCACTACATCGATTCATTCAAGCATCCCCTCATACAGGCCTACTTCGACGTCGGCAACGTGGTCACCTTCGGCTGGCCGGAGGACTGGATTCGCACCCTCGGCAAGCGGATCAAAAAGGTCCATCTCAAGGATTACAAAGGCGGTCCGGGGCTCTTCGGGGGAAACAAGGGCAGCTTCGTGATGCTACGCGAGGGCAGCATCAACTGGCCCGAGGTACGACGCGCGTTCGCGGAGATCGGTTACACCGGCTACATGAACACGGAGCTCGGCGGCGGCGACGAGGCCTACCTCCGCGATGTGAGCGCTAGAGTGGATAAGATACTCGCCGGGGAATAGGCCGGCCATTCGAGCTACGTTCGGCCATGCGGAGGCTCTGGCCGAGTCGACCAGCTAACCCGCCGCGATTGGCCCGGTCATTTTGCGGGATTCGAGTGTGATTTCAGTAGATTTGTGTCTGCAGCGAACATAATAGAGTAGAATAATTTCTATATGCTCGCCTAGATCTCGCCATACGCACCGGTAAGCGCACCGGACGGGGCAACGGAGACCGCAGATGCAGATTCCCGAAACGTCGCGATGTGCGTTCGTTGACATGAACGCCTTCTTCGCCAGTGTCGAGCAGCAGGAAAGACCGGAGCTCAGGGGCCGGCCGATCGCGGTCGTTCCGGTAAAGACCGATACAACCTGCGCGATAGCCGCCTCATATGAGGCGAAGGCGTTCGGCATAAAGACAGGTACTCCCATCCGCGAGGCGCTTCGACTCTGCCCGCGAATTGCGCTCGTCGAGGCGCGTCCCAGGCTCTACATGCAGTATAACGTGGGGATCATCGAGTGCCTGAATCGATTTTTCGTCCATATCAAGCCTCTCTCCATCGATGAGATGGCGTGTACAGTCGGTGGGCTGGATCGCGGAACCGGGGGGGAACAGCGGCTGGGACATCGAATCAAGCAGGCGATCTATGCCGGACTCGGCGACCAGATGCGATGCTCCATCGGTTTCGCGCCCAATATTTTTCTGGCCAAAGTCGCCTCCGACATGCATAAACCCGACGGCCTGACGCGACTCGACCAGGACAACCTGCCAGGCGCGATGTTCGACGTGCCTCTCGCGGATCTCCCGGGAGTGGGCCGGAGCATGCACAGGCGGCTGGCACGGTGCGGGATCACGACGGTGGAGCATCTCTACCAGGCAGACGCCCATCTGCTGCGCCGTGCCTGGGGCAGTGTCGAGGGCCCACGATGGTACTATATGCTGCGCGGAAGTCTTGACACCGACTACCGAATCTGGAAATCCGACGAGCAGCGCAAGAGCGTGAGTCACTCGCATGTGCTCCCGCCGGAGTTCCGGACGCGACGGGGCGCGCAAGATATCCTTATCCGCCTGTTTACCCGGTGCATGAGGCGGCTGAGGCAGTACGGACAGGCAGCCTCCTCAACCGGTCTCTATGTGAAACTTCGTCAGGGCGAAGGAATGGGGCGCAGCGCCTGGAAGCTGGCGAGTACGAAGCACCTGCACGCCGATGATGAGACGACCTGGATCAAGATCATCCGGCCGATGATCGAATCCCTGCCGGCCCTCGAAGCCGGTGAGTACCCGTACATGGTCGGTATTACTTTCTGGGACCTGAAGGACACCAAGGATCTGACGCTGAACCTGTTCGACGACACGTTTGCGCGCGCGGAGGTCAGCCGCGCGATGGACCGGCTGAACCGCAAGCGCGAGAACTCGGTCCAGATCGCGAGCGTGCTGCCGGTACAGCACGCAGCTCCGTTCCGAATCGCCTTCGGGCGGCAGTTCCACGAGTTCGAGATGGCGCAGGCGGATTAGCTCCGCGTAGGGCAGAATCCGCAGATATCGCCGATAGTAGCGGATAAACTGATGCGGAGGATCCACAGATTGACACAGATTCTCCAGTCGGCGCGAGCCCACATAGCGCCTTCACGAGACGAGGACTTCAAGCCTGCCCGTATGGGTCCCACGTCGTTCGATCGGGGCCGAGGGGAGAGTAACCACGTACATGGTAACTTCACTGGGCGTAGAGACGTTAAAATCGGGAGAAAGGCTGGAGATCGCAGTCGCGATGGGTCCGGAATCCGGAATCGCCGGCGGCATAACGCGCCTGCTCGCACACAAGGGTCCCGAATGGCAGTTCCACATGGATTCGGCTCTCCGCGGGCAGACCGATCTCCTTGAGACGCGCTACTACCTTGGCCTGCTCGACGGGGTTCCTGTCGGCAACGTGATGACTGTCGAATACCTTGGTGTTGGTATCCTCGGACATGTCTATACGGTTCCGGAACAGCGGCGCAAAGGAATCTGCCAGGCGATCATGGGCCGTTTGATGGCCGATTTCCGCGAACGCGGCGGGCACGTGCTCCAACTCGGAACGGGATATGAGAGTCACGCTTACTGGATCTACCATTCATTCGGTTTTCGCAGCCTGAAGGGTGGGTTCATGCGCTACGACACGGCTGATGATTCGTTCGAGAAGACCTGGTTCGCACCGGCCACGGTTGCGGCCACGCGAATGGCCTGGAGGCACTGGCCGCTGGCAGGACTGCTGGGCGCTCACCAGGACGGGGAGATACTTCGCAGCGCAGCGTGGAGACTCTACGGCATCGGCAACCTGGAGACTCCCGTCGTGCGCTCTATGAAGGCAATGACGGAGGGCGCCGGCGCCGACATGGTCGTGCTGGAGACCGCCCGCGGAGCCGTCACGGGCGTCGCCACCCTCCATCCCACCAGCGGCGTCAACGGCTGGCCCGGCGTGTGGCTTCTTGACTTCTTCGCTCACCCCGATTTTGCGAGCCATTCAATCGAGATGCTTCACACGCTGAACTATCCCTCCGGCAAGATTATCTCTTATGTCGAAACCGGCGCCCGGGACAAGGCGCGGGCGCTGGAGCAGTGTGACTTCAAGTGCGAAGGAACGCTTGCCGGGTTTCTCCGAACGGAGGATTCCGCCCACGACGTGTGGCTTTACGGTAAGATCGCGAAGTGATCCCGGGATCGGCAACGTTATCCTCGTTCGAGAAGTAAATGGCTCTCAGCGGAATGCGACGGGCTATTAGTTTCCACAACATCGCCGCAACGGGTGGCGCCGATTTGATCTATCTCAACCCGATGCCCCTTCTGCCCGGCGAGAAACAGATTGTGGATCCAGCGACTGTTGGACATCGCTGGCACCCCGCGTACATAGTCCTTAAGGCACACTCACTCGACTCAGCAAATCAGTGAAGATGAGACCGGGCTGGTGTACGTGCGGGCGCGGTACTACGATCCGGCGGTGGGGAGATTTGCCAGCGAGGATCCGGCGTTTCACGGGCGAAACTGGTATGTCTACGTCTCGAATAATCCAATAAACAGAATAGACCGAAAGGGGACAATTGACGGAGTCTTGGCGAGTCTAGAAGAGGACGTTGACTGGTCGCTAATGTCGGAGAAGATCGCATGCGCAGGTCTAGCGAGCATACTTGTCGTGATCGCAGGTTACATTGCTCTTCAGACATACGCCATGTTAGGCATGTTCATGGCGAGCAAACAGGACATAAGGGACTTCGAGAATGCGATGAGAGCGGCAGGGCTGGATCCGAATGACAAGGTCGTCAGAAGGCGGTTCCACGAGGAGATTACTGGTGAGGGCCTGGATTTCCAGGGGATGGTTGAAGCGGCAAAAGATTTCGCGAAACAACTACTCAACGAGAAAAATGGCGACCAATCTGGAGGCGATGACGGTTGAGTGTCGATAATGCCCAATTGGCGCTTAGGCAACAATTGCTTGACGATATGCGCGTGTTCTGCCCGACTACATTTTGCTCAAGAGTGTGGTTGGGGCATGGACACGTCCTCTTCGTGGAAGCTGACGTGATGCTACCCTTCGAAACCCAACGGTCGCCGAGGAAATTGCCATATATAGATTTCCACACCCATTTTGCTGAATGGCGCATCTACCACAACGACATAGAGGTGGGCAATCGGTACATAGATACAGGTTCTATATCAAGTGCTGCCGATAGTCTCGCAGCGCGCCCGTTCGAGCGCAGCGCCTTCGACGCTGCGACCGCTGGTGTCGACCTTTTCTTGAATGGCAACTGGCGCATATCATGTATACCCTGGAACCCAGGAGACTTATCAGAGCCGGAATTGCAAAGTGATGCATGGGCGCTAAAAGTGGATGGCAATTATTATGGTATGTCGTGTTTGGGCGTGATTAACGTTCAGAAGGTGGGCTGATCGCCCCATTTGAACAGGCCGCGATACGGAACGATCCGAGCGCCAATCTACCGACGCCATCGACAATCACTGTCAATTTACGAGACTGCGGAGTCTGTATTTGCTCGACGACCTACGCCAATCCTACCGCCGGCTATACGGTCGGCATGACCCGTAAGGACGATCCGAACGCCATCTCGCAGTGCCTCCCCTCGATTACCGACAACGAGGGCAGACGAGCAGACTACTCCATCGACATGCGTGGTGTGCAGCTGTGGGCCAAGACCGACCAGATCTTCGATAGCGCGAACCCGCCCAATCTGACGGCCTACCGCGAAACCGACTACAGCTATGACACTGGAGGCAGCGGTCAATCTCACGGATGGCTGTCCCAACTCTCTAATGTCTGGCACTGGAAAAACACTCACGCCGAGATGCTCGCGGCGCTGACCTATAATGAAGGCAAGATCATCGCCTATGTCGAAACCGGCGCCCGGGACAAGGCGCGGGCGCTGGAGGATTCTGGTTTCGAGCGTGAGGGCGACCTGCGCGGATTCCTGCGCGCAGGAGGTGCGCCGCGGGATGTGAGGCTATTTGGCCGGATCGTCGATCGCAGTTGCAGCCGGAAGGGAATTACGCACTCTGCGATGAAAGACCAGGAACAATGCCCGCTCCCGTGATGAGCGGGCTTAACTTTGACGAGATGGAGAGAGACCCCTCATGACAGACAAACTTAAGATCGGACTCGTCGGCTGCGGCGGCATCGCGAAAGGCAAGCACCTGCCCAGCCTTGCGCGGCTCAGCAGCGTCGAGATCGTCGCCTTCTGCGACATCGTTCCCGATCGCGCCAAGGAGTGCGCCGCTGAGTATGGAACGAAGGATGCAAAAACATACACCGACTACCACAAGCTGCTGGCCGATAAGTCGATCGACGTCGTTCACGTGCTGACCCCAAACGACTCGCACGCGGAGATCACGGTCGCGAGCCTTGAAGCCGGCAAGCACACACTGAGCGAGAAGCCGATGGCGAAGAAGGCCTCGGACGCGCGCAAAATGGTTGCGGCCGCCAGGAAAAGCGGCAAAAAGCTGACTATCGGGTACCAGAGCCGGCACCGTAACGACAGCCAGT
The DNA here is from genome assembly GCA_038211235.1 of Chthonomonadales bacterium. Lineage (GTDB taxonomy): Bacteria > Armatimonadota > Chthonomonadetes > Chthonomonadales > Chthonomonadaceae > DATGJU01. The sequence goes on along the minus strand of JBBQVV010000087.1, from coordinate 845 downwards.
ACCTGAAGCAGCTGATCCGTAAGGGCGAACTGGGCGAGATCTACTACGCCAGGGCGCATGCGGTTCGGCGGCGCGGCGTCCCGACCTGGGGCGTGTTTCTAGACGAGGAGAAACAGGGAGGCGGCCCCCTCATCGACATCGGCACGCATGCCCTCGACCTGACGCTCTGGCTGATGGACAACTATAAACCAAAGATGGTCGTCGGAACGACATACCACAAGCTTTCTCAACGGGAGAATGCCGCCAACGCGTTCGGACCATGGGATCCCAAGGAGTTTACGGTCGAAGACTCCGCGTTCGGCTTCATTACCATGCACAACGGTGCAACCGTCGTCCTTGAATCGAGCTGGGCGCTGAACACGCTCCAGGTGGACGAAGCGAAATGCACGCTGTGTGGCACCGAAGGCGGCGCGGATATGATGGGCGGACTTCGAATCAACGGCGAGCAGTTCTCGCGCCTGCACGAGACCAAGGTCGACCTGTCTGCCGGCGGAGTCGCCTTCTACGCGGGCAAATCCGAGTCCGATTCAGACCGGGAGGCGCGCCTCTGGATCGACGCCATCCTTAACGACACGGATCCCGTGGTTCTTCCAGAACAGGCCTGCGTCGTCTCCGAAATTCTGGAAGCGATCTACGAGTCCGCGAACACGGGTAAACCTGTGTTCTTCAACTAGGCTGAATCCGACTCGGCGCCGGTTCGGGCGCCGCGGCCAGACGTCCCCGAATGCCGATGCAGCGCATTATGCCCCGAGGCGCAAATGGTTCCGCAACCGGAAAGGGTTGACGCGTCGATCGATAGCTCGCCGGCGAACGTGGCGCCGGCGAACGCGCCCGATCGACGCGCG
>JBBQVV010000086.1:0-18908 GCA_038211235.1 Chthonomonadales bacterium | reverse complement strand
CGGCCCACTGCATGGTGAGCGGTACTGGACTTACTCACCGAAAGAGCTCGGCAAACCGTGACGCCATGCACCAGCTCGATGGCGCCGTGTCTTCGGTTACGGACAGCATGCGGATGTATCAGTGGGGCGCCGAGGCAGGACATCCGGATCCCGGAGCGATCGGCGTACAGCCGGAGTGGTTCTACAAGGGTTCCGGCGCCGTGCTTAGAGCTCACGGCGACGATCTCAACATACCCGATTTCGCCGAGGATGGTGGGGAAGAGCCCGAAATCGCCGGAGCCTACGTTGTAGGGTTCGATGGATCGCCATATCGGGTCGGATTGGTGACGGCCAACGAGTTTTCCGATCATCGCATGGAGCGGCGGAACTACCTCTACCTGGCGCCGTCCAAACTCCGCTGCTGCGCCATCGGACCGGAGCTCATTGCAGGAGCTTCGTTCGACTCCATTGACGGTGACGTGCGCGTTGAGCGAGGCGGCGCCACGGTCTGGTCGCAGCACATTACCACGGGCGAGGCCAACATGGTCCACTCGCTGGCGAACCTGGAGCACCATCACTTCAAGTATCCGGAACATCGGCTGCCGGGCATAGCCCACATCCACTTCTTCGGCGCCGACGCATTTAGTTTTGGTGACGGAATCGAACTACGAGACGGGGACGTGATGGAGGTCGTGTGGAAGGGATTCGGACGACCCCTGCGCAACTCCTTGAGCGTTGCACGGAGTCGATCACAACTCTGGAAAGCACGGCCGCTCTAGTATTGACGGGGAGACAGAAATCCGTCTCTTCCTCCCCGTCGATGCGTTCGCCCATGCTTGTGGCGGCTCAGACCGTCCGTCGCGAAACGGTATGTCCCGCACCTCGACGCGGTGAATCCACCGCACCGGGGTTTTCTGGCTGCAGACTTATCGCATGTTCACGGCGGCTCACCGATCTAGCAAGCCTTCCATGGACGCAAGCCGCCAACTCGCAATCTTGCGCGCCGCGCATAATCACCGGATGATCTGCTGCGACGCCTGCGCTCAACGGCCCGCGACTACGCCTGCGTCGCTCCCTCCGTGGTTCGCAACAGACCTGAGACAGATTATCGGCACGAATTGACACTATTCTGTTGCGGGTTTTTGGTGAATTGCGGTAACGCACACAATTCGCGAGCGTCTATATCTCATGCGTGGCGCCGCCGAGCGCCACGAATGTCTGTCGCGTATGGCGCGCATGTCCAGGAGACACTATGCGATCAAACCGTAAAGCCTCAATTCTTATCCTGGCGGGCATACTTCTCGCCGGAGTTGTCGCAGTTATTCCGGCGCGGGCCGCGCAGTCCTCGAAGAGTGCCGCGGTGATCGATTCACGCATCACAGCCGACAGCCCACCCTATCGAATCGAATGGAACGGAACGTCCGGCACGTTCGTGCGCAAGGCCTTTGGCCAGGACCCGGAACTGCGGCAGCCCATCTCATTCCTTCACACCGATGCCGGTCCCACCGGGTTTGCAAAGTACCTCGTCTGGTTTCTAGCGCGTGACAAGCAAAGTTTCTCTCTTTTGTGGTGCTATCTGAACGATTCGGGCGGTGCGTTCGACTGCTGGCTATATCAATACCCCTCCAATCAATTGACTTCACTTCACTTTACCGGCGACTACCGTTTCGCTGCTCCCGCGGAATCGCCTCCGGCGACGGCCATGCCGGACCTGAAGCTGCCGGACCCGCCTCCATATTCCGGGCCGGCCTTTACGTATCGCAACTGGACAAAGGTGGTAGGAGCGCTGCCGAAGGTCGATCTTCGGTCGCCGCGCAGGAACGGCGCTCCGCTCGACACCAGTCCGGTGCTCAAGTCCGTATCGCAGCTTATTGTCCGACCGCTGCATGAGGTCGAGGTCGGTAGCGCAAACGGCTGGCGCGAGGGCGGGTGGAATGAACTGCATGCGCTCGCCTACGATGCGGCCCAGGATCCCTACTACTTGATCCTATATAGCAACACTCCCAACGGATATGTCGTGGACCTCAGGCAAGCGCGGATCTACGCGGCGAATTTTGGCGACAAGGTCACGTTCGAGGGCGCGACGTCATCCGGACCGCTCGGCAATCCACTCGACCTTACGCCAGAAACGAAAGTTCATCGGTACGATAGGCATGAAATCGTACTCTCGACGGCTGAAAAAACGGCCAACCCTTATCTGGATGTTCAGGTTGGAATCGAATTCCACGGCCCCGATGCGAAATCGATCCTCGTTCCCGGCTTCTGGGACGGAGGTGGAACGTTCCGAGTACGCTTCGCTCCCATGCTCAACGGGGTCTGGACGTGGACGTCCCATTCGCAGACAGGGGATCTCGATGGCCGGACGGGAACGTTCGAGTGTATCGGCGAAGCGCCAGGCGTCAAGGGATTCGTAAACGTGCAGCCCGTGCATCGTGATACGCACCACTTCAGCTATTCCGATGGTGAGCCGTTTCTTCCCGCGCTTCTCCGCGAGCCGCTCCCGGCCTACACCTCCCTATCGACCGGCAGCAAAGCGAGCGACGCGCCGGGTCCGCGAGTCCAACTGACGGGACTCGATGCCGCTCCGGTGCAGGACGACACCTCGTCATTCATCGCGTTTCAGAGGTTTATCGCGGTCGCGGCGCAAAAGGGCTTTAATCGACTTGTTGGCGGTACGATACTCGGCCCCGCTGCCGCGGGGCTTGTCCGCGCCAATGATGGGGGTCCCGCCTTCATTGGCGGGAGTCTCGACCAGATCAACCCCTTGTTTTTCCAATCGATGGATCGGCGGATCGCATATTGCAACGGGCGCGGTGTTGTGCCCGATATCGGTGTCGGCACTCTAGACGACGCGCTTTTCACGCAATATGAGCCAATGGCACTGTACCGGTTCTGGGCGTACGTGCTGGCGCGATACGATTCCTTCGACGTCCAATGGACCCTATTTGAACCTGGTGCAGGTCCGATCTCGCAGACTACGCGAAAGGCTGCTGAGCAGTTCGCCGAATTGACGCGGCAGGTTGATCCTTGTCACCATCCCATTACGTCGGTGGCGCTGAACGCCGGTGCGGCTCCCGTAGCGGCATCCGCCGAATCTACGCCGGGTTCCCAGCGACGAAGCGGTGGCGGGGCGATGGCAGCCGGAAGCTCGGCGCCCAGACGGGTGGTGCCGGCCGACCTTCCCTGGCAGGACCTCATCACGGTGGAGGGCGGCGATATTGGCACGCTGCCGTACTACGGGTGGATTCAGAAGCCGCTGGTGATACTTGAGCGCCCGCTGGTAGGCCAGGAGACCGCGCTGAGCCCGGACGTCACGCGGCATAGAATGTGGGAGGCTCGGATGCGGGGCGCATATTGGTCGCCCGCGAACGTTAACTCGGCCGACCCCAACGCGCTGAATAGCGTGGAGCTCAAGTGGGCGGGACACTGTGCGGATCTGTTTCGACACACCAGGTACTATCGTCTCGCGCCCAGACCAGAAATGCTTGGAGGACCATCCGAGAGCAGCGCCGATAGGAAACGACGCAAGAAGGCGGAGGCAGCGGAAGCCAGACTCAAGCCTCCGCCGCCCGTAGACGACGCCGCTCTCGATTTGGATCCGTTCGATACGGACCCGTTTGACGCTTTGCCGCCCGCGCCGGTGCCAAAACCGACGCCCATGTTCGTGCTTGCTGACCCTGCACGAGAGTATGTCGTCTATTTCGAGGAGGGCGGGTCACTTCTGCTTGACCTTCTAGAGGCGACCGGTAAGGTGGACACTACATGGTTCAACCCCCGGACCGGCGAATACAGCACTACAAAACAGATAATGGGTGGGGCGTACACATCATTTACGGCGCCGGACGCCAACGATTGGGTGCTCTATGTATCGCGTCTGTAAGGGACCGACCCAATGAGCGGAGAGCAGCTGGAGCCTGGAACGCTGCTGAACGATCGGTATCGCATCCTTCGCGTCATTGGTCACGGCGGGATGGGGACCGTCTACCAGGCAGAGCATGTCAGGCTCGATACGATTTTGGCGGTAAAAGAGGTCCGCGCGCCACAGTTGACCGTTCCCGACGCTCAATCGCTTCTGGAGCAGTGCGAGCATGAGGCGCGGTTTCTTGTGCGACTCCACCATCCCAACCTGCCACAGGTCACTGACGCGTTCCTTGAGAACGACCGATTCTTCATGGTCATGGAGTACATCGAGGGAGTAACTCTGGAGTCCAGGCAGGGCCATGCGGGACCGAATGGATTGCCGGTCCCGACTGTCATCGAGTGGGCGCTGCAGATTGCCGACGTTCTGGCCTACCTGCATAGCCAGAGCCCGCCGGTCATCTTCCGAGATCTGAAGCCTTCGAACGTGATGATCCAGGAAGACGGCCGCGTCCGCCTGATCGATTTCGGGATTGCGCGTCGGTTTCAGCCGGGGGCGACAAAGGACACCAAGCTGCTCGGCAGCGTCGGGTACTCGCCGCCCGAACAGTTCGGACGGCACCAGTCCGATACCCGCACCGATATTTACGCTTTCGGAGCGACACTTCATAACCTGCTGACCGGCAAGGATCCTTCTCACACGCCATTCAAATTCCTGGCGATTTGCACGCTGAATCCCGCTGTGCCCGGGCCGCTCTCTCGCCTCATCGACAGCTGTTTGCGGCTGGATGCCGATGCCCGGCCGCAATCCATTCACGAGATCGCCATGGAGCTGCTCACGATTCGCGACGCGCTTCCTGCCTCGGATGGTGACGCTCCCGGCGCCACCGTCGAATCAGGAGCGGCGGAGGCCGAGAACGCATCGCCCAGCAGCGCTAAGATTATATTGACGAATACGACGCTCAGGAACTCGGGCAAGGTACCGCGAGGATCTCAGAGAGTCGGGTCCGGCAGCGTGGATTCTAGTTCTCTCGGCTCGAAACGGCCGGGGCCTCCATCCGCGGGCGGAGAGTTAGCGGCTCTAGGCGCGACCGAAGTTCCGGCCATGACTACGCCGCGGATTGTCGGTGGAGAATCGCGGAGAGAGGGCCAAAAGCGCAGCCTTTGGTTCGGCGGGATAGCTGCGGTTGTTGCCGTGTCCGCTCTTACCTTATGGATGACGAGGGCGAGCAACCTTCGCCCGAGACCCACCGCCGGCCTCGGCCAAGCCATACAGGCCGCGCCCGGACCTACGGTCACGGATTCGACACCCTCACCGCCACCATCCGGAATGACGGTCACCGCGCCCGGGATGACCCCATCCGAATCCGGCGTCGCTCCGATTGCTTCGCAGGATCGGTCGGTCTCTTTCGACTCCGTTGCGGTCAAGGGTCCAATACAGGATAACCAGGGACGCATGGCCATGCGCATCGATGCCAGTGGGACCGCACAGGGTCAGCCGGGGGATGAGATCGTCATTGCGGCTTTCTTTTACGATGACCAGAACTCAGAGGTCATTTCCCAGCTGCCCCAGACGCCGTACAGCAGTAAGGACGGCAAGCTAAGCGTCGCGACGACGCTCACGTTGTCGTCGATCCATCAGACTTTCGACCTTCAGCTCGATCTGCCACTCGTGGCTTTCCCTGCCAACCTTACCGAAGGCGTGCAGTTTCATTGTGTCGCCTTTTTTGGCGACCAACGGATTGGAGAGAGCAAGACCTATACGCCAGTACCCAGCACACTATTTGCTCTGCCGACGGACTCGCAACAGCGTGCGCCCACGTCGGCGGCGCCTGCGACCGGCGGGTCGGCATCAGCCGTTCCGCGGCGCTCGACTACCTTCGGCAGCGCCCCGGCTCACGAGTAGTCCTCTCCAGTTCAGCGACACCAGCATTTTCCACCCATTGCGATCGAGCTGTTTGTCCGTCGATTGCATTGTCGGCTTAAGGACTGTGACTCGGCGCTCTCAATGTGGGCGACTGCAGGTCGAGAGATCCTGCAGGAATTACCGTTACGGTTCCAAGCGACTTTACCTGTGGCTCAATGGCGGAGGCAGCGCCGACGAGCACAATCTCTGGCCAACCGAGCGGAAGAGTTCGCATGTAATCCTCGATCTGGCTGGAAGTGACGGCCTCGACGTTCGCGATCGATCGCGTCAGCTCTTCTGGGCCCGCGCCGTAGAGCACCGCCGGCACCAATCGCTGCAGCACGCCGGGAGTCGTGGCGACGCTGACCGCGAACGAGCCGTTTAGGAACTCCTTGCGCTCCTTCAGCTCATCCGTGGGCGTCACCTCGTTCTGCATTCGGCGCGCCTCTTCGAGTGCGATTCTCACGACCTCTCCCGTGGAAGCGTTCTTCGTGAATGTCGTTATCTCGAACATACCGGCCTGTCCCTTGCGGTCGAAGAAGCTCGCCGCGCCGTAGGTCAGGCCGCGCTTTACCCGTATCTCCTTGGTCAATCTCCCTTCGAACTGGCCAAGACCGAGTACCGCGGTCGCTATACGACCTACCTGGCGCATCGGGTCGGTATACCCACGAGTAAGCAGCCCGATTCGGACTTCGGTTTGGGCGGCATCTGGCCGATCGATTATGGTGATCCTGGGTGATTTTAACGCGAGTTCCGCTGATTTCGGGGGATCGGGCGGTCTCGACAGCTCCTTCTGCTGCCAATTTCCAAACCGCTGGAGCGCCGCAGCTGTTGCCTGCTCGGCCGTAATGTCGCCCACGATAAATAGCGTGGAGTTGTTTGGAAGAAAGAGGCTGTCGCGGAACTGCATGAGATCCTGCTGTTGGATTGCGTTTACGGACGCCGCAGTGCCTGTTGCGAAGTTACCATAGGGATGTGTCCCGTAGACGCGCCGATGAATGGCTGCGTCCGCCACCGTCGCAGGTTCTCCAAGGCTCGCCAGAATCCCCGATAGAGTACGGGTGCGCATCCTCTCCAACTCCTGAGTTGGAAACGTGGCACGGAGCGTGATGTCGGATAGAAGATCGAAGAGCGTGTCCGTGAACGTGCTAAGGCCGGACGCCGATATCGTAAGATGGTCTTCGTCGGAGCCTGCGCCCAGCGACGCGCCCAGCGCGTCGTTCGTGTCGGCAATCTGCGCCTCGGAGCGCGTTGTAGTCCCCTTGTCGAGCATCGAGGCGGTCATCTGAGCCAGTCCCACGCGATCCACAGGATCGCGCGAGGATCCGGCGCCGATCGCCATTCGAAGCCAAATAGCCGGCTGTCTGTGATCCTCCAGTATCACGAGCTTCAAACCGTTGGGCAGCTGCTTCCGAACGATTGCGGGGAGTCGGAGTGGTCGCGCCGGACCCAGTGGCGGAAGCGGTTCCTGAACCTCGTGAGTCGTCGCCTCACGTGACTCGACCGATTGTGCGATCGACGCCGTCAACAGGGCGCCGATCAGAACCGATGCTGTACGGACGATGCGTTCGGCTCTCGATAGTGCGCGATAGTATCGCGGTCGCATCATGGTTTCTCCTCCCTCTTCGCGTCGTTCCCACTCGGCGCCCGTGCGGTCCGCAGCGCTTCCGGGAGCATGTAGAAGATGTTGCGACGGTCTTGCGCAAAATAGCGCGCGGCAACTCGCTGTACGTCCGCCGCCGATACGCGCGCCACTGCGGCAACTTCTCGGTTGGCTTCTCCTGGATCGCCATAGTCCAGATCCGCATTTCCAAGCTCAGAAGCCTTCTGTTCCGTGGAGAGCGACCCGAACACCTTGCCCGTGAGCACTTGATTCTTCGCCTTCGAGAGCTCCGCCGCGCTAACCGGCTCACTTCGAAGGAGCTCTACCTGCTGCAGGAGAGCCTTCTCAACCTCGTCCGGAGACTTGCCAGGGTTCGATAATGAGAAAAAGAAGAATATGCTTGCCAGCTTAAGCGGGACGTTTTGACCGCTCACTTCAACGGCCAGTTGGCGATCCCTGACGATTGCGCGGTACAAACGGGAGCTTTGACCGGCGGAGAGAATCTGTGAAATCACCGCGAACACAGGCGTGTCCGGATCACTAGTCGGTGGTCCGGCAAAGGCGACGCCGATCGCGGGAAGCGGCGCCAGCTTATCGTACCAGATCTCTCGCTTCTCAGTTGCCTGAACGATTGGCGGGACAGGATAGCGCGTGAACGACCGGGCGGACTTCTGAATCGGACCGAAATAGTGCCGGATCGCCGTGATCGCCGCATCCGTTTTAAAGTCACCCACGAGAACAAGTGTCGCATCGTCCGGACGGTAGTACTCATTATGAAATGCCCGCACGTCATCAAGTTTGGCGCTGTCCAGATCGGCCATAATTCCAATCGTGGTGTGCGCATAGGGATGGTTGGGGGGAAAAACCATTGCCTGAACGCGCTCGAATAGCGTACCGTAGGGAGCGTTCTCAACATCGAGCCGGTGCTCCTCCTTGACGACACTTCTCTCCGAGATCATGTTTGCCTGGTCGACCTTTAGGGAGGCCATCCGGTCGGCTTCGAGAAAGAGGACGCGGTCAAGGGCGTTGCTCGGCACCGTCTCATAGTAGAGGGTGCGGTCAAAATAGGTATTGGCGTTGTAGTCGCCTCCCAGCTGCTCCACGTATCGGGCATGGCCCTCGGTCGGTACGTGAGCCGATCCCTTGAACATCAGGTGCTCAAACAGGTGAGCGAATCCCGCCTTGCCGGGCGCTTCGTCCTTGCTGCCGACGTGGTACCAGAGCTGTACCGTCACAACCGGTGCAGTGTGATCCTCGAGAGTGACCACCTTCAAACCATTTGCGAGCTTGCGCTCCATGAAGTTTAGACGCTGCGGTTTTGGCAGCGCGGAGCTGTCTTTCGCGAGTGACGACACGGCGCATACAGTGAGCATCACCGCAATCAGAACGATAGTGTTGCGCGCCGCCCAGGGAATCCGTCGTTTGACCAATTGTCTCTCCTTCAAGCGGGAAACCTCGATCGCCGCGGATGGGCCGGGCTGATTTTGGACATTCCCTGACCGCTTTCGCCGACATGCGGCTCATCCTCTCTATCTACGCGTTGTCCGGTTCAAACAGTTCAAGCTGGGGCCGATACCGTCGGCGGATCCCCTCAGGTACCAATAGACTTCGATCACTCGTCTGCCGCGAGAGTTATTGGCACGACTCGCCGGACAATAGCACCGGATTCGGTCGCGCCGTCTCGTGTCAACACAGTGATCGTACTTACGCCGTTCGCCAGGAGGTAGGCGGCCGCGCGTTCGACTCCTGCGCCAACGTCGGCCGGTCGATGGCTGTCGTCGCCGAAGCAGAATCCGATATCCATCGAATGCGCCTGCCGGACCAGCCAGGGCGAGGGATAGGGCTCTCCGAGACCTTTGCGCCATCCCGCGGTGTTCAAATCGAGGATGGCGCTGGTTTCGCGGACGATGTCGAGCGCCACGATCGCTGCCGTGCGGACGCGATCGGTTTCGATCTCCGCCGGGTCCATTCCGGTAGTTGAAACATTTCTCTTCACAAGATCAAAATGGCCGACGACGTCCGGTCGCAGGCCAGTCACCATCTCCGCGACCGTCTGATAGTACCTGACGGCAAGATTCTCCAATCCCCCCATGGAACGCACGGCGGCCATAAAGTTTTCAGGCGGTCCGTCGATCTGCATCTCGTCGACAAAGTGGACGGAACCAAGGCAGTAGTCAAAGGCCGCCGATCCGTCGGGAAGGAGGCGCCGTCTATAGCCGCGCATGAGGTCGAGATAGCGTCCTGCCGGGATCACTTCGCACTCGAAACCGCGCAAGATGACCAACCTGTCCGCATGTTCATGTGCGAGAGGACTGAGCGCTTCCACGTACCTATCGAAGTCGTCGGCGATCTTGTCGACCGTCCAGCCGAGCGCTCGCTCTTCTGCGTAGAGGAACCGCTCCTCCACCCGGGGAGAATGCTCGGTGACGCCGAACGTATGGTAGCCGAATGCGACCGCGGCCTCGATCATCTCCCGCAGAGTGCCATCGGCGTGGTCGCAGAACTCGCCGCTATGGCCGCCGTGGAGCGACACCTTCCACGGACTTACGTTTACACCGATACTCATTGCCCGCGCACCTTCCCGTGTGATTTGACCGGCCACTGTTCGCACATTCTACCCGCACCTGGGCGGCTAGGCGAAACTGGATTGCCCGAGTGAGCGCGGACAGGCATGCGGGCACAATACGGAATCGCCGTTATGCGACGCGGGATCAGCGCGCCGGCAGGACGGAAGCAGGTTGCACAACTCTCTCGGATATGATAGACTTCTGGCACGGATCTACAGTCGTATATGCGCGGTCGGATGCAGGGATACAAGAGGCGGCAGATGAGCGCGGGGCAACGCACGATCGCGGCGCGTGGGCGCACGGCGGCACCTATCAGCTTATCTCCGTGGTCCCCATGAACGGCGCTCTGATGCGCGGTTAGGATCCGCGCGTCGACGGGCACGCGGCCGAATATGGATTGGCCGGTGATAGGTTACTCGGCGACTCAGCGGAACGGCGTGGAAGTTGGCATCGTAGTGGTAGCAAGAGTGAAACCAACGTAGGGAATGCTGTTATGACGAGATGCGCGTGCGTGCGCGAAGGTCGAGTTGGCGCGATTCTCGGATTTGGCGCCAGTCTGGGCGACCGGCTGCAGAACTTGCGAGATGCGATTGAGCGTCTTCAAAGCAAGGGAGTTATCATTCGAGCCGTGTCTCGGATCTACGAGTCACCGCATTTGGGCATCCATCCCGGCGACTCGGATCGTTTTCCGGCTCACTTGAATCTCGCTGCGGCTATTGAGACTTGCCTATCCCCGGATGGGCTCCTGGATGTTGCGCAGGCCGTAGAGCTCGCCGGCGGCAGGACGAGGCTCCGGCGATGGGGTCCGCGCACGATAGACATCGATGTCCTTTCTTATGACCATCTGCACAGTTCGAGCGAGCGGCTCACGCTGCCGCACCCCGGCATCGAGCGGCGCGGATTCGTGGCATTGCCGATGTTGGATGTGGCGCCAGATTATCGACTTACCGACGGTACGCTCCTTCGCGATCGAATCAGCCAGGAGCCGCTTCTCTCACAGCCGATCGCTGTGTTCGATGCGGATGTCACTCCGTCAACCCGTACTGAGCACAAAGAGACCTGATACGATGAACTTCTTCTACGAGGCGACCGACAGCTCTGGAAAGACGGTAATGGGCCGCCTTGATGCGGGCAGTGAGACGGAAGTGCGACAGCGGCTCCAGCAGATGGGCTACCAGCCGCAAGCAGTCGCCCCAAACGGCAGCCAGCAAACTCTTCAGCCCCTGAACGCCAACTACGCTGCGTCCGACTCCCCGGTTAATCAGCACCTCACTTCGCATCAGATGTCGGGCGCGGGAGTGGGCAAAACACTCGCGCGGACCCACGGTGGATCAACGGCACTACGCTCGTCCGGAATCATTCTGTCCGGAAATGCCGCTCGAACGACCGTCGCTCATGGTGCGGGCGTATCGACGGGCGTCACCACGAGCCGCGCTCGCACCGCTAACGTTTCCCAACTAGGCGGCGTGAACGATCGTGACAGGCTCTTCTTTTTCCAGCAGTTGGCATCGCTTGTCAAGAGCGGCATGTCTATATTTGCCGCGTTGGACAACCTCGGCCCGCGAACGCAGAATCGGAGCCTCAACCAGGTTGCGAGTGAAATGGCCGATGCCGCGAGAAACGGCGGACGTGTTTCAGTCGTGATGGAGCGGTATCCGAGGATCTTTGAAGACCATATCGTCGGCCTGGTGAGGGCCGGCGAATTGGGAGGTTTCCTGGAGATATCTCTCTCGGAGATTGCGCTGAACTACGAGCAGAATCTGGCGCTTTTCAAAGGGGCTTGGATTCCAAAGCTGATGGCTACGCAGGGCATCTTTGCGCTCGCGCTGGTTATTCCGGCCTTCCAGGATCTTCTTGGCAATATCGACCTCGACAAGGGGCTCGGCCCGGGCGTAGTGAAGTACCTGCAGCACGAGGCCATTCTACTGCCACTAACGTTTCTCATTATATATGCGGTCAAATATGCTTGGAGCCGTATGCAGCTGCCGGGGCTGCGCCACAAGCGAGACAGCTTGATTCTTCGCGTCCCGCCCTTTGGAGATCTTCACCGACAGGCGGCGCTGGCAGCGTTCATACGAATGCTGCGGCGACTCTACCACGCGGGCATCGGCCCGGTTCCGGCATGGGAGGGAGCAACCCAGACGTCCAGCAATGTCGTCATCCGCGATCGCCTTGCCGCATCCTACGATATGATGCAGCGCGGAGTCGCCCTCCCGGACGCGTTCGCCGCCACGGGACTGTTCAACGGCAACATCGAACAGTTGTTGGTGACCGGACACCTGTCTGGACAGGTTGTCGAGTCCCTGGACCAGATTGCCGAGTACTATCAGGAACGCGTAGACGAGGCCGCGAAGAAGGCGAGATTCGGAATGTTCCGCATCGGCGTGGTGGCACTGCTGGTTCTGGGAGGAATGACGGCTCTATGGGCGGTCAAGAGCTATTTCGGGGCGTTGTTCAGCTTTGTCGATAAGAACTTCTCAACGCCCGACATCATTACGCAACTGAGGGGTTAGGGTAGCCATGCCACACTATGCGTTTCGCGGGACGGACCGAATGGGAAACTCGGTTGACGGAACGGTGTCGGCAGAGAATGTGGCGCTTGCCGCCAATCAGATCGGCCAGATGGGCTACGCGCTCGTCAGCCTTGATTCCGATCCCTCTCCGGACCCCATTCCGGACGGCATGACTACGTCGTCCACTTTTGCCATGCATCCCCCGGTCTCTCCTGAACTTGCGACGCCGGACGCGCACGCCCACGGCGGGCGAATCGATCTCACGCAACCGTTCGGCGAGATGCTGGTGGCCGACGGCGCGCCGCCTGTCGATAACCTGGGAGGCTACTTTGAGAGGGACTTTGACGAGGTGTCCGACGATGTGCCGCTGCAGCCCTGGGAACGCGGTGGCCCGGTGGAGCAGCCTCCTGCTCCAAAGATGACGTTAACTCCGACAGGAGCGGTGCTCGGGCGGGCGCAGCCCGCGACCTCGGCGCCCCCGTTCGCCGCGGGGTTTGTCGGAGCGCCTCCGGGCGTCACACTGTCCGGAAGAATCGTGGAGACGCCTCGCGGTATCGAGCATGTAGGAGCCGGCCGTCAGTCGACCGACCAGGCCAATCTGCTTCGGAGATTCGTGGAGGTGATCGTCTATCCGATCTTCTCCGGCGTGGTGATCAAGGACCTCGCTCCATTTTATCGCCAGTTCGCCACCCTGGTCGGTGCGGGGCTGCCGATCTACCAGGCTCTGGTGGCGCTAGAGGGCAACACGAATAATTCGCGACTCAAGGAGGTCGCTCGCGCCGGGCAACGGCAAGTACAGTCCGGCGGGAAGTTCTCCGATGTTCTTGCGGCGTGGCCGTGGGTGTTCAAGCCCGTCGAAGTGGAACTGATACGCGCCGCCGAGCAGGGCGGCATGCTCGAGCAGGTGCTGAAGCAGATCGCCGACTATGTCGAGCACGATCTGGAGATCCGGCGACTCGTCAGCCGCGAGACAATGTACCCGAAGATCGTACTTTTCGTCGCACTGATGATAATCGGCTATTGTGGCATCGCGGAAGGCAGAATGGCCCTTGTGAAGCTTGTGCTTGGGGGCATGGGCAAGGAGCAGTATTCCACCCTACAGTATCTGTCGGACACCCTGGGCTTCGGTGCACTTTGTATTGCGGTCTTCCTGGCGCCTTACGCGCTCTTTCGCCTCTCGCTATTCAACGTAAAGGGCGTGCGAGAGAGTTACGACATGTTCAAGAATGCCATTCCGGGCTTCGGCTCGCTAGCCAAGATGTTTGCCGTAGCGCGCTTCACGCGTACGCTTGCCGCGCTCTATCGTGGCGGCTTCGGAATAAGTCAAGCGCTTGAAATTGCAGGTGACGCTTCAGGAAACGCCGTGCTGCGGGCGGCTGTTCATCGCGCCATCCCGGCCGCCGAGCGGGGCCGGCTGGTTTCCGAGTCACTGCGCTCTTCCGGTTTCTTTTCCTCTATGGCGATCGACATGTATCGAACTGGCGAGGTATCCGGTCGCCTGGATGAAATGCTTGACAAGGTAGCGGACTTTTACGAGGCCGAAGGTAAACTAAAAACGCGCCAGTCAGCGATGATATTTGGCACTGCCGTCTTTCTGCTCGTTGCGATTCTAGTCGCAATGCAGGTAATCGGATTCTGGGGCGGATACGGACAATCAGTGACAAGCGGTGGCGAGCAATAGATGAAACAGTGAAGCTGCCGGTCCCTGATACCGACAATAGAGGCTGTGGTCCTGGGAGATTCACGAGTACCGGGCCAGGCGCCGCAGGAGTTCGATCGGCAGGATGACCTTTCAGCCCAATCATTATGAAGCGCTCGGGTTGCCTCCCACGGCTACGGCGGCGCAGATCAAGAGAAAGTACCGCGAGCTCGCGCGTCTCTATCACCCCGACGTTAACTCAAGTCCCGGCGCGGCCCAAAAAATTCTCAGCATCAATCAGGCCTATCGGGTTCTTGGAGACCCCGAACGCCGGTCCGTTTATGATGCCGAGCGCGCACTCCGGCCATCGAAATCGACCTCTGGTCGGTCATCTGCTGCAGCGGCAAATTCCAGTCGGCCGTCCAAGGCCGGGTCGTCGCCATCTCGCCGTTCGTCGGCCCAGCCGTCGAACGGCCGTGGGCGTCCATACTATGATGGCTTTGGACGTGCCTACTCGAGCCCGAAACCAAAACCCGAACGGCAGGCTCCTGCTCCTCAGGGAGCAGGACAGCAAAGACAGATGCCCGATGCGCAAGAGACGAGCATCGAGCGCCTGCTGACCGAAGCCAAGCTGGCGTTCATCAACCGGGATTTTCAGAAGGCGCAACGGATGTGCCAGCAGGTCCTGCGGATAGACGCTCGAGATGGGGTCGCTCACGAGATCCTTGGGGACGTGTACCAACGTCAGGGCAACACGCAGCGGGCAAGTACCTACTTCGCCTACGCAATCCAGTTCAATCCGCGCAATCGCACCGCGCAGGCGAAGCTTGAGCGACTGATGGGTAACGTACCCGTCCGTCCGGGCGCGGCTCCGATCACCTACACACGGCAATCGTTCCACCGCACCTCACCCAACCCGACATCCAGCACGGCGCTCGCGATGGTAACGCTTATGGCGACCGGCCTGTTGCTGGCGACGCCGTTCCTGCTGTATGCGAATCCTGGCAATACGGCACAGGATGCTCAAAGCGCGCTCTTCGGCTTATCGTTCAACCTTGTTGGCGCCATGGCAGCCGCAGGCAGCGCGAGCGGTCTGCTGCTTGCATTCTATGGCCGCATGCGGCCATTCCGCGATGAACTAGGATCGGGATCCTCCGACGTTGGGAACCGATCTCCGGTTCCGATGGTCGCGATCCTCGGGTTGAGCGCAATAGTCTGGTTCTATGGATCGTTCCTGATCTACATTGGGATCGCCGCCACGCGCAACCGGTTCTCGCCATCAAGACTTCGGGCATACGCGGTCACGCTGGCGCTTGTCTGTCTCTTGTCGCTGGTGTATCGGACTGGGTCGACGGGTTTGGGTTGGAGCCCTACGATGCTAGGGGGAAACGTGCTCTTTCCAGCGGTACTGTTCGGTTGGTTGTTGGGTGATGCGTTCCGGCTCCGCGGCCGAATGTAGTGCGTGGATCGAACGAACGGTGGGATTCTGGATCATCCATTCCAAATTGGATGTCCAGGATCGGCCTATGACCTGGCTGCCGGCAGCTCCGCAGAGCCAGGGAGGGTCGCGTGCAGTCCGGCCATCCGCTTTCTTCGGTACGCCTGGCACACTCCTTGCCTCTTGAGCGTACATACCATGGGGCCGATCTCCTCGCCGTCCGGCCCACAAGTTCTACCGGGATTCAACATGCCGTGATGAGCCAACCTGACGGGCTCCCCACAATGCTCGTGGACTTGGACACGTCGTCCTGCATGGGAGGTGACCGGCATCGTCACGTGATAGAGCGCGCACGGCCGGGGAGCGCTATCCACGTCTGCCTGCAATTCAACCAATGGTTCCTGCAATATTCTGCTCTCTTATAGTGGCAATGGACTATTATCCCAAGGATTGCAAGGATTGTGCCACAAATAACAAGACGCAAGAAAGGCCGCTACAATGCCGAATCACATTGGCAAAGCCTTTAGTCCGACGCCGGTGTTCGATCCGGACGCAGGCGTTCTCATTCGCGCGCCTTCCGGCAGTGGCGTCGGCTGGTGGGCGGGCGCCCCGTGTGCCACGTTCGATGCTTCCACCAACACCTTCTACCTCGTATATCGTCAGAGGCAGCCGAGGGAGCTTGGTAGGGGAGTCGAATGCAGGATCGCCGCGAGCGATAATGGTGTGACATTCACCGATATCTGGGCGCTGCCGAAAACGAACTTGAGCGCATTGTCGATCGAACGATCGTGCCTGATTCGAGGACTCGACTCGCGATGGCGTCTGTATATCAGCCACGTGCATCCGGCGGACCGCCGCTGGCGGATCAGCATGTTGGAGGCCGAAGAGCCGGACCAATTCGACGTTCATTCCGTCTCGACGTTGATAACTGCTGAAGATGTTGGCGGTGAGGGGGTGAAGGATCCGAATGTCTTCCTGATTGGCCCCGCTTACTACATGCTTGCAAGCTACGCGACTCGGGAGCTTCCGGTATCCGCGGAGCGGGAGGCTGAGAAGCATGCCGGCGGAGATATTTACAACACGGGGCTCACACGATCGAGAACCGGCGCGGCGATCAGCGGGGATGGAAAGAGATTTCAATGGATCGGGGATGTATCTCCTCAGTCCTCGGCGGCCGTAGGGCTGGAGGCAGGAGATCGATGGGATAGCTATTGCCGGCGCATCGGGGCGCTCGCCCCTCTCGATTCTGGCGGATTCATTGCTTATTACGATGGCAGTGCGTCGGTCTCCGAAAACTACGAAGAGAAGACGGGCCTGGCCGTCACATTCGACCTCAAGACCTACTACTCGCTTTCAGCCTCTGAGCCGGTTCTTAAGTCGCCATTCAGCACTGGTAGTCTCCGCTACGTAGACGTGCTTGCCGTCGGACACGAGCTGTTCTACTACTACGAGGTCGCGCGCGCGGACGGTTCTCACGAGCTTCGCGTCAGCGTCGTTGACCGGGAGTAATCGGAACCTCTCCTTCTCAACCGGTCGTCCGCGGCAGTACCGGCGGACCGGGCGGTTGCTGTGATGCGCTTATGTCGACATGGATCTCCTGCGATGACGTCGGAAGTCCGGGCCAGAAGGCCGAAATCGTTCCCATCCCGGACAACACTCCTTTTGGCACATTGAATGTTCCGTCAGCGTTGAGCGTACCGAAGTTCCCGTCGAACACCAGTGTGGGCGTGAGCGGCAGTGGCCTTCCCTGAGCATCTCGGAGGACAGCCTGAACCTGAACCGATCCGCCTGGCGGCACGGCGGGACTGGCCACGGTGATGGCCAGACTCTTTGCAGTCGAAGGGTCGAATGAGGCAGGAGGCAGCGTGACGAGCATCTGCTCGGTGTGTCCGTTGGAGACGGTGAACGTGACGCTCTGTGGCCGGTAGCCGTCGGCCGGAGGAGTTGAGACTACCTGAACGGTGCCATTCGAGAACCCGGGCAGAACATTGGAGAAGCTGAACGCACCATCCTGCCCCGTGGTCGCCTCGAAATCGCGAGTTGTCCCGCCGGACGGCGTTGCGTGAACGGCTACATCGACCCCTGACAGCATCGTCACGGTACGATCGGCAGCGACCACGTGACCGAACAGTCGCGAGCCACCGATGGGCACTCCGCCTCCGCTGAAGTCAGTAGCGCCAAGCGATCCACAGCCCACAAGAGAGTTCAGCATCAACGCGGCTGCCAGCGATGCGATAGCCCGACCCGTCGTTCGAAGGATCGGAGGCGCGACCACACTTGCGTCGTCGGCCGATGATTCTCGGACGGCGGAACCATTCACTGGAGCAGGCAGCATCGGAGCATTGGATCCCTGCCCTGTGCCGGCGGGCGTTTCAGGCAACATCACATACCTCATCCTCAGGAACCGTCCCGCGACCACTCCGCTGCTAACAGGGCGGTGAGTGGCGGCCATCCGATCTGTTCCAGGAGATCAGAGGTCTCCCGCTGTTTTCCGTCTGCGTGCAGCGCGCGTGCCAGGCGGACATATACCGTGGCGCAGTCCTCGTTTTCGAGCAGCGTATCTGGGATTCCTGCGTCGGTCAGCGCCGTGCGCAGCGACTCCAGTACCTCCATTGCCCCCCGCAGGTAGTCGACGGAACGGCCTGGCGCGGCGCCTTCGGGAGGCGCGAGCCGTGCAAGCAGGTCCCTGGCACGCCAGCGCACCTCTACGAGGCCTATATCCTCCGCGATACGCAGCGACGCCTGGACCTCCGTCTCGGCCAGGTTGCGCAAGCTGTCGCCTGCCACCGCTTCGCCTGGAGAGACGTCCGTGGCCTTCTCGGTCGGAGGAGCGGTTTCCGCTCCTTCGCCACGATCGGATTCGCCAAGCAGCGCTTCGGCGTGCCAGTAACGGGCCAGACTCTCCAGGTGGCGCGAACCCAGCCGGATGGCGAGCGCAAGTGCACGCGATGCGGCCTCACGAGCATCGGCCCACTCCTGAGACTGTGCGGAGACGCGCGCGAGCCGGATACGGCACTCGGCCTCCTGTCGCTCCTGGCGCAGTGCGGTCGCAACCGCCAGGGCCTGGCCGGCGTGATAGCGCGCCTCGCTGTCGCGTCGCGTCCTGCCGCTGTACGCGTCGGCCAGCGCAAGCTGCGCATACAGCTCGCTGCGCCGATCCCCGCGAGATAGCGACTGTGCCAGAGCGTCCTTTCCGTTGCCGATCGCGGTATCAAAGTCGCCGGCAGCGGCAAGGTATATACCGAACCATGCGCGAGTAACGTTTTCGCGGCCCTGGTCTCCGGTAAATCGAGCCAGCTGGAGCGTCTTGGTGAGGCCGTAGTAGGCTTGTTGCCATCGTCCAACGTGGAAGTCGCACCATGCGAGATCGAATCGCGCCTCGAGGTGCTGGTCCGCGTTTCCCAT
>JBBQVV010000085.1:0-18915 GCA_038211235.1 Chthonomonadales bacterium | reverse complement strand
GCCGGAGATCGCCTTTCCGCCGGCCTGAATCTCCTTGAAGTCCGCTGTCTCGAGCGCGAGCGTATCCTCCGGTGTCTGATTCTTGAGCGCCTGCTGCAGTCTTACATACAGCGCTTCGATCTCTGCCCGGTCGTCTGCCCTGGCCACGGACCCATAACCGACGACGAGCAGCGTTACAGCTGTCGCCAGCAGAAAGCTCCGGTTCATTGTGGTCTCCTTGCGCGATCTCACGGCGCCCCCATCCTTTCCAACGGTCATATCGGGACACGTGACACCGCCGACCGATGCCTGTCTGGACGCTCTATTCCGCACGGAGCGCTCAGTTCCCTTCAACGTTGCCGTTCGGACCAGCCAGGGTCATTCAGTTGTCCGAGAGCGGTGCCCGGGCGAATAAATTCGCGCCCCGTACGGGCAGGCTTGACAAACCACGATGTCCTTACGGACAAAATGCCGTTTCCTCGTCTTGGCATCGCAAGGCGGCAATGTTCTGAGAACTGAATGACCCTGCGGACCAGCGCCGACGGCAGGGTTATCGAGATCGCGCGCGGAACCTGAGGTCCAACCCTAATCGTTGAAGGAGCAGCCTCCATGACAATTAGCCCGTTGGCCGGCAAGCGCGCGCCAAGAGAGTTACTGATCGACGTGGAGAAGCTGCGCGGACAGTTCTACTCCGTGAAACCGGATCCGGCCGATCCGCGACAGCGTGTCGCGTTTGGCACGTCAGGGCACCGCGGATCCCCGCCGGACGGCACGTTCAACGAGTCCCATATCCTGGCGATCACGCAGGCCATAGTCGAATATCGCCACGCGCAACGGATCTCCGGCCCCATCTATATCGGCATGGACAGTCACGCGCTGTCGGAGCCGGCGCAGCGCACCGCCATCGAGGTGCTGGCCGCGAATGGCGTCGAGGTCTTTCATGCTGCCGGTGGCGGACTAACGCCCACGCCCTCCATCTCGCACGCCATCCTGACATGGAATGCACAGCATCCCGGAGTGCCGGCGGATGGCATCGTAATCACGCCATCGCACAACCCTCCATCAGACGGGGGCTTCAAGTACAACCCACCGAGCGGCGGTCCGGCCGATACGAGCATCACCGGCGAGATCGAATCGCGAGCCAACTCAATCCTGGAGATGGGATGCTGCGATGTCCGACGGATCTCCTACGAGGCAGCGCTGACGGCGGACAACTCGCACTCCTTTGACTTCGTGACGCCTTACATAGCGGACCTGGGATCGGTGATCGACATGGAGGCGATTCGCGCCGCGGGCCTGAAACTCGGGGCAGATCCACTGGGGGGATCCAGTCTCGCGTATTGGGCTCCGATCGCCGAACGGTACGGACTGGACATCAACGTTGTCAACGACTCGATCGACATGACGTTCGCGTTCATGCCGGTCGACCACGACGGAAAGATCCGTATGGACTGCTCGTCGCCCTACGCCATGGCGAACCTGGTGGCGTTGAAGAATCGGTTTCAGGTCGCTTTCGGAAACGACACGGACGCCGACCGGCACGGCATCGTGACTCCCAGCATGGGACTGATGAATCCGAATCACTATCTCGCGGTCTCCATCTGGTATCTGTTCACGACGCGAGCTGGCTGGCGCGCTGACAGCGCCATCGGGAAGACGGTCGTGAGCAGCGGCCTGATCGACCGCGTCGGTGCGTCGATTGGCCGCACAGTGAGTGAGGTTCCGGTAGGATTCAAATGGTTTGTGGACGGCCTGCTTGATGGGAGCTTTGGATTCGGCGGCGAAGAGAGCGCGGGCGCATCGTTTCTCAAGAGAGACGGCCGCGTTTGGACGACGGACAAGGACGGGCCGGTAATGGACTTACTGGCGGCGGAGATAACGGCGACTACGGGCAAGGATCCCGGCGAGCACTATATGGAGCTGACTGCTCGGCTTGGCCGGCCGCTCTACACGCGGGTAGACGAGGTGGCAACCTCACAGCAGAAGGCCGCTCTCAAGCGGCTGTCCCCGGATCAGGTGAGAGTCGATACGCTGGCAGGCGAGCCGATCACCGCGAAACTTACTCGCGCTCCCGGGAACGGCGCCGAAATTGGCGGGCTCAAGGTGGTGGCCGAGAACGGCTGGTTTGCGGCGCGGCCCTCCGGCACGGAGGAGGTTTACAAGATCTACGCCGAGAGCTTTCACGATCAGGCACATCTCGACCGGATCCTGGCGGAGGCGCGACAGATCGTGAGCGACGCATTCACGTCATAGTCAGGATGAACAGATCCACGAGGGGAGCGAATCGGGATATGCACGGCTGCATTGATACACGAGAGGGTAGAGAGCTGTTCGGATGCGATCCGCAAAACTACGACGCCATTCGTCCACAGTACCCGGAGGAGATATTCAACCTTCTCGTCAACAGCGGGGCTTTGCGCATTGGAACAAGCACACTTGAGATCGGCGCGGGAAGCGGGATAGCGACACGGCGACTATTGGAACACGGGGCAGATCCGCTGACGGTGGTAGAGCCGGACGCACGGTTTGCTCCGCTGCTGCGGGAGACCGGAAACCGATTCGGTGCGGAGTTCCAGCTCAGAATAGAACCATTTGAAGAGTCGGACCTGCCGCGCTGCCACTACGACCTCGTTGTCGCAGCGACCTCGTTTCACTGGCTCGATCCCGCTATCGGTATGACGAAGGCAGCGGAAGTATTGAAGCCCGACGGATACGCGGCGTTCTGGTGGCATCTCTTCGGGGATCCGGAGCGGCACGATGCCTTCCACGAGGCGACGCGAACAATCCTCGAACCGCTTTCGGACTCACCATCGGGAGTTGTCGGCGGTGTTCCGTATGCGCTCGACGTTGGATCACGACTACTTGACTTCGCCGCGACCGGAATGTTCGACGAGCCCCAGTTTCAAGTGAGCCGGTGGACTCTGACGTTAACCACTGATCAGGTTCGGTCGCTGTACGCTACGTTTTCGACGATAAATCGCGTGGAGCCGGCGCGGAGAACCAGAATTCTGGACCAGCTCATGGAGGTCGCCGATCGAGAGTTCGGCGGGGTCGTCGAGCGCAATATGGTCTCGCCGATCTATCTTGCCAGGCGCAACACGAGATTGGAAGGACCTCCTTGCGATTGACCCTATTGGCATCCGCTCTATTCATGGGCGCCGGCGCCGTCTTCGCCTGTGTTTCGGCGCGCGCCGCCACCTACTATGTCCACGCAACCAGGGGCGACGACTCGAACCGTGGCACGAGCCCGAGCGCGCCGTGGAAGAACTGCCCGGGGATGACCGCCTATTCGGGGCCGGGCAGCCTTGCTGCCGGCGATACGGTACTCTTCGACCGGGGCTGCACATGGTCCGTTTCCGGAGAGTATGGATTGCATGTTAAGGGCGGCGTGAGCTACATAGGCGATCGATGGGGCAAGGGCGCGCTGGCGATAATCCGACCAGTCTCAAACCTGCGAGCTTCCATCATCGACATTCGCGAGGATCACCCGAGTCTTCCCACGCTTGTGCGTGGATTTGAAGTGGACGGAAATCACAAGTATGGGAATGGAGTGGGGGTCAATCACCCGTATTGGAGCCACGCACTCGTCGGAGCGGTGAAGAGGATCGAGAATCTGCACATCCACCATACGTGGAGCGATCTGACCGACCCTGACGGGAACAATCGCTACTTTTACGGCATCATCCTTCGCGCCACGGCGGGCCTTCAGGGCGCCGTCGAGAACGTCGAGATTGTCGGCTGCAAGGTCAATGATGTCTCTAGGGACGGCATTGCGCTGTACCCCAGCGATGACGATCGAGCGACCCTTCTCTCCCACGTAGTGGTTCGTGGCTGCGAAGTGTACAATACCGCGCTCGACCCTGTGTATCGCGACCCGCCGAGCATCGGGGGCAACGGAATCATCGCAAAAGGGCAAGTTGATGACGCCGTGATCGAGAGAAATTTCGTTCACGACACCAATGCAGTCGGGATCGCAGTTAGCGGCAATCAGAGCAATCACTTCGGCGTCGGCGCGAAGAACATACAGGTTCGGTACAACATCGTCACCGCGAACGGCACCGGGGGCATCCGGCTCGCGACCGATGATCCGAAGGAGCTCTCGGTCTACGGAAACATCGCCTACAACGAGAAGCTGGCAGGGTTCCTAACTCACGGCGACCTTCGCGGTGTGAACTCGCTGAGAATCTACAACAACACCTTCTACAATGCTCCGGTGATCCTCAGCAGTCCGCAGGCGACATTCGCGCTATGCGAGTTCAGGAATAACATCGTCTTTGTGCCGTCCGGCGTGCCGATCACAGGCGCCGATCGGTTCACGGCCGCCTCCAACAACGTTACGGCGGACCCACACTTCACGGACGTAAGCCGGCTGCCCACGGGTTTTGCCGGCGCATTCGGGCAAACTCTGGCTCCGGATAAGGACGGACTGAGCCTGCGACGCGGCTCGCCGGCAATCGGCGCGGGAGTGAATCTTGGCGCACCCTACGATCGGAGCATCTATTCCAGTATCGGAAGAGCGAGCCGCTGGGATATTGGGGCGTATCAGTCGAGGCTCCCGTAGAGGAGCGGAACCGTCATTCGTGAGGACGGCCAGCAGATCCTGGCTGTTGGATATCCGGCGTACCAGCCCCAACAATCGACGTCCGCAGTTCGTCTAGAACGATCCAGCGGGCGCGACGTGCGTGACTGCACCGGTGAGCGAACTTTGCGGAGACCGGAGAATGTGATCTCTATTTCTTCAGTACATGGGTAGATATTACCCACGTTCAAGAGCGCCGTATCGTCTCATGATGCCGCGCAGTTTCCGTACGTTCATTCACGACCTCCGGCCGGCATGCTTTGTAGAGTATGGGGCATTTAGGCGGATCGCCTCCTTACACTATCTTGCCTCTGCCTGCTCAAGCATCTTCACGATGTGCGGCCAGAAATCCGGTGATCCATCGTGATAGAAAGGCGTCGTGGCGTTTCTGGCCCGACTGCTGCGTGCGATCGAAAGCGCCGAATCGCCGTTCCGGTCAGCAATGTGCACGTTCGCATGGTGAGCCAGCAGGCAGGCGATGTTATCCAGCCTCCCCTTATCTGCGGCAAGGATGAGCGCCGTCGTCCCGTCGGCCATGCGGGCATCGACTGCGGCGCCGGCATCGAGCAGGAGATCAACCATTTCGGGATCTCCCCATCCCGCTGAGGTGATGAGGGGTGTTCGCCCATTAGTCGGGCCGATCGAGTCGATTAGCGGATGATGTCGAGTGGAGACGCTCCGGCCA
Organism: Chthonomonadales bacterium; assembly: GCA_038211235.1. GTDB lineage: Bacteria > Armatimonadota > Chthonomonadetes > Chthonomonadales > Chthonomonadaceae > DATGJU01. The sequence continues at coordinate 13,672 of JBBQVV010000085.1, read as the reverse complement.
GAACTTGACGAGATTGCGCGGCTCACCTTTGAAGGAGTTGAAAGACGATCTCGCGGCCCATGCCCTGCTTCATTGCGAGAGTGATCCAGACCCACGCGAACGACTCAAGATGCCGCGCCATGCGAAGCGGGCCAGCGTCGACGGGATCAAAGCCGATGTCCCTGGCGAGACCCAGGACCGTCGCTTTGGCCCCTGCATCGTCCGCGGCGACGAGCACGTTTGCACGGTGCTGGCCAAACTGCGCATTCTCCATGACGTTCGAACCGATAGTGTTGAACGCTTTCACGACCGAAGCGCCTCCGGCCCAGGCGGCGACCTGTTCCGCGCCGGACGTGTTTTCGAGGTCGACCAGATCCGAAAAGTCGTTGGCAATTGGATTTGTTACATCGATCAGGATCTTACCGGTTAGGTTACCGGCACTCTTCAACGCCTGCATCGCGGCAGCCCAGGGAACGGCCAGAACCACCACTTCGGCGCCTGCAGCGGCGGACGCGACGTCGGTAGGATCAAACTTCTCGTACTTAGCGTCCGTGGGGTTCGGAACACCCCATTGCACGGAATGTCCGGCGTCTCGAAACCGTGTTCCCAGTGCGGCGCCGACAGTTCCGGCGCCGATTATTGCGAGTTTCATCGATTGTTTCGTCCTCCTCATGCTCAGGTGGTGTCGCAACTCGGTGTCTAACTGGCGATCCGCTCGACAGCGGCTCCATGACCGTGACTACGCGTCATGTCTGGACGATCCACTGTACCGTGGGGATCTCAACTCTAATACTCACGGATGAATCACTGCATTCGTTCCGCGCTCGAGCGCGACAGATGTCGACAGAACGGGTAGCCGGCCAGTTACTGACTGACCGTGCCCCCCTATATCTCGTTCGCTGACTCGCTGACGCGGCAACGATGCTGCGCCGTGGGATCAGCATCTCCCGCGCATGCGCACAAGGCTAGACGGCCGAGCAACCAATGCAACCAAGTGTTGGGCTTGTCGCCCGTGTCTGAGCAGTGCGCAGGATTCCGCCGTCGACGCGCGGAACGGGTGCGCCGGACGACAGGAGACAGGAAAACGATTTGAACTTCGATGAAGCCGTGGACTACATGGGAGGGCTGATCCGGTTCGGCTGGAGGCTCGGCAATGATCGCATCGCGGCGCTGGCCGAGCTCCTGGGGAATCCGCATCGCCGTTACGCCGTAATCCACGTGGCGGGTACGAAAGGCAAGGGATCGACCACGGCTCTCTCGGCCGGTATCCTCCAGGCGCAGGGCTTTAAGGTAGGAAGCTACTTCTCTCCCTACGTTTACGACGTTCGCGAGCGGATTCAGGTTAATGGCCAGCCGATTCCGCGCAGCGACTTCGCACGCCTCGTTACGGAAGTTCGGCCCCACATTGAGGCGGTTGCCACAACCGAGCTTGGCCAGACCACGGAGTTCGAGCTGAAGACGATCATCGGCATGCTCTATTTCGCCGAGCGTGGTGTCGATTACGCCTGCATCGAAGTGGGTATCGGAGGTCGACTGGATGCAACCAACATCGTGAGCCCGATTGTGACGGTCATCACGAATATAGGTTTGGACCACACCGAGTTGCTCGGCGTGACGCATGCAGAGATAGCCGGGGAGAAGGCCGGAATCATCAAATCGGGGATACCATGTTTCACCGCGACTGCACGTCCAGATGCGCTGTCGACGATCCGGCGGATCGCGTTAGAGCGTAACTCGCCGTTGGCCCTGGTACGCCGCGACGACACGGCAAAGAAGACGGTTGACGGTACAATTGTGAGCTGGAACGTTGATCCTGCGAACGACCAGTTCGGACCCGTTACCGTCATCACGCCGTCGAAGACATATTCGAACCTAACGATGCGAATGGGTGGCCTGTACCAGCGCGAGAACGCGGCCTGCGCGATCGCGGCTGTCGAGGAGGCCCTTGAGCGGCGAGGCGCCCCGCTTCAGGAAGAGTCGGTGCGCGCCGGATTAGCAAGTACCGCGCTCCCAGGTCGCTTGACGGTGATGCGGCTCGCGGACGGGCCACTCGTGGTCATGGACGGCGCACACAATCCGCTCGCTGCAAGCGCGCTGAGCCAGGCGATTGCCTCACTGCGACAAGCACACCGCATTCGGCACGTGCGACTCGTGATAGGGATGGTTGGCGGCCACTCGCCGGACGAAGTACTTTCGGCGCTGGCGCCGGGAGCGGAACTCGTCGTAACGTGTCAACCGGACTGGAAGCGGGCGCAGCCGGCGGAGGTGATCGCCAGAGCCGCAAGACCGTATTGCGCCGACGTCCGCGCCGTTGAGTCGGTCCTCGATGCGGCCCGATCCGCGTTGCGCGGCGCCGGACCGGACACACTCGTGCTGATCACCGGATCGTTCTATACGGTGGGCGAGGTGACCCCGGAGGCCCTTGAGCGGGCGTGGGCCGTCCGCCCGTCCGATTGAACCCGGATTCTGCACGTCATCGGGTTCCCGTACGGGCCGCATGGACGTAGCGCAAACGGGCTCACTGACGAGCGGTGTCCCTACGGTTGAAACGCCGTATGAATACTCCGGGCGAATTCCAACAATGGAACTCTTCCAGCTTCGTTATTTCGTTGCCGCCGCGCGCCACCTGCACTTTACACGTGCGGCACTGGAGTGCTGCATATCGCAGCCTTCGCTCTCACAGCAGATAGCCAACCTGGAGGCAGAGGTCGGAGCACCGCTCTTCTTTCGCCAGGGCCGGTCGGTACGACTAACCGACGCCGGCCAAGCGATGCTTGGCTACGCGGAGCGGATTCTTGCCGAAGAGGCCGCCGCAAAGCGAGCCGTGCTCGAGATCAAGGGATTGAAGCGGGGGAAGATTACGATCTGGACGCTGCCGACCCCCGGACAGCACTTGCTGCCGCCCCTGCTTGCGTTGTATCGCCGCCGCTATCCCGATATCGACATATCCATACGAGAGGTCGTACCAGCTCGACCGATCGCCGAGGCCGTCTATGCGGGCCACGCCGATCTCGGCATAGTTCACCTACCGTACCAGGTGGACGGGCTGGAGGAGCGCGTTCTACTTGTTGAAGAGATGGCGCTCGTCGTCCCGGCGGGACACTGGGCTTCCACGAAAGAGAGTGTTTCGCTGAGCGAGACATCAGACGAGGACTTCGTTTGGGTATCGGAAGGCGCCACGGAAGCCCATCCCCTCTACGCGGCATGCCTGGCCGCGGGCTTCGCCCCGCGAATCGTGTGCCTGAGTGGCAGCGCGCAAGGGATGCAGGCTCTGGTTGCGGCAGGTTTGGGCATCTCGCTTCTGCCGCGTCTCGCGATCAATCCGCCGGAAGGCGCTGGTGTTGTAGAGCTCGGTCCGAATCGCCCGCATCGGACTCTTGTCGCCATCTGGCGATCGGACCGGCTTACGCACGCGGCACGCGCCTTCCTGGAGATGTTGGAGCCGGGTCAGGCCTTCTCGTAGTTGAAAACGACTTCGGGAAGCGGGCCGGTCGGCTTAGAGAAGTCGATTCCGGTGATCTCATGCGCCTGGTTGCGAAACCAGGTGTCGAACGTAGTAGTCGATTCGGCAAGCGCCGCAAACACGCCGGCCGGGTCGGGCGCCTCAAAGTAGACGATCAGAAAGTCGCCCATCGGCGTAGTCTGCAAAAACCAGGTCTCTCGCCGCACCGACTCCTGCGACTCCGCATATTCCGCTGCTCGCTCGCCCTTGAGCGATTTGGCGAACTGCGCGAGCTGCTCTTTCTTGTTCGGCAGGACGGGAACCATCATCGCGATGCTCTTCATTTCGGGCCTCCTTATCGGGTGTAGACGCCGCACGGTTGCCGGCCGACGTGATGCTACTATGCTGGAAGAGCCTTCAGAAATCCTTCAGTGGACCGGTAATCAGGGCAGTTAGAATGGCGATCGTGTAGCGGCCCGTACCAGGAAGGCGAGCTAGGACATGGACGTGATCTTCCGTACCATTGATCTCGATAGGCTGCCCATTCAGTTTGCGGCACGCAGCAGCAATGGCCCGGAATAGGACCGTTTCAATCTCCGGCGTGATTAGTTTCGCCCGATCCCACGGTGCCCACACGAAATGCACGTAAACGCGGTTGTACGAATTCATGCCGACCACCGATCGCACATTGAGGATAGCGTAACCCGCGCAGGCGGGTTTAGCAAACCTAGACCGGTACTTTAGTGCCGTGAAGGTAATCCATCCAAGTGTCGCTACACCGGCACTGCCTGCGCTTCGGGCGGCGTCGACTCGATGTCCACGGCTGGTTCGTTGCTGTCGTCGCGGAACAACAGAAGGAACGCGAATGTGATGACGCCGGCCGCGATACACGGAATTAGCCACAGTTTTTGCCAGTTAATTGCATCTCCGATCTTCTGCGTGTTGTAGATGGCGGCGGCCGTTTGAGCTCCTATCAACATGCCCACGCCCTGACCGATAAGTACCAGGAAGCCCTGTGCCTGTCCGCGAATCCGTGGAGAGACGCGCTTATCTACGTAGATTTGGCCCGTTACGACGAAGAAGTCGTAGCACATTCCGTGCAGGAGGATTCCGCCCATCACCATCCACGGTATATGTGAGTCCGCAGCCGCGGCGAACAGGCCGTACCGAACGACCCATGCCGCCATTCCCGCCAGCAGCATATACTTCACGCCCAGTCGGGCAAAGAGGAACGGCATCGCGAACATGAAGAAGACTTCGCCAATCTGGCCGAACGACATGTTGAACGCAGGATCCTTGAATCCGACAGCTCCGACATAGACCGGGGCATAAGCATAGTAGAAGGCCAGTGGAATACAGATGAGGAGCGAGCTGACGATGAATATAGCGAACGATGGACGCTTCAGCAGTGCCAGCGAGTCCAGGCCGAGAATATCGCGGACGGCTGCCTTCTTTCCCGCTGCCGGCGGAGGCGTATGCGGTAGCGAGAAGCTGTAAAGACCGAGCAGTACGCCTGCCCCACCAGCCACCCAGAACTGAATGGCCTTCGCGTCGCCGTGCAGCCAGGCGCTCACAATCCAGTTGGCGGCGATCCACCCGATCGTTCCGAACACGCGTATAATCGGGAACTGTTTCTCCTGGTTCGTAACATTATGAAATGTCAGCGAGCTCGTGAGGCCGAGAGTGGGCATGAAACACAATGCGTGGAGCATCAGAAGGCCGACAACCAGATTTGGATTGTTTCCGGGCGCCAGAATCGGAATCGCCAGGAGGAACGCGCCGCCCAGCAGCGACATCACTCCAAGCACCCGCTCCGTCGCGAAGAATCGGTCGGCGATCATGCCGAGGAAGAATGGAGAGATGATCGCCGCAATTGGGCAGAGCGAAAACACGGTGCCGATCTGGCCCTCCATGCCGTTCGCCTTCATATAGTTCGGAATGGTGACGTACCAGCCGCCCCACATAAGGAACTCCAGGAACATCATCACCGATAGGCGAGCGCCAATGGCGCCTCCGCGCGATGCATCAACGGTCGTGCTCATCGAGATCAACCCTTTCCAGCTCCGTTCGGGCGCGGTTTTCCACGAGGTTTGCATGCACGCGGTTTCGCCCTGGAACTGACTCGGTTATGGTGATTTCGCCCGGCGGCACTCGTGAACTGTTCGGCCGCGCCAAGTTCAGATTGCCGAGACAATTCTACACTCTCAGGCGGTGTTCCTGCGTCCGTTAGTCTGCCTTCCGCCTCGCTGCGAATCGCGGCAGCTGAAACCTTTTGCGCTACTGCGCAGGTAGAATAAACCGGAATACGTGAGCGCGGCTTTGTGCGCCGATTGCCGGTCCCCAGGACGTGGCAATCGGCCTATTGGTGTGTGCAGGCAAGATGTACTCCGCTCAGGTGCGTGGCGACGTTTGCGGGTACAGGTGTGTGGGCATTGAAAGCATCGGCCCGCACCGGCAGGAGACCCTACGGGTAAACTCGGTCCTTACGGGTCCGTCCTGGACCCCTGCCCTACGAATACTGACGAGGGAACTGACACGTATGGCGTTATCTGATCTGGCGAGGCTGGCTGACGATTTGCCTGGTCTGACCGAGCTGGCACGGTCGCTGGCCAAATCCAGAACGGCGATGGAGATCGAGGGATTGGCCGGGCCGGCAAAGGCGTTTGCCCTGGCTCGCCTGTTCACTAAGGTGGACCGCTCCATGCTCGTGGTAACCTACCAGCAGGAGGCGGCGCAAAGGCTCTGGGACGACCTGGTGCGCTTTGGGGTGCCGGAGGAGCGCGTCTGCGTCATTCCGGCCTCTCAGAGTTTCTTCCTGGAGGGTGATGTCACGGACTTTCGCGTGATCGGAGAGCGCGTTGCCGCCCTGACAACTCTCTCCGCGGAGGAACCGACGATCGTGATCGGTACGGTCGAAGCCGTCCTCCAGCGCACATCACCACCATGCGACCTCCTTCCTCACACGTTTACTCTCCACGGCGAAGAGACAATCGACTTCGACGACGTGGTGCGCCGTCTCGTCCAGATGGGCTATGACGCCGCTAACACCGTCACGCGGCCCGGAGAGTTCTCGCGGCGCGGCGGCATTCTCGACGTGTTTCCGAGTACGTCGGACGAGCCGGTCCGCATCGAGCTGTTCGGTGACGATATCGAGTCCATCCGTCCGTTCGACGTGGCGACGCAGCGCAGCATCGGGCGTCGCGCGTCCGTCGATCTCACTCCGGCCCGCGAGGTTCGCCTGCTACCAGAACACGTCTCAACCGCTGTTGCGCAGGTCAAGACGCGCTTTTCTGGCCGCATCGCCGAGCTTGCGAGAGACAGAAATCGAGAGGCGATCGAACGGCTGACCGATCGGATCGAGGGCGACCTGGCGAAACTGCAGCAGAGCGCCTATTTTGACGGACTGGAGCAGTACATCCCTTACCTGGTGCCGGAGACGGCCTGCGCCCTGGACTTTGTAGGCCCAGACACCGTGTTCGTCCTGGACGAGCCGAACCAGGTCGCCGACCACTGGAACCGCATTGCGACGGAGGTAGAGGAGGCGCGCACGCGGCAGTGGCAGCGCGGCGAAACGCTGGACTCGTGTCTGATCGCCTGCCCTTATTCGGTCCTGACCGCCGCCATGCAGCAGCGCGCGACCGTTGTACTCTCGCTGTTGGGCAGGAACGTGGAGGGGCTCAAGATCGCACAGCGACTGAGCGTGAACTCCTCGGCGACAGAGTCCTACCGGGGCCGGCTTGGCGCGCTGGCCGATGAAATTGGGACCTGGCTTGAAAACGACTGTCGCGTGCTGCTGGTGACCGACCAGCCTGCGCGTGTACGAGAGATCTGCGCTGAGCTCAATTTGCCGGTCCGAGTGCGAGAGGAGAAGATCGGCAGCCGCGCGGGCCTCTACGTGAAAGAGGGTCGCCTTCGAGCGGGCTTCACAATCGCGGATATCCGTCTCTACGTAATCACCGATGCGGAGCTGTTCGGCAGCACACGCCCAATCGTGCGAAGCCGACGCGTGGCGGGCGGCGTCGCGATCTCCTCCGTGCTCGATCTCAGAGAGAACGACTTCGTCGTGCATATCCACCACGGCATCGGCGTCTATCGGGGACTCATCAAGCGCAAGGGAGAGGGCGACAACCTTCGCGACTACATCGTTGTCGAGTATCAGGGTGGCGACCGGCTCTTCATACCGGCCGATCAGATCGACCGCATACAGCGGTATTCGGGTTCCGATGGCGCGGCGCCGCAGATCAATAAGATCGGCGGCAACGAGTGGCAGCGTACCACACGCAAGGTGCGTGAGCAGGCACGCGAGATGGCGGGCGAGCTGATCAAGCTCTACGCTGCCCGGCAGCAGGCGCATCGGCCCACGTTCGGCGGCGATACCAACTGGCAGGTCGAGATGGAGGAGGCGTTCCCGTACAACGAAACCAGGGACCAGCTGCGCGCGATCAACGATATGAAGGCCGATCTGGAGAAGGAGCAGCCGATGGACCGCCTTATCTGCGGTGACGTCGGCTTCGGAAAGACGGAAGTCGCGCTCCGGGGAGCCTTTAAGGTCGTGACCGCCGGCAAGCAGGTGGCAGTTCTCTGCCCCACGACTGTCCTGGCCGCTCAGCACCTCGCGACCTTCACGGAGCGGCTCGCGGCCTACCCGATCCGCATCGAGCTTCTAAGCCGGTTCCGATCTAAAGCCGAGCAGGCGAAGACCGTTGAGGAGCTCAAACGAGGAACGGTCGATATCGTCATCGGAACGCATCGTCTCTTGAGCAAGGATGTAAAGTTCAAGAGCCTTGGAATGGTGGTGGTCGACGAGGAGCAGCGGTTCGGCGTCGCGCACAAGGAGCGCCTGAAACAGTTACGAACAGAGGTTGACGTTCTCACGCTCTCAGCCACTCCGATTCCACGCACCATGTCGATGGCGCTCTCGGGCCTCAGGGACATGAGCATCATCGAGGACCCGCCGGAGGGCAGGATACCGGTTCTCACCTACGTCCGTGAGTACGATGATGATCTTGTGCGTGACGCGCTGCTGCGCGAGCTGGAGCGGGACGGACAGATCTACTTCGTTCACAACAAGATCGAGAGCATCTACCACGTTACCGACCACCTCAGAAGACTGGTTCCCGACGCCAGATTCGACATCGGTCATGGCCAGATGTCCGAGGACCATCTTGAGAAGGTCATGTACGACTTCTATCATCACACGTTTGATGTACTGGTCTGCACGACGATCATCGAGAACGGGCTCGACGTCGCGAATTCGAACACGATCCTGATCGACAACGCGGATCACATGGGACTCTCGCAGCTTTATCAGCTGCGCGGGCGCGTTGGCCGCTCAAGTCGCCAGGCATACGGCTATCTCTTCTATCGGCGGCACAAGCAGCTCTCGGAGGTCGCCGAGCATCGCCTTTCCGCGATGAAGGAGTTTTCCGCTCTAGGCAGCGGCTACAAGGTCGCGATGCGGGACATGGAGATCCGCGGCGCGGGCAATCTGCTGGGCGCGGAGCAGCACGGGGCCATGGTGAGCGTTGGGTTCGACCTGTATTTTCAGCTGCTCTCTCAGGCCGTTCAGGAGGTTAAGGGCGAGGAGGTTACGGAAGACGTTCTGCCTCCCGTAGACCTGCCGGTCACGGCTCACATACCGGGCGACTACATACCGGGTGAAGCCGAGCGGATCTACTTCTATAAGAGAATGAGCGGAGTGCGGACGGTGAAGGATGTCGAGAATCTCCAGGCGGAGCTGGAGGACAGGTTCGGCGACCCCCCGCGCCCGGTGTGGACGGCGCTCGCGATCCTGCGGATGCGGCTTCGCTGCAAGGAGGCCGGCATCGCCGCAATCAAGGGCGAGGGCACCAACATCAATATCCGGTTCGCTCCAACCGCTCGCCTGACGGCGGACGCGATAAAGCTCCTCACATTCGCCTTCAAGGGACACCGATTCACGCCGGACGGCGTCGTGGTTCCGATTACCGGCACGAAGGTACTCCAGCAGGCCGAGGAGATCGTCTCGATGCTCGAGCGCGCTCTCGCGCACGGCAGGGATGGAGCGAAAGTGAACGGGCGTTCCGGCGGCTTAGCTGCAGCAGCAGTCAGCCCCGTCGCATCGACGGCCGAGCGGTAAAATCGACCCTGCGGACGGCCGCGCGAACAGATGCCTGCCCGCCGTCCGCCTTTCCGGATTGGGGCGATTTGAGGTAGAATATCGCGGTGATAAGGCACCTTGCTGTACCGCGGCGTCAAGAAAGCGCCGATATAATTCGTCAAAGGCACGAGAGGATATTTTCGGATGGCTAACACGACTGTTGAGCGTCCCGCGGAAGACGACATTCAGGGACGGGAACTCCGTGACATCTACCGCCTCATGCTCCTCATCCGCCGGCTCGAAGAGTCGGTGTATCGCAAGTTTCACGAAGCCAAGATCGGTGGCTACCTGCATCGGTACGATGGCATGGAAGCCCTGGTTGCCGGCGTAATTCCCCTTCTCGAACTTCCCGGAGACTATGTTCTTTCCACATACCGCGACCACGCACATGCGCTTGCATGCGGCACGCCTGCACGCGAAGTGATGGCGGAGCTCATGGGCCGCGCGACCGGCTGCTCGGGCGGCAAGGGTGGCTCAATGCACCTTACGGATCCGGCTCGTGGTTTTCTAGGGGGCGATGGAATCGTCGGAGGGCCGGTTCCGGTTTCTCTTGGAGTTGGATTTGCTCTGAAGTACCGCGAGTCGCGGAACATCTGCGTCTGTTACTTCGGTGACGGCGCGATGAACCAGGGCGGCGTCCACGAATCGTTAAACATGGTCGGCCTCTATAGGCTGCCCGTGCTGTACGTACTGGAGAACAATCAGTACGCGATGGGAACGTCCCTGGAGCGCTCCACGGGCCAGACAGACTTCGTGCTCAAAGCTAAGGCGCACGGCATCGCCGGTGAGAGAGTCGACGGTATGGACGTCCTGAACGTCATGCGGGTCTCCCAGCGCGTCATCGATCAGATGCGCGAATCGGGCGAGCCCTACTTCCTTGAAATGCAGTGTGAGAGGTTCGTCGGACATGGCATAGGGGACGACAACACGAAGGCATGGACGACGTACCGAACGCAGGCCGAGATCGACGAGGCACGGAAGCGCGATCCTCTCGTGCTGCTGTACAAGGTGCTGAACGAGCGGGGCGCGCTGAGCGATGCCGATGCCGAGAGGCTTGACGCCGAGGTGGCGGAGGAAGTGGACGAGGCGATCGCGTTTGCCGAATCCAGCCCGGAGCCTCCGCTTGACAGCCTCTATGAGAATGTCTATTCATAACCGGCCCATCCGACGCGGCCGCGCGATTCCTAACCTCCCCGGAGCTCAACAATATGGCGACAATGCGCTACCAGCAGGCGCTACGAATGGCAATGACCGAGGAGATGGAGCGCGACTCCAACGTCTATCTCTGTGGTGAAGAGGTCGGACAGTATCAGGGAACCTATCGCGTAAGCGAGGGCATGCTCGATAAGTTTGGTCCGCGGCGGGTGGTCGATACTCCAATTAGCGAGATAGGGATCGCCGGTATGGCGACGGGCTCTGCAATGGTCGGCCTGCGGCCGATCGCGGAATTTATGACCTGGTCGTTCGCGCTCGAGGCGATGGACGCTCTCGTCAACCACGCGGCAAAGATCACCTACATGTCCGGCGGTCGCATCCAGTGCCCCGTCGTATTCCGGGGGCCGGCCGGCGTCGGAACACAGCTATCGGCACAGCATTCGCAAAGCATGGAATCCTGGTACGCGCATACGCCCGGCTTCAAAGTCGCAATGCCGGCGACCGCAGCGGATGCGAAGGGCCTGCTGAAGACCGCGATTCGAGACGATAATCCTGTCATTTTTATGGAGCATGCCGGCCTATACGGTCTGCAGGGCGATGTCCCAGACGATCCCGAGTTTGTGGTGCCTTTCGGTAGGGCCGCGATTCGGCGCGCGGGAACGCACTGTACGATTGTCGCCTATTCGCGCGGCGTTCACCTCTCGCTTAAGGCGGCCGATCGACTCGCGTCCGAGGGCATCGAATGCGAGGTGATCGACCTGCGCACACTGGTGCCGCTGGATATGGATACGGTGCTGCAATCGGTGCGGAAGACCCATCACGCCGTGGCCGTACACGAAGAGTGGCGCAATGTTGGTTTTGCTGCGGAGATCTCCGCGCGGATCCATGAGCAGGCCTTCGACGACCTCGATGCGCCGGTCGGGCGAGTCGCCGGCGCCGACGTGCCGATGCCATACGCCAAGAACCTGGAGCGCGCGGCCATCCCAACGGACAACGACGTCATCGCCGCCGTAAAGAAATCACTGGCCTGAGCCGCATGAGGAGACGTAATGGCTGAAGTCCGAATGCCTAAGATGGGCGACGGCATGGAAGAGGGGACGATCAATGTCTGGCTTAAGCAGGAGGGCCAACAGGTAGCCTCCGGCGAACCTCTGGCTGAGGTCGAGACCGATAAGGCCAACGTCGAGATCAGCGCCTACGAGACCGGCATTCTAACCAAGATCCTGGTTCAGGTGGGCCAGACCGTTCCGGTGGGTGAAGTGATCGCGATCATCGGAAACGGCGTCGCGAATGCCGGCAATGGTGCGCGATCCGGTTCCCCTTCCGTCGCGGCGCCGCAGCCTGTGGACAAACAGCCCGCGGATAAGCCATCCGAGCCTCCTGCCACAACGTCCACTCCACAGTCCTCTGCTCCGACACGTACCGATTCGCCCGCAGTGGAACGGATCAAGATTTCGCCGCTCGCCCGCCGGATGGCGCGGGAGCTTGGACTCGATCTCGCACGCCTTACCGGCACCGGCCCGGGCGGACGCATCGTCGAGCGCGATATCAAGGCTTATCAGGAGAAGCAACCGGCAGGAGCGCGGGCGAAGCAAGACAGTCAGCCGGCCACTCCCTCGCAGGAGATAAAGCCCAGTAAGATGCGCGAAGCCATCGCGCGGCGTACGGTTCTCAGCAAGCAGACGATCCCGCACTTCTACGTCACGATGGTAGTCGAGATGGACCGCGTGATGGCACTCCTGAAGGAGCTCAATTCCGGTGCCGATTCCGAATCGAAGATCACCGTCAACGACCTCATTGTGAAGGCCAGTGCCGTTGCGCTCGGCGTGGTTCCCGAGGTGAATGCGACATGGACGCCCGAAGGAACGGTTCGGCGCTACGCTCAGGCGAATGTTGGGGTTGCTGTCGGTATCGATGAGGGGCTGATCATCCCCGTGATTCGTGATTGCCAGGAAAAGACGTTGCGTCAGATCTCGGCCGAAGCTAAGTTGCTCATCGGCAAGGCGCGGAACGGACAGCTGACGCCGGCCGAATATAGCGGAGGGACCTTCAGCGTCTCCAACCTTGGAATGATGGGTGTGGACGAGTTCATTGCGATCATCAACGCTCCGGAGGCCGCAATCCTGGCGATCGGCGGGATCGTACGCGAGCCAGTCGTGAAGGAGAACGATGCGATCGTCATACGCTCACGCATGAAGATTACGCTCTCCTCCGATCACCGACTGCTCGACGGCGTGCTCGCGGCCCGCTTCGTCGGTGAGGTCAAGAAGCTCCTCGAAGCGCCTTACTCTCTCCTGTCGTAGTGCATGTCTCCACGGCGATCGCCGGAACGAAAGAAGCATCGTGACATCGACGCCCGCGTAAGTCTCCATGAACCTATCCAACCGCAGCATCCACGTCGATAAGACCCTGCGCCGATTGAGACTTCTCGACGCCGGCGCGGTTGTCGCCGAGTTCCCCGTGCTCGTCGGAAAGCTTGACGGTCCCAAGTCGCGCAAAAATGATGACCGAACGCCGGAGGGTGACTTCCGTGTCTCGCGGATGCTTCCCGACGAGGCGGCGGTCGGCAAGGGATACTATAAAGGACTGCACATCTCATACCCGGAACGGCACGATATAGAGGGCGGATTCGCGCTTGGCCTGATCGATGGCCAAATGCGGGAGCAGCTTCTGCAGGAGCTCGAGGCCACGGGTGAAGCGTGCCAGGACACTGAATTGGGCGGTTGGGTCGCAATTCATGGAGGGCTTCAGCCGGACGAGATATTCGAGCGGGGAACGCTTGGCTGTGTCGTGATGCGCAGCGCTGATATGGACGTCGTCTACGAATTCAGCTCACCGGACATGCCCATCCGAATAATGGCCTAGCAATGTGGCTTGCCGTTTGGTGCAGCGGGAAAAGGCCTGGCACAGGCACTCCGGCAGCCTCATCGCAGCCGTGAAAAGACGCGACGCGCATT
>JBBQVV010000084.1:0-19144 GCA_038211235.1 Chthonomonadales bacterium | reverse complement strand
GACGCCTCGTCCTCCGGCGCAAATGCCGGCAGTTTCAGAATGGCGAGTTCTGGCGCGGACAGCGGCTCGGTCATACAGTTGATCTCCATCTGCGGTACGGACCTGGCGCCTTGACTTGAAATGCTCTGCGAAAGCAGCTTCGATTCCGGCGCTCGGAACTCCTGCGCCAGGTGGGTTAGTCTTGGATCAGTCAAGACGGCATTAGATTGCCGCCGATCACGCGACGGTGAAGCGTTTCCGTGACGCGTAGAATTCGGGAGGAATCAAATGGATGATCGAACCTGGTCAACGCAGATAGCGACCGACCTCGCAAATCTGGGAGTCTCGCAGGGCGACACCATCCTCCTACACTCGTCGTTCAAGTCTCTGGGACCCGTACCCGGCGGCATTGAGACTGTTATTCAGGGGTTCATCGGCGCAATCGGCCCTGCCGGAACGCTGCTGTTGCCGGCATTGACCTGGGCGCTCCGGCCACCGGATGTTTTCGACGTTCGACACACGCCCACGGTTGTCGGGGCGATTCCGGAGGCCTTTCGGACGCGCGCTGGAACGATGCGCAGCGTTCATCCCACGCACTCCGTCTGCGGCGTCGGACCGCGCGCCGCAGCGCTGCTCGACGATCACCGGCTCGATTCCACGCCATGCGGCGTTCACTCTCCCTTTCACAAGGTCGTCGAGACGAGTGGAAAGATCGTCATGCTGGGCTGCGGCCTGATGCCCAATACGACGATGCACGCCCTTGAGGAGTACGCTGAACCGCCGTACCTATTCGGAGGGAGTTACAACTTCACATTGATCGATATGGCGGGCAACAGCAATCAAAGGGAGTACAAGACGCACGGGTTCGGGAGCCACGGCGTTCGACAGCGGTACGATCGAGTACTAGAACTCGACACAGGTAGATTCATGCGCTGGGGGCTGGTACTGCGGGCGGCTACGTACATACTGGACGCGCCGGGTCTTAAGACCTCGGTCCTGGAGAGACTCGGCATCGATCCGTGGTACTTTGTGGAACGGACATGAACTGGTGTGTCTGCGGGACGCGGATAGCTGCCTTCGGCATAATACGGTAGCCTGGATAGCAACTCTCGCTCCAGCGAATCTGAGGGCATAGGATATCCATGGATAGAAGGCGCCGCCCAACGCGACAGCGTGTTCGCGATGGGTTCGATGGAGCGTGGCAGAACATACTGAATAGGCCTGCCTCTTCGAAACGTCTATGAGCGCCATAGAGAAAAAAGCGAGAGCCGGGATCTGTTTGATACATACGATCAACAGGGTCGGCACGGACTTACCGTAATCCCATACTTCAGCTATAGTCCATTCAGCTCCAGGAGCGTTAACGCGTGTCGGAAGTTCGAAACTTAGCTCCGCATCTCAAGTACGTCGACGGCATTCGTGGCCGATGTGCCGCACTGGCATTCTCGCATGCCCTGATTGCGTGCTCACCAGGTCTGCAACATAAGGGCGGCAACGTCTGGGACAATGCATTACCGGTTTTTCAGCCGGCCATTCTACTGTCGCACGTCTTTCTGGATCACAATTTCGCGCCCGCGTGGTTCATGCGAATCGATCCCCCGATATGGAGTATTGATAAACCATTCCTTCGCCGGCGCGACTCAAAGGCTCCAGTGGCGCCATCTGTGTATGGTGTTGCGGTGACGGAGCCATGAACATCGCAATGATCTCGTTGCTCCTACCGAGCGGAAGTAAGATCGGAGTCGGCTACGTCGTCCAATACCTTGCCAATGCACTCGTGGGCCGGGGACATCGGGTCACGATATTCAGCCAGACCGGGCCGAGCCCCGATTCGCGGTATAATGTGGAGATCGTACCCTCCGGCACGCGCAACCGGACGTTTGGATTTGCTTGGAATCTGCGGCGGTGCGACTTTTCGGGTTTCGACGTTCTGAACGCCCACGGCGACGACTGGTTTCTTTGGGGCACGCGTCGCCCGCGCCATGTCCACACCTTTCACGGATCCTGCCTCGCCGAGATGTTCAGCGTAACGGGAATTCGGGAGAAGATCAGAATGGGGATGCTGGCCATATGCGAGTATAACTCCTGCCTGCTTGCTCACAAGCTCGTCGCCGTCTCTGAGAACACACGACGTTACATTTCGGCCGTGCGCTACGTGATTCCAAATGGAGTGGATCTTACACGGTTCAAGCCGACCGAGCAGAAGTCGACGGCGCCCGCGCTACTCTTTGTCGGAACGATGCATGGCCGCAAGCGTGGTTCCATGCTGCTGGATATCTTCAGGAACGAGATTCGGCGCGCAATTCCGAACGCCGAATTCTGGGTCGTCTGCGAAACGCCAGTTGAAGGCGACGGCGTACGTTGGTTCGGGCGCGTGTCCACTGATAAGCTCGCCGAGTTATACCGGCGTGCCTGGGTTTTCTGTTTGCCGAGCACCTACGAAGGCTTCGGCGTCCCTTATATCGAGGCCATGGCGTCCGGGACGCCCGTAGTGGCGACCCCTAACCCAGGGGCTCGAGAGGTACTTTGCAATGGCGGCTGCGGCCTACTCTGCTCCGCAGAAGCGCTTGCTGAAACTCTAATAAGCGTGTTGAGCAATGACCTATTGCGGAGCGAGTTGCGTGAAAAGGGCTTGCTGCGCGCGCAAGATTTCGGCTGGGATCGAGTCTGCGCCCAATACGAAGCGATCTATTCAAGTTCGCAAGAGCGCGGCAGGTCCTCCTATTGAAAGTCGCCCTCCTTGCTAGCTCCTTTCATCCGAACCTTGGCGGCGTCGAGGAGGTCGTTCGTCAGTTGGCGCACGAGTTGCAGTCGCGTGGATCCGCTCCATTGAAAGTGACGAATCGCTGGCCAAAGGACTTGCCTGCCGACGAGGAGTTCGAAGGTCTTGCAGTGCGGAGGTTCGTCTTTCGCGTTCCGGAGAGATCGTGGAAGCAGTTGGGGGGCGCGCTGCTGTTCGGACACCGGACACATCGGGAGTTGTGCCGGCAACTGAGGGCGTTCGGCGCGAACTTGATCCATGTCCACTGCGTAAGCTCGAATGCATACTATGCGCTGAAGGCGAAGCGGCGGTTGAATCTTCCATTGGTCGTTACCCTGCACAGTGAGTTGACGATGGACTCGAGCCGGCTGTTTCAACGATCCGCGTTCGCGAGGGGCCTCCTGCGGCGAGTCCTTCGCGAAGCCGACTCCGTCACCGCGGCCTCGAGACGGACTCTGGCCGACGCGGAGGCGTTCTACGGACAATCGCTTGTCCATCGGGCGCGTGTGATTAACAACGGTTCGAATCCTGCCGAATTCGATGTCGCGCTGCCCTATGGTCACGGCCGCCAGTATTTCGTGGCGATGGGGCGTCTAGTGCCCCGAAGGGCTTCGACAGACTCCTGTCCGCGTTCGCGTGCTCGGGAATCCGTACGCACGATCTGTTGCTGGCAGGGGAGGGACCCGAGGGCGAGAGACTGAAGCGCCAGACACAACAGTTAATGATTCAAGATCGCGTTCACTTTATTGGCCGCGCGGAGCGGGGGGCTGTGCCTTCACTCCTCAAGGGCAGTACCTTCTTTGTCTTACCCTCGATTGCCGACGAGGTGCTGCCAATGGTGCTCTTGGAGGCGATGACGGCCGGCTTGCCCGTAATTGCATCGGACCTTGGCGGCGTGCCCGAGCTCGTCACGAATGACGAAACGGGTCTCCTGGTTCCGGGCGGCGATGTGGAAGCCCTGTCGGCCGCTCTTAGGCGCCTTTGTATCGATGTGGACCTTCGAACCACGTTAGGCATGGCTAGTCGGTCCACAGCGCGTCACTACTCCTGGCCGGCGATAGCCGATCAGTATATGGCAGCATATAATGACGCCGTAGCGGCGCGACAATGAATTCTCCATGACCAAACGACCTACTCTTTGCGTAATCTTTGAAGCGATCGGTCCGTACAGCGCAATCGGGCGTGTCGCCATGGGAGACGTTCGGATTGCACTGGATTCCGGCTGGGAGGTGACGGTAGTAGCAAAGCGACTGCATGAGTCGCTTCATGGTGACGTTGAGTGGCTGCACCTCTATGTTCCTCCGCGGCTGTTCTACCTGCAGTGGGCTACGGCGCGCCACTACATTCGGAAGGCGCTCGGCGATCGGAAGTTCGACGTCGTTCATGCGCATCAGCCGCAGGTCGCGGATCTGGCCGATGTGTTCCAGTGCCACTACCTGACTCGCGCCGCCTTTGAGCGCGATTGCCTGACGGACGGACACACTCTGCGTTCCGCAGCGGTCCGCCTGCAAGAGCTCGGAGTGCTGCGCCTGGAAGACCGATGTTATCGCCGGTGGAATCCCGGAACGAGAATGCTGTACGACAGCGATCTGACCCGCGATGATTTCCATCGGCTCTACGGCTCCATGCCGCGAGACGAAGTGATGGTCTACGCAATGCCAGCGCTGTGCTTTCCTACCGACGCGGAGCGAACACAGGCTCGGGATCGTCTCGTAGGGAACCAGAACCGTGGGCCGGTGCTCGGCTTCCTGGGCGGACTGCACGAACGGAAAGGATATCGAAGGTTACTAAGGGGGCTGGAGGGAAACAACGACGTATTTTTGCTGATGGGTGGGCAGTACAGCGACGGATTTGATGCGCCGTCCCTGGCGGGGAGATTCAAAGCTGTTGGACTTGTCTCGGACCTAAAGTCATTCTATCACGCTTGTGACGCGTTCATCGTTCCCAGCCATTACGAGCCGCTGGGGCTGGTGGGGTTCGAGGCGGCTGCGCATGGCGTACCGGTAATCGCTACGGAGGAGGTCGGCGCACTGCCGCACCTGCTTGAATATGACGCAGGGGATCGATGGGGACCAAGCGAGTCGCTCTCCGGCCTGGTGACGCGTCTCACGGCACGGCGCCTGGAGTGCCAAGGCGGAGCACGGCGCATGGCGGCAGCGCTAGGTGAAGACGCGTATTCCGATCGCCTGCTGCGTATTTATTCTGACGTGAGCAACCGCAAGATGGATGTTCCTAGTCGGCCAGCGAACGGGATCCTGACTAATTGAATCGCACCTGGGTACATATCCCGACCCCAGGCGATCACTATTCGCCTGCGACCGGCAGTGCAATACCGACAATCATTTACGAGATGAGCCGCCAGCACTATACCGTTGGGGGCAAGACAACCGTCATAGTAGGGCGCCGTACACGGCACGACTATCCTGTCGGAGACTGTGTGGAGGTGGATTTTACAAGGCCACCGTCCCAGCTCGAGAAAGGCGCCGACGCAATATGCTCGCGGCTCGGACTTGGCCGACCATTTGGCTGCGCCGTATATCAGCCGGCGAGCCGCGCCATTCCGAAAGACTTCACCGGTCCTATCTTCGTCCACAACTCACCTGTCGCGCTGGAGATGGTCAAACGGGCGCACCCGAGCGCAATTGTGTGCCTTTGGGCAAACAACCAGCTGTTTCGGACATACTCTGAGCGGGAGATGGCTCACATTTCGGCGGTGATCGATGTCTTCGTCTGCTGCAGCCAGTTTATCGCCAATGATCTGCTCGCCCGTTTGAATAGTAATCAAGAGAAGGTGCGTGTCGTGCACAACGGCGTCGACATCGAGCGATTCCATCCTATATCGTGTGAGACGCCTGATGCGCCGCCTACAATCCTATTTGTAGGAAGGGTCACACCGGTAAAGGGGCCCGATCTGCTGCTTCGCGCTGGGGCCTTGGTCCTCGGCACAAAGCGTCGGTTTCGGATCCGCATCGTCGGGAGCAATAATTTTAACGCTCAGGATTCGTTAACGCCTTACGAACACGAGTTGAGACGGGTTGCCGCGCCGCTGGGCGACGCGGTGGAGTTTATACCCTTCGTAGATCGGCGCCGCGTGCTAGACGAATATCAGGCTGCCTCGATCTTTTGCGCGCCATCGAATTGGGACGATCCGTGCCCACTCATAATCCCGGAGGCGATGGCATGTGGCCTCCCGGTCATCGCGTCACGTCGCGGTGGTATACCCGAGCAGGGCGGCGACGCGGTGCTGTACTTCGATCCGCCGCAGGTCGAGAAGCTGGCGGACCACCTCGTATATCTCATTGACAGTCCATCGGCGCGTGCTGACCTGGGACGCCAGGCTCGTAAGCGTGCCGAGTCGTTCGCATGGAGCTTGCAGTATGAAAGAATGAACCGGATGCTAGAAGGCGGCGCTGCCACTTAGGGGTGAGGTCAGGGTCATTCAGTTCTCGAAAGCAGGTGCCCGGCGACTGAAGTCGCGGCTGACATTACCCAAAGTCCGCCTGCGCGGACTCATGTAATTTGTCCGTCCGGACATCGGGTTCTGTCACGCCTGCCCTGCCTGCCCGAATGGGTATGGGGCGCGGTTATAATCCCTACGGACCCGTACTGGGCCGCTGGCCCGAAATGCTATGGGAGAACTGAATGACCCTAGGGTCGAGGTACAGCTAGCGGAATGCATGACCGGATTTTACAAAGGCAAGTCAGCGTTCTGCTCTGTAAGGAGCACGTCCAGATGGCGATCGTCTGTCTGAGCTCATTGCGCCGCTGTTCGGACGCCGCAATTGACTTCGTGATCCATGACGATGGCTGTCTCGACGAGGACGATATCGGGATAGTTTTGGACAAGCTCGGCCCGGTCAAAATCGTCACCCGTCGCGAGGCTGACGCTCGGATGGCGGAGGAGCTTAAGCGATTCCCCGCATCCTCGGCCTTTCGGCGAGAGACCTGCATGTGGTTGAAATTGTGCGATACGGTCTACTATAATGAGTGTAATTCATACATTTTGCGCGACTCCTATGCTCTTGCATTGCAACCGATCGCGTGTCTATTCTCATTTCCAGATCCAGATACGAACATGCTGTACATGTAAGACACCTGGGGAAACTGTTACTCGATGCGGTCCTGGAATCTCTTAGTGTCCCCAAGAGTGAGACTGCCGCTGCACTCCAATGCTGGCTTCATGTGCATGCGCAGACGAAGCTATGATCCCGAGTTTGTCGAGTGGTCCTAAGGCACAAGCGTTACCGAACCGTGAATAGGTGCTGGTTTCCGGAGCAGACGGCATAGGCAGCTTTAGGATGCAGAATTGGCTGTCGCAAATGGAATCCCCGCCAGGTGACCGTAATGCGGCATGGAATACCAGCCGAGGACCATGTCGTCGCACATTTTACCGGTGCGACGCGCAACATGATGACCTCCCACGTTGCGAAAGCCGAGCTATTGCGCGGCTCACAATGCATATCGGTAGGTACAGTCGAACCAGGCAGTTGTACGGCGCTTACGCTTCTTTCGCAGGAGGTGAGCCGTGTGCTTGACAGAGCGGTTTCGCGCGTTCGCCGTCCGCATACCGCGTAATTCACAGCGGTGGCCGATGCTCTTGCGCGCGAGACACGGGTCATTGATGAGAGCGCGCCGACGGGTACACCATACGTTATTCAGCCGCGAATAGGAGATCGGCAGCCGTCGCTCGGCACAGTTTCTTGCTCGCGCCGAACTGGCAGGTGGGATGAAAGATTGGCGGTTGATGAGATCTTCTGCGAACGATAGCTCACGGTTTGATTGCCAGGGAGTGCTAGCGCCCGGTTTTGCCATACTCGCTATCGCAATAGCACTTGTCGCCCTCCGCAGTCCACTCATTGCGATCGGCGGGTTTCTCGCGATTGGCGCTCTCGTGCTCACTCGCAAAAGGCCCGACCTCGTGCTGATGCTTATCCTGGCGGCAGCCCCATTCCAGCGCGATCTCGGGCAGACCGACCGCGATATTGTGGGTGGGGCCAGCGCCGGTGTGGCGTTCTCGATCGCGGAGCTTCTCTTCGCAGCCACGCTCCCAGCGTTCCTGCTGAACAGTCTGGTTCAGATGCGCCGGGTGCATCTGGGGCCGATTGCCGTTCCGGTGCTGCTCTATTTCAGCATTTGCGTCGCCTCCTCCGTTCTGAACTGGCGAGGTTCGTCGACCTTCGTATCGCTCGGGCAGATCTTTCTTTACCTCGTTTTGGCAGTGATGTCGTACGCCTCGTTTCCCAGGAAGCAGGAGGACTTGAGGCTGATCCTGACCGGTCTCGTCTGCGTCGGGACGTTTCTGGCGGCCTGCACGCTCGTCGGTCAGTTCGGCGCGCTCGGCTTGAACAAGAACGGGGCCGGTGCGTCCATTGCGTCCGCCCTGCTCGTTTGCACGGAACTGGTGTTCCAGGCTAAAACGCGAAAGACACGGGTACGGCTTGGCGCATGCCTGGGATTGATGGCCGCTGCACTTGTTTTGACTCTCTCTCGAGGCGCCTGGCTGGGCGCCGCTGCGGGCCTGATCGTGATACTGTGTTTGCGTCGACAATTTGTGCTTCTCATTCGCGCGGGAACGGCTATGGCGCTCCTAATGGCGATCGCATGGCAGTTCCTCCCTGCGGACAAGAAAGACTATGCGTTCGATTTCAACTCCAACCGTTTCAGCGTCCACGCCAGGTACGAATCGATCGATCTCGCTCGAAAATACTTTGAAAGCAGCCCGATCATAGGAGTGGGAGTTGGTCTTCGAAAGCAGGTGGACGCCACGAACGTATTCTGGTTCACCCTTGCGGAGACGGGTATTGCGGGCTTAATGACGTTCGGGCTGATTCACGTCGTGTTGTTTGGTATGATTTGGATGACGCACCTCAAAGTGAATCGATCGGACATACGGTTTTCGCTCCTCGTGCTTGGCGGTGCACTGGTGCTCTCCAAGCTGACCCACGGCATGGTGGATCACTACTGGAGCCGGGGCCATCTTCTTGTCGCCTGGGCGGCAGCCGGCATGGCTACCGGAGCTTACTACTCTGTGCGAGCGGAGACCGGCCAGACAATGGATCTTCCACCTGTGCCGCCGAAGGAGGACGTGACTGCGACGGCGCGTCGACCCCCAGGCAGAAACGATCGCAAGCCAGCCGCCTCGTGACCGCGCCAGTCGAGCCCAGGCAAGCATCGCGGGAAGTCAACCTTAAGCCTTGGGTCGGCTGGCAGGGCCAATTGCCGCTAGTTTCGTGAGACCATGACCGGTTTAGCATGTATGATCTGATCTTCGTATCGATGGAGAACTGGGACGATACCTGGCGGCGAAACCAGTTCCTCTGTGCGGGGCTGGCGCGGCGGTATCCAGCGACCAGGATTCTGTTCGTGGGACCGGCGATCGATATCTCGAATGGCATTCGGCGCGGGCGGCTGGAGCTGAATTGGAAGTGCACCCGCACGCTGTCCGAGTTACCGAATATCACGCTAACTAACCCGATCAAACTCATGCCGAACACCCTGCCGATCGGAAGGCGCATCAATGAGCGAATGGAACGGCTACTTGTCCGGCGCGAGCAGGACCGGCTCGGCATTCGCAACCCGACGCTCTGGCTTAACCCGCACTATGCGCTGCATATGGCAGGAGCCATGAACGAGCGCGCTGTAGTATACGACATTACAGACGACTGGACGAGTCTAACGCAGTCGCGCGCGCTTAAACGCCTCGTGGAGACCCAAGACAACGAGCTGTGCCATCGGGCGGACGCGGTGATCGTCTGCTCGCAGCGCCTCTACGAAATGAAACGCGCGAAGGCAAGGAATCTGTATCTGATTCCGAACGGAGTCCATGCCGAGCACTATGCAAACGTACTGGACGGGACAGATCCAATCCGCGGTCGCGCAGCCCGCTGGCCGAAGCCCGTGCTGGGCTATACGGGAACGATCCATCCCGATCGAGTGGACGTCGATCTTATCGCTGCCCTGTCGCAAGCCGTGCCCGAAGGTACCATCGCCCTTGTGGGCCCGAACATGCTCAGACCCCAAGACGAGGCGCTTCTGAAGCGGCGGTCGAACGTGGCGCTGACGGGAGCCATACCGTATTCCGAGATACCGGAGACGATGCGAGCGTTCAACGTATGCATCACTCCGCATCGCGTTACGCCGTTTACGGAGAGTCTCAACCC
Source organism: Chthonomonadales bacterium (assembly GCA_038211235.1). Classification (GTDB taxonomy): domain Bacteria; phylum Armatimonadota; class Chthonomonadetes; order Chthonomonadales; family Chthonomonadaceae; genus DATGJU01. The sequence continues at coordinate 9,244 of JBBQVV010000084.1, read as the reverse complement.
CATCAAGCTCTGGGAGTACCTGGCCGCGGGCAAGCCGATCGTCTCTACAGATGTCGCGGGCTTTCGCGACTATTCGCAGTTCGTACGGATCGCGATCGACCAGGACGGATTCTTGCGAGCCGTCCGAGAAGCGCTCGCCGAAGATGGGGCGCTAGGCGAGCCACGCCGTGCAGAGGCGAGGCGTCACTCGTGGAACGTGAGGCTGGATGCGGTCGAGACCGTGCTGAGTAGCTTGCCCGGCGGGTAAGATCGTTCAATCGGGCTGCGGAGAACGGAATGACCCTGCCTCTCATCTCAGTGATCATTGTGAGTTACAACACGCGGGCAATGACGCTGCAGTGTATCGAGACTCTGCTTGCCGGGGGGGATCGGCTCGCACTTGAGATTTGGGTCGTCGACAACGGCTCTACGGACGGCTCGGCAGAGGCCGTGTCGGTTCAGTATCCTGACGCGAATGTCATCCGAAACACCGGCAACCGCGGCTTCGGCGCGGCGAGCAACCAGGCGATGCGCGAGTCCCATGGAGAATTCCTACTGCTGATAAACAGTGACGCCTTCGTTCGGCCGGGAGCAGTTGACTGCCTGGCGAGCTATCTGAGGGACCATCCTGAAGCAGCAGTTGTCGGACCGCGCCTTTTGAACTCCGACGGCACGCTCCAGCGCTCCTGCTTTCCGTTTCCCACTCCGCTGCGAGCGTGGCTGGAGAACCTCTGGATCTCAACGCTCTTTCCGCGGCATCCCGTGCTTGGCGACTATCGGCGATGGGCACACGACACGGAGCGCAAGGTCGATCACGTGATCGGCGCGTGCATGATGGTAAGGCGAAGGGCGTACGAAGAGACCGGCGGGTTTGACGAGTCGTTCTTTATGTACTCCGAGGAGACGGACTGGGAGAAGCGGATGCGGGACAGTGGCTGGGAAATCCTGTTCACGCCCGCGGCAGAGGTGGTCCACCTGGGCGGCGCCAGCGGAGCGAACGAGCGGGCGCGGATCGACCGGCATTTCTTCTCCAGTCTCGACCGGTATGAGCGGAAGCATCATGGGATTGCGGGGCTCGTGTCGCTACGAATCGCGATGACGATCGGCTGCCTGATGCGCGCCGTACTCTGGGGCTGCGTTTTCGTTCTGGCGCCGCGAAGACGAGCGGCGGCGGCAAGCAAGGCGCGGCTGCACTCCTGGCTCGTGCTGCGGCAGACTACACATTGGCGCGCGGAAGCCGCGCCACGGTCCCTATGAGTCGGCAAGACGACCACCGGTCGCGCCCATCAGTCTCTGTCGAGGTGGAATTCCACCCCCATCTCACTGTAGCGTACGGATCGTCTGCTGGGGCTCCATTGTGATCGTCGCGCTATCATTCCCTGGCTGCAACCGGCGCGGGGGAGTCGAGAGGATCCTGTACGAATGCGCTCACTTCCTTGCCTCTCGGGATCATGATGTAACGGTCTTCGCCAACGATTGGGATGCCGATAACCACCCGCACATCAAGTACCAGTTCGTTCCGATGCGGCAGCGGCCTGGTTTCATGCGACCGCAGTCCTACTTTCGAAATTTCACACGCCTGGCAGCTTCAAATGCGCACGACGTGTTGAGCACACACGGTTGTGTCTGTCCGGTCGGTGGAGTTCACTGGGTACAGAGCCTGCACCGGGCCTGGCTGGAGCAGTGCAGAAAGTTCCGCGCTCCACTCTCTTCAACAAGGCTGAAGCAGCGGCTTAATCCGCTCCATCCGGTGCTGCTCAAGCTCGAAGCGAGACACTTTGCAAATTGCGACTACCGCAAGGTCATTGCGACGACAGAAGTGGTACGCGCCGATCTAAACCGATTCTATGGAGTGCCTGTGGACGATGTCGTTCTGGTGCCGAACGGGTTCCAGCCAGGCGAATTCAACCCGGAGCGAAGATCCATGCGCCGGAGTGAGATGCGTTCAGCGCTTGGACTTCAGCCGAACGAAATCGCCCTCCTCTTTGTCGGAAACGAGTTAGACCGAAAGGGCTATGGAACCGTTCTTGCGGCACTAAGTCACATGAAACGAAATAACGTTCGGCTCCTCGTCGTAGGGAGGTACCGTGAGGCGGATGCCCATCGTGCCGCGGAACGCCTTGGGGTCGCGGATCAGGTCATGCTGTGCGGCGCCACCACAGACGTAGCCGGATACCACGCTGCATGCGACCTATTCGTGCTGCCAACTCAGTACGAGGCGTTCTGTCTCGCCATACTGGAGGCACTCGGTAGCGGACTGCCGGTCGTGACGACGGGTGTACCGGGCGCCCGCGACACGATCCAGGAAGGCGTGAACGGCGAGCTTCTCGACGATCAACTGGATTCGGTCCAACTGGCCGCGATCCTGGAGACAGTGCTGGCCCCTTCCGAGCTTGAGCGGCTATCGGCGCAGGCGCCTGGAACGGTGAGCCAGTTCCAATGGCCCGCTGTCCTCGAAAGATACGAGCAAACGCTCATGCTGTATTCGGATTGACCCTTTATCGCGCCGACAGGGCCTGCTTTAAGGCCCACACACCAATGGCCAGGCGAGATGTCTGCGATGATTTACACACTGGAACATTACTCGCGCTCACTGTCTATGTCCATGGGGTCGGCGGATCTCGATCACTTCGCCAGCACGTAGCTCATGTCCGCCACGAAATTCGATGCGTAGCAAGCTCAGGGGACCTTGAACCGGGCGAACGTATTGAGGCACATCGAAAGGTATCGGCGATTTGCCGTTGGGCACGGTACCTTCCCTGGCGACTCTTTCTAGACACTTCATTTTCGGCTCGAACGGTATCCGCCCTGGAACTGCCCTGCGCGACTCCTGGGACAGTGTACTCCACGCGATAGATTTGCCGACACGAATTCGCAGGAACTGTCGCGGCTTCGCCCATAGACTGTATTAAATACAGTGACCAATTGGGTATACTTGTTACAGCGGTGAGCAACTCTACGCTCAATGCACTATCAGTTGAAATGCAAGCAGACACATCGAAGTCTAAGTCCGGCGGCGCCAGAACCCAGCCGGATGTCGGCGGCCACACCTTCACAATCAGGACCCTGCAAAGGGATCCGCGAATACCAATCAAAACGCAACCTGTTCTTGCGGTAACTCTACCCTTAAATCCTGCCCTCAGAGTGGAGAGCACCGACCGGTTGCGCCATCTCCACGGCGCACGGAGCAAAGCTGATGCGCGTATTGTTGATATCGCACACCTGTCAGTCGCGCACCGAAGGGCAGCCCAGGGCAGAAAGTCTTGGCGCCATACCCGGCGTCGAGCTGTGCCTGCTCACGCCCGACCGCTGGTTTAACTACGGAAAATGGCGTCACCCCGATCTACCTGTCAGCCCTTCGTATCGAATGGAGGTCGGACGTGTCGCATTGCCCTGGGTCCGCGGCGCCCAATACTATCTCCACTACTATCCGGGTCTTGCTCGTCTGCTGAAGTCGTTTCGCCCAGATGTCATCGATATCTGGGAGGAGCCATGGGGTCTGGTCAGTGCACAAACCTGCCGCCTCCGAAACCGACTGCTTCCGCGCACAAGAATAGTCACCGAGACCGAGCAAAACGTGGATAAGCACGTGCCGGGTCCATTCGAATTCTTCCGATCGTACACTCTGCGCAACGCGGACTACGCCGTGGGCCGAAGCGCAGAGGCCATCGACGTTCTGAGGTGCAAGGGGTATCACGGGCCGGCTGAGGTCGTTGGAAACGGAGTCGACGCGGGACTATTTCACAGGATGGATCGAGATACGTGCCGCAGGGCGCTCGGCCTGGATGGCTATACCGTCGGGTACGTCGGTCGCCTTGTCGAAGAGAAGGGCCTGTTGGACCTCGTGGACGCCCTCGAATACTGTCCGAATTCGGTCAAACTGCTTATGGTGGGCGCCGGCCCAATGCAACCGGTGCTCGAGGCCCGCGCGCACGCCCTCGGCCGGGAATCGCAACTGTCCATCCTGCCTTCGCGTTCTCTCGAAGAGCTTCCAGAAATGATGAACAGTCTGGACGTTTTGGCGCTGCCATCCCGAACCACGGCGCGGTGGAAAGAGCAGTTCGGCCGGGTCATCATTGAGGCCCATGCGTGCGGGATCCCAGTCATCGGCACCTGCTCGGGCGCCATACCTGAGGTTGTCGACCGAGGCGGCTGGATCGTTCCTGAGCGCAATCCCCGTGCGCTCGCAGCTGCGCTTGTTGGATGCACAGCGTCTCCAGGTCACGGTCGCGACCTGGGGGATCTGGGCAGTAGGCAGGTTGAGACGAGATATACATGGGAATGCATCGCCAGCCGAATGCACGCGATCTACCGACGATTGCACGGCGGTGTCGAGGATGGATCGATCTCCAGTGTCATGCTCCCAACGCACGCAGTCTGTCGTACCAGCGGAGGGCCAGAGGTCGCGACTGCACGCGCAATTGACATGGAATCCCAAGTGACGCCGCGACACGTCCTCTTTGTCAATCACACCTCGACGCTAGGTGGCGGAGAGCTTGCGCTCTTTAACCTCGTAACCCACCTGGACCCGCGGTACTACAAGCCCGCCGTCATACTGAGCAGCGACGGCGAGCTCAATAGGCTTCTCTCCGCGGCTGGCATCGAGACGCATGTGCTTTCGCTGTCTTCAGACGTAGTTCAGACGCGCAAAGATACACTGGGGGCGCGCAGCCTACTCAAGCTGGGCGCGATCGTTCATAGCTTGCGGTATGTCCGTCGCCTCGCAAGGTTTATGCGACATGCGAAGGCCGACTTAGTCCATACGAATTCGCTTAAGGCCGATGTGCTGGGAGGCTTCGCCGCGCGCCTGGCAGGCGTTCCGGTACTGTGGCACGTTCGTGATCGGATCGCCAGCGACTATCTGCCGGCACCGATCGTCAGGATATTTCGCTGGATGTGTCGGTGGGTTCCCAACTATGTCATAGCCAACTCCCAGGCGACGCTTGAAACCCTGGCTCTGCCTAAATCTGTCCGATCGCTAACGGTATATAGCGGTATAATGACCGGCCGAAGTAGTGTCGTCCACGATGGCGTGGAAACCTTGCTCCAAACCACGGACTGTCAGCAGGCTGGTCCGCCGCAAATTGGAATAGTCGGACGTATCAGTCCCTGGAAGGGCCAGCATGTCTTTATTGATGCCGCTGCCGCGGTCCTAAAAGTCGTGCCAAACGCTCGGTTCCACATTATCGGATCGGCCATGTTCGGTGAAGATGATTACGAGGCTGGCCTGCGTGATCGGGCCGAAGCCCTCGGTGTCCGGGACAGCATCGAGTTCACCGGCTTCGTTACCGACATTCCGTCCCGCATCCAGCGGCTAACGATGCTCATCCACGCATCGACTATCGCGGAGCCGTTTGGCCAGGTTGTCATCGAGGGCATGGCCGCTGCCAAGCCTGTGATCGCTACTCGTGGAGGTGGCATAACCGAGATCATTGAGGATGGAGTTACGGGAGTTCTGGTGCCAATGAACGATGTGCCGGCCCTTTCTGCCGCTGTCCTGCGTCTGCTATCCGATCCTGCGGCGGCACGTGCAATGGGTCGAGCCGCATATTTGAGCGTGCAGTCGCGATTTGGGATTGATCGCACTGTGGAGCGGGTCGAGAGCGTCTATCGGGAACTTCTTGGCACCGGCAGAGGCAGTCGCGCATAAATATTTGACGCACTCCGCGCGGCGGAGGAGTGGGTGAAGTTCATACTAACACGGCCCTGCGCGAGCTCTTTGCGCAGGGCCGTGGGCGCTCTACACAGTCCGGGTCAAGGAGCTTACTGGCGACATTGCAGTTGAATGGCGAATAGCGTTGAGCGGCGTGCACGCGGGGATCGTGGCATCGTGTGCCTCATTTTGCATACTGTCACGTAGTTCTCGGGTAACGTCTCCGGCCAGCGGTTACTGCCGTACAGTGCAGGACTCGCCTCGCCGAATGCCGAAGAAGCGGGCAGCCGCTAACTTCGCCGAAGGAGAGTTTCGCATGCTTGCGCACGTGCAGTCCAGCGCCGTTCTGGGGATCGACGCGTACACGGTCCACGTGGAGGTCGATGTGAGCAACGGCCTGCCGATTATGGCCGTGGTGGGACTGCCGGACGCCGCGGTCAATGAGAGCCGTGAGCGGGTTCGCGCAGCCATCAAGAACTCGGGATTTCTGTTTCCGTACGATAAGCGGGTGACGATCAACCTGGCGCCGGCGGACGTCCGTAAGGCCGGACCGAGCTTCGACCTTCCGATCGCGATAGGCATTCTTGTCGCGACGGGCCAGGTTTCCGGAGAGTTCCTTGAAGGCGCACTCGTCACGGGCGAACTGTCGCTGGACGGAAGCGTCCGGCCCATTGCCGGAGCGCTTCCCATCGCGATCGGAGCGCGCGAGCGGGGACAGCGCCGCCTCTTCCTGCCGGCCGCGAACGGGCGAGAAGCAGCCATCGTAGCCGACGTCGACGTGTATCCAGTTTCCACGCTGGCGGAGATCGTCCGAGCGCTGGCACTGCCTGAAACACTGTCTCCGCTTCCCCATGATCTGACGCTCCTCAGGGCCGGTGAGGCCCAGCTGCATCACGATTTCGCTGATGTGAAGGGCCATGCTGCGGTAAAGCGCGCGCTTGAGGTTGCGGCCGCCGGTGGCCACAATGTGCTGCTGCTGGGTCCTCCGGGATCGGGCAAGACCATGATGGCGCGCAGGCTGCCGTCGATCCTGCCGCCAATGAGTGTCGAGGAGGCGCTGGAGGCAACCAAGCTATACTCGGTCGCCGGCATGCTCACCGCCGAAGCCGCGCTCGTCAACACCCGCCCCTTCCGCTCGCCGCACCACACAGTCTCGACTGCAGCGCTCGTGGGAGGCGGCACGGTTCCGAAGCCGGGCGAGGTGAGCCTGGCGCATCACGGCGTGCTCTTCTTGGATGAACTCCCCGAGTTTGCCAGGGACGCTCTGGAGGTGCTGCGCCAACCGCTCGAAGACGGCGTCGTTCATGTCTCTCGTGTCTCGGCTTCCTACACCTTTCCGGCGCAGTTCTGCCTGATCGCCGCCATGAATCCCTGCCCGTGCGGCTACTATGGCGATCTCTTCCGCCAGTGTACCTGCTCGTCTACCGCGGTCGCCAAGTACCAGAAGCGGATATCGGGTCCGTTGCTCGATCGTATCGACCTCCACATCGAGGTGCCTCGCCTCTCGGAAGAAGAGCTGCTCCAGGCGCGGTCGGGTGAGCAGTCAACGGTCATCCGCGACCGTGTCTGCCGCGCCCGCGCAATGCAAGCCGACCGCTTCGCCCGCCCCATACCTCCCAGCGATCCGGCAGACGTCACAGAGCCGCCGCACCCCGCCGACGCTGCAACGGAAGCCATTGCTCGACCACGGCACGTCCGCGCGCTCTTCTGCAACGCCCAGATGGGACCGAAAGAGATTCGCGCTTACTGCACGCCTTCCGAGCCGGTGAAGGCCTTGTTGCGCGCTGCCATCCAGCAGCTCGGGCTCTCCGCCCGCGCCTACGATCGGCTCCTCAAGGTCGCACGCACCATCGCGGATCTCGGCGGGGATACAGACATCAAGCCCGCTCACGTGGCGGAGGCGATCCAGTACCGCTCGCTCGATAGGAAGCTGTGGAGCGCATAACCCGGACGCCGCTCTTGTGATAACCATAATTGCGAGTAGAATGGCGGAGAAAAGCTGACGATGAGGAAACGGCGTACCCGAAGCCACATTATCGCCGACCTGAGTGCAAATTACGTGGAGCGGCATGCGTTGCTTTGCGGCTACTCCGTCGAACGCGTTGTTCATGACTAGGGCGTCGATCTCGTGCTCTATACGTACACAGAAGAGGGAGAGATTGAGGCGGAGACGGTCAAAATGCAGTTGAAGGCGACCGACAGCCTCGCAGTTCTTAAAGATGGTACGACAATAGCGTTTGCGGTCGAGCGCGTCGATTTAGAATACTGGCTAGGCGAATGGCTTCCCGTCATTCTGATCGTCTATGACGCTCAGACCGATATAGCCTATTGGGTTTATGTACAGGCGTATTTTCAAAGCATGGTCAGCTTTGACCTCGCCAAGATCGGCGGCACCACTACTATCCATCTCAGCAGCGTCGATGTGGTTGACACCAGGGCCATGCGCCTGTTTGCCCACTACAAAGCGGATGTTCTGCGCCAGCGTCCGGAGGTAATTTACTATGAATCCTAGGACAATAACATCTTACCAGATGGAAGCCCTGCTTGGACTCCTGGGTTATAAACTCTATCCCTCCAACGGGCCTCGGCGGGTCTTCGAGAACCGGGAATACGGCGCCGTTCAACTGCTGCCGCCCGCCGGCAAGGAGCCGTATGCTCGGATCGAGCATCTGATGACGCTACAAAGAGTCTCGGTGGAAAAGGGCATCGTAGGCGAGAACGCCTTCGCGGAGTTGCTGGAGAAAGCGCGCCAGCAGCAAGAAGAACCAGTCGCCAGTCACAACGCCGCCTGAGCCGCGAATGCTACTAACAGGAGGCTTTTCGACGTTCTCCAATGGGAATTCGACCGCGACTCGCGAGCGTGTCTTCGAGCCACAACGTGCTGCTTCTCGGTCCGCCCGCCTGGCCTATCTGAAGCAGGTTCGAGATAACGGGACCAGTTTGCCGTCAAACATTGTCAAGCATATTGAGGCCGGCCTTTGGGAAGTTCGTCCCGAATACGGCGGAATCGAGTATCGCTTCATGTTCTTCATTTTTGGCGGCCGAAAGATCGGAATCGTAGCTGCATTCGCGAAGAAACGGGACAAAATCGAACGAAGGCTTATCGAGACATCGCTTCGCGAACACCCGATTACAGCATGAGTATCGGCCCAATATTCGGGATGGGCGATCCTATTGAAGCGATACGTATTCCAACAACTTGATGTACACCCACTGCTGAGGAGAAGGAATGTGACTGGTCGCTTTAACGCTTCATGGGTTGTATTCACACTCGTTTTCTCCTGTTTTGCACCGCTGCTTGCCTGTGTCTGGCTATCTGTACGCCTGTCTCCAATGGCGCTGGCGCATCAAAGAATGCCTTCCGTGAAACCGGACCCGGATTTTCCCAGGAGGGGACGCCCATTTATTACAAAGTACTGTATCTCCTGCCATAGCGGAAAAGAAGCCCAATCGGGACTAAACCTGGAGCCTTACCACAACACCGCCTCTCTTGTGAAACAACGCACGGTTTGGCTCAATGTCGTCAAGAGAGTTACCGCGGGTGAGATGCCTCCCAAAAGAGTGAACGGCCCCCAGCCCTCACCATCGGAGAGACGGGCTTTCACAGGTCTT
>JBBQVV010000083.1:0-19166 GCA_038211235.1 Chthonomonadales bacterium | reverse complement strand
CGGCGGTCCGTGGTCGTTAGCGAGAGATGAATGGCAGATAACAGGGCAAATCGCCGCGCAGGTGTCGCGCGAGGATACGCGCCTGCAGGTGTGGCAGCAGTCCCAGAGGTGACTTCGATTGAAGCAGCGGGTGCGCAACCTCCTCCTTCTTGCGCTCCTGATAGGCCGCCAGAACGACTTTCCGTCCTTTTTCATTGAGCATCACGCTGCCGCCCGGCCGTTCGTCAAAGTGGTCTGGATCGATCTGTTTTCGATTTACGAGCGTCAGTGCGAGCCGGTCGGCCAGATAGGATCGGAACTCCTCGACTAAATCCAGCGCCAGTGCCGGACGGCCAGGGCGAATCGTATGCAGGTAGCCGAATTGGGGATCCAGGCCGACGCCCTCGACCGCCGCGGCGCAGTCGGTTGTAAGCAGGGCATAGAGGAACGAGAGCAGCGCGTTCATTCGATCGCGGGGAGGTCGTCGCGAACGCAGCGCGAATGCGAAATCCACTTTTCTACGAACGATCATCTCGCCAAATACCGAGAAATAGCAGGCCGCCGCCTGGCCTTCGAGACCCCGTACCGCGTCGATCGTCGCGGCCGCCGGAAGCGAAACGAGCAGCGCGGCGAGCTGTTCCGCCTGGGCGTACAGTATGGGCGCCCTCATCGGATCGTTGGTCTCGCGTCCCGCCCTCAGCAGCGTCTGCCGGGTGTTCTTGATCATCCCAGCGACGATGGGCCGGGCAATCGCGAGCGTTCTGTCCACGCAAGCGTGCGCGTCGAACTGAGCCTTCCGCAGCAGGACGTTTCCCGACGCGGGACCAACCACGCGGCACCGAAATCGGCCGCTGAAATCCAGGAACGTAATCTCCCGGTCCTCCCTGGCGCAGCGCATCATCAGCGCCGAGGAGACCGTGACGTCACCGAACAGGATCAGCGCCGTAATGTGGAGCAACGGGACCTGCAGGCGCTTCTCGCCGCCGACCTCCACCTTGATGGTATCGCCGTCCAGGCGCAGGAAAGATCGCGGGGTTTGGACAAACAGAGTGTTCAGCAGTTCGCGGCTCATGGCTCCCACGCTCTACTCGGCGGCCCCGCCGTCAGATCGCGGCACGTACATCTCCCGCGCGTGCCAGGCGATACGCCCCTCCGCGATCACCGCCGGCACGCATGCCTCGATGAGAGAGCAGTTCGGGCACCTCGCGTCGTTCACGGGAGGCGGCATCACTCCGTCACGGCGCAGTCGTTGTGACGACAAACGAAGTGATGCACGCAATTGACCTGGGCACTGGCTTGCAGCGCTGGTACGGGCGCCCCGGCTCAGTCGATAGCACGTCCGTACCGGTCGTCACTGGCGAATCGGTAATTATTGCGAACGGCAACTTCCTATCGAGCTGGCGATCCATCACCGGGCAGAAACGGTGGTCGGTGACGCTCAACAGCAATGCCGTCGTTCCGCCCGCGGTAGATTCTGAGGGGAATACCTACGTCGTCACGGACGACAAGGAGATATACGCGATCAATACGCGCGGACGAGGCATCTGGCCGCGCGCGGCGTCCGTGGACTATGTGCCGTTGGCGGCGCCGACGATCGCGGACGGCCTGCTCATCGTCCCCACGGCAAATGGAGGGATCTACGCATTCGAAACGGCGACCGGCAATCTCAAGTGGCACTACCTGCTCAGCCCGACCTCCACCAATATCAACCGGCTCCCGGCCAAGATCAATGTCGGGGCGAGCCCCGTTGCTGCTAACGGCGTCCTCTATGTCGTCAGCGATGACGGCGCACTGACAGCATTCCGCCACGATGCGCCGGATACGCTGCCGCCTATCGTGCACGCTCTGGACCCCGAACCGGGCGAATACCTTAGCGGTCGAGCGCCGTTTCATATCGGCGCGAAAATCGCCGATGAAGGCTCGGGCCTGGATCTCAGCACCCTGAAGTTCCAGCTGGACGGTCGCAATATACCGCAATACGCGCGTGGCGAGGAGGTCTCAGGCAAAGAGGGATTTCTCTTTGAGCTGGACACCTATTCGCTCTTTTATGATACACACGAGACCGAGGGAAGGTCGAGCGCCCTGCGCGACGGACACCACACCGCTACGGTGTCCGTGAAGGACTGGAAGGGCAATCAGGTCAGCAAGACGTGGCTTTTCACGGTCGATGACACGATCCCGCGCAAAGCGAAGCGACCGGCCAGACCGACTCCGGGCGGCGGTCCAGGCGGAGGCGGCGGCAAGGGCACGATCGGTCCCAAGGGCGGCTAGGGGTTGCGTGCGTTTCGTCCGTAGGACGATCGGCGGGACGCGTGTCAGACGGGTATTTCAATGCCAGACCTCCGGGCACGGCACATGCAGCCTTTCGGCAAACAGAGAGGAGCCGACTTCGATGGAGGTCCGCTCCTCTCTATTCGAGTCCCGCGACCCAAGCGCGGCCAGTAACGTAAAACGAAACAGTATTGATTGTAAGGCTGAACGCGAGGAACGGAGACGATTATGACCCTATTGAGGATTGGCCGCCGGATCTGTGGCGGCCTTCTGTTTGCCGCGCTATGTGCGGGCGCGGCGCAAGCACAGGTCCCGGAGGACCTGGCGGCCAAGAAAGATTTCAAGGCGATGCGCGCATCGAGCGCGGACCCGTCGGGCGGGAACGCCGATATGCAGGAGATGCAGCCCGGAGAGACGGTAACCATCGCCGACATCAAGGGCGCGGGCCGCATTACGCATGTGTGGTTCACGATCGCCTCGCCGTCGAAGGACCATCTGCGCGAGCTGGTGATCCGCATGTTCTGGGACGACGCCGTCAAACCCGCGGTGGAGTGCCCCATCGGCGACTTCTTCGCTCAGGGTCACGGTAAATACGTGGAGTTTGCCAGCGCGCCCGTAAGCGTGGGCGCTCAGATGGCGCTCAACTGCTACTGGCCCATGCCGTTCAAGAAGCACGCGCTGATCACCGTTACAAACGACGGCAGCCAGAAGGTGGATGCGCTCTATGTCAACCTGGACTATCGCCTCGACAGGCATGCCGACCGCGACGCACGCTACTTCCACACGCAGTACCGGACCTATTTCCCCGCGCCGGTGGGCAAGGACCTGACGATCTGCGACGCCAAAGGCGCGGGGCACTTCGTCGGGACGTTCATCTCGGTCATGGCGAACTCGGACGGTTGGTGGGGCGAGGGCGACGACAACTTCCTCGTGGACGGAGAGGCGAAGCCCGCCATCAGCGGCACCGGCAGCGAAGACTACTTCTGTGGCGCCTGGGACTTCGGCCGAGCCTTCTGGACGCCCTTCTTCGGCGTGCCCTACTACGACAACCCGGACAAGGGCGGCGAGAAACGCGGAATCCTCAATACCTGTTACCGGTGGCACATCCAGGACCCAATTCCATTCGGCAAGTCTCTGCTGTTCACACTGGAGCACGGCAGGCAGGGATTCGATCGCAACCGCAAACCGTACACAAATCACTACACCACGGTCGGATACTACTACGTGGATCATCCGGAGGGCGATGGGCAGGCAATTCCTGCTTACGCGAACCGGGTGCCTCTCCTTATTCCGCTGCCCGGGGAGGAGAAGCGCCCGTGAGAGAGAGCCGTGGAGATCCGCGCTTTAGCGCTTTCAATTCATTCCATGTGGCGCGAAACGTAATGTACGCAGGCGAGCAGCGTTACGGCGATAACGGTTGTACGCAGCATATTGTTGTGGATTCCATTTATCGCCAACATTAGGGCCACATAGAGGAACAGTCCCTTAGCGACGATCATAGCGCCATTTTGCTCGCTGTGCTGGGTAAGGCCGACGGTATACGCGGCGATGCCCGACAACAGCCCGACGGTCAACGGCATCGCCATAAAAAAGCCGAGAAGAAAGATTATTAGTTGCGTGGAATTTAGCGGCCACTGGTTGGAATTCGTTTCATTTCCACGCATCATCCCTTGCGCCAATTGTCCCTGGAAGACATACGTCAAGCCGATGATATTAGCTACCAAGTATCCGACCGCACATCCGCTCATGGCCCCAATGTACCCGATGGTAATTGGAGTGTAGTCGCGCCGTCTGCGCAGGACGAACAAATAGATCGGTAAGGTAATTGCTATCCAATTCATCGAGAGACTTAGCAGCCAAGTGAGAAAATGAATTGTCCAGGTCGAAACTCTGCCTGGCCATTCATTGATCGCCGGCAGATTCGCTACCAGTGGGCCTGTCATCAGGTTTCCAATCGCTGCACACCCTATCAAACTTGCGAGCTGCCTCGGACGGACGTTCTCCGGCCGAAACAGGATGCCAAATGTGACAATTCCAATGATGCCGACGACCAGACTGTAAGCCAGGAACGCTCTAATAAGCCCCGAGCGGTCGGTGTGATCCGTGACCAGGACGCCCGCAAACTGGGGGAGCAGAATCATCCAAGCGCCTGGCAGGACTACCTTCATAAGCCCTCGGCGGTAAGCTTCCTTTTGCCGTCTTAGCTCATCGCCGGGCATATTTCCTTCAACCCACGCCTTGTCGAACACGTGGGAGTAGACACGGTTCCGTATCTTAAGTTCGCCGTTTTCCACGCGCGCTACACCAGAGAGTTTGATAATACCGGTCAATGGGCTGGCGTCATCGTCGGCAACACGGTGACCCGATCGTATCCGCTGGTAGAGATCTAGCAGTGTGGGCAGGTCAGCCTCACTCTTGAGCAGGCGGTTCCGAACGAACATAAGATTGTCGTCGGACTCTTTCGCCTTATGCGTTAAGAACAGTTCGGTGCAGAGCGTGTCCACATCTCTCGTAGATTTTCCACCGGATTCTGCAACGGACCGGCATAGCCTTTGTGTCAGATACGGATGGCCGCCCGTCCAATACAGAATGCGCGCCAACAGGTTTTGGCCCATCTGGCCCAATCCCCGCGCTAACGGCTGCGCTTCATCGCTAGTGAAGTCTTTCACTTCGATGCGCTTACCAATATTGAATGGACTCGTTTTCGTATCTCGAATCAGGTCGGCGGGTGTGGCGGTCCCGAGCAGGCAGAAACAGAGGCGGGATAGATCCGGATCGGTCGCGCGTCCAACGTAGAACTGCCTGATGCCCGCGAAAAACTCGTCGGCAGAGAACGGTAAGGAGCGGACGACATCGATCTCATCTACAAATATGACCAGACGGCCCTTTATGTCAGGCAGGACGATCCGTATCAGCGACTCCTGCCAGCGTTGGAATGGACTGAGTCGTAGGTTCTCTGAACTGAAAGACCCGAGGGCATCCTCACAATCTAACTTGTGGCCCAGTCTCGTCAGCAGGCCGTCGTACCACTGTTCGGGCGATAGGTTCTGCCCGATTCCCGTTAGATCGATATCCGCGACGGTAGCGCCTTCTGCCTTGAGGCGCTCCGCAGTTCGCACCATGAGCGAGGATTTGCCCATTTGCCGCGAATTGAGGACGTAACAGTACTCACCTGCCAACAGGCTGGTGAAGAGATCCGAATCGGCTTGACGTGTAATGTAGGAAGCCGCATCTCTTTGAAGAGTTCCGCCCGTGACAAAGAAATGGGCGGAGGGAATTGGGACTGATTCTCCTGCGACGGTCAAGCGGAGTCCTCCGGGGGCCCGAACTGGTTGACTGTTCGGGTTGTACGAGTGAGATTCCTGCGCGGCTGCTGTGAAGCCGAGAGCGACGCCGGTGGAGAAGAAGCCCACGATTGGTCCGGCCGTCTTCTAAAATCTGGAGTGCATGTAGGTTCCGAGGCGGCACTAGAGGCGCTCGCGGGTCAAGATATTGGATTCGAAGTAAAGGGCAAAGCCACGTATGCGCAACTAATGGCGGCGATTCGAGATCCTGCTACCCCTTCGATTTAATAGTGTTGAAGAGATACCTGGCGACTGGATCGCGGAGGCAGTTCTGGAGGTAGTGGATCGCTTCGATGCGGCGAGGTACGAAACGCAGAAAGTCGAAGGCCATTGGCGCAGCGGCAACATAATGTACCGTGACGAATTGGTGAAGATCGTTATTGACTCACCGGATATTCCGGAGAGTCGCAAGTGGATGAGGCAATTTATGCTGCGCTGGAAGTACGGCAGCGAGGCCCACGATGTCGACCTCAAAGCCGGTTCGAAATTGGGCGTCTCCCTGACCCGAAACCTGGCACTGGCGCGGCGTTGACGGGATCGCGGGTCACAATCCGATCGCCAGCCAATCTACGACGGCCGATTCTGTCATCGGACCGCTTTCGATCTTTAGCGCCCTGGCTGCGCCGAGGTCCGCGTACACGTCATGCACCCAGTCCGTGCCGGCGAACTTCGTGCCGGTATTGAACAAGAGGGCGGGATGCGGCGCGGCGAGCGTGAGCGCGGTCCGAAAATCTCCCATTCGCCGCAGGCCGGGAGTGAAGAGTTCGTTCGTGAGCAGCGCGTCATCCGTCGTGAGATCGAGTTGATTGCCGTCGGCGGCGATCTCATCTGCCAGCGGGGCGGCGAGCATCGCCAGCACGCCCGCTTCTTTCAATCCGGCGATGGCGATCTTCGTCCGGCCGCTGCCGCGCAGGTAGGCACAGATCGTCGCAATCTCCTGTACGCGCTCCTGGCCACCATGTTTAGCCACTGCATGCAGATGTCGGAGAGTGCTGGCAGTGACCGCGATTTGGTTTTCCGCGGCTCAAAGTGGTTTTCCGTGTCCAGGCTATCCGCATCGACCAGACAGGAGTAGATAAATCGTGTTAGCATTTCGATCGCTCTCGCCTTATTCTCTCCTCAAGCTGAGAGCGCACGTTGAAACGCGATTATCCCGTCAATGCTCGGCATCGGTCCGCCTAGTTGGGGCAACTCCTGACAGGCGCGACCGATCACTGTCAGCAAATCCAGGCCGTGCTTCTCCACTCGATTTTGCAGCTCGTCCTCCAATGCTGAGGCTGCCGATAGCCCGCCATGGTGGCCCATTACGCACAAAGCTACGGTGTCCTGAAAACCAGGGGGCAGTTGTTCCAGCGCGAAATGCGTTCCGGCGCACTTGTGTTCCGCACTGCCCTTCGGTGGTGGTTTCGTCCTCCCCGTGCGATCCATTTCAGCCCTGTGGCACGCGCGCAAGTATCGCTGAAACTCGTCACGGTACTTCCCAATATCGTGCAGCCAACCTGCCCAGCGTGCTAGCTCCTCTGCTTGAAACGGCGCAGCAAATCGCACCGCACGGTCAGTAACACCGATCGTGTGGTCGGCCATGCTCTGAGGTCGCACCGGGTCATCCGTTGGCGGAGTATGTGCCCAGTATTCTACAGTTTCAGACACTGTCCGACTCCCTTGTCCATATCGGCGTCTGGGCTGGAGGTCGCGCCGAACCGTGCATCAAGCCGACGGTATCGTGAGTATTCCGCTTGATACGGTTCACCCCCGCGCGAGCGGGGAATACATCACAATTCGCCGCTCGCTGTAATGGCGTTTCCGGTTCACCCCCGCGCGAGCGGGGAATACTTCCCGCCATTCGACGCGATCCTGCACAATGTGCGGTTCACCCCCGCGCGAGCGGGGAATACTGAACGCGCGCGCGCATCGTGCCAAATCAGTACGGTTCACCCCCGCGCGAGCGGGGAATACTTTAGTTCAGTGGGCCGGATGTGCAGCCGCGCCGGTTCACCCCCGCGCGAGCGGGGAATACGAATTGGGATCGGACGATCGAGAACCCTGATCTGGTTCACCCCCGCGCGAGCGGGGAATACTACAAGCCGTCCATAGCCAACAGTCTGCGTCACGGTTCACCCCCGCGCGAGCGGGGAATACCACTTCGTCACGTCGGACTGTGAGCGCGCCAATCGGTTCACCCCCGCGCGAGCGGGGAATACGGCGAGCCGAAGTTACTGCGCCCGTACCAGATGCGGTTCACCCCCGCGCGAGCGGGGAATACTATCTCTTGCTGCTGCAGGGTTGTGAACAGACCGGTTCACCCCCGCGCGAGCGGGGAATACTGTCGCGGGATGTCGCGCTAAATCGCCTCTCTCCGGTTCACCCCCGCGCGAGCGGGGAATACGGCCTCCCAGAACATCGGGTCAATACCAACAGCGGTTCACCCCCGCGCGAGCGGGGAATACGTTGCCGCCCTTCATAGTCAAAGTTGGGATTTTCGGTTCACCCCCGCGCGAGCGGGGAATACTCCTGGACTGCGAGGTCGATGCCGGCCGAATCCGGTTCACCCCCGCGCGAGCGGGGAATACGCGCCCCAGGGCACGAGCTGCAGCAGACCTCTCGGTTCACCCCCGCGCGAGCGGGGAATACTGCGGCCGCCTGGGCGCGGCGATGGGCTGTCGCGGTTCACCCCCGCGCGAGCGGGGAATACCCGGCGCCCGTCGAGTTACGCAGAATCGCGTACGGTTCACCCCCGCGCGAGCGGGGAATACACACGGGTCAAGAGGCCGGTCCGCCGTGCTCACGGTTCACCCCCGCGCGAGCGGGGAATACGAAGCTGTTTCTGCCCGGAGTATCCTGGGTGCCGGTTCACCCCCGCGCGAGCGGGGAATACGAGTGCCCCACGAACGTGGTGCCGACCCTCTTCGGTTCACCCCCGCGCGAGCGGGGAATACCGTTCACGCTGGTGGATGGGAACGGAGCTAATCGGTTCACCCCCGCGCGAGCGGGGAATACTGCTTAGGGCAGCGGGCATTACAGGCGTCTTCCGGTTCACCCCCGCGCGAGCGGGGAATACTCATAAATCCGTCTACTATTCCTCGACCACAGGCGGCGCGAACTGTAGACTTCTGTCGGTCGAATGTTCTGCAGATTCGGCAGACGATCGATCCCGCGTGCGCTTGGGGACGTGAACAAGTAGCAAGCCCTCCCAATCCAATAGGGCGCGCGTCGTGTCTCCAAATGAACGCACGCTGAAACCCTGTTCCGTCTTGCTCGCATACACCAGGATTCCCGCCCCTCCTTTGGCGTCGCGGGATGCTTTTTGCCAAACTTTGTCGCGGACGATGGCCGAGAGATTGCCTACAAAGACGCCTGCTCGCGGCTCCAGCATCCAGCGGCTCAACGCGCCGCGAAGCCCGACGGGTACGCGTTCCAGAATTAGAACGACCACAGTGTAACTCCTCCTTTCTTGAACGAAGACACCTGTGAACTGCTCGCGCTACTCGCTCGGCGAATCCTGCTTTTCCCAGGCCGGAGTCCATAGCTCGGTCGGCAACGCGGGATCGGTGTCCGGCGCGAAATCGGGCTCCTCCTCCACGTCCTTTCCGCCAAGAGCCTTCTTAATGTCCGGCACCACGCGCTGGAGCAGCCGGCTTTCCCGGAACATATCTCGGCACTTGAGCCGAACCCATCTCTCCAGGTTCGGTGGGTTTTCCCTGGCAGCCTCGAATGCGAGCGGAATCGTCAGCTCCACCTTGTAGAGGTCCGCAACGTCGTAAACGAAGGAGAGCTGCTTGCCGGTATGTATGAACCCGAGCGCCGGACTATAGCCCGTCGCGAGAATTGCCGCATGGCAGAGTCCATAGAGGCAAGAGTTTCCGCACGAGAGGGCGCGATTTACGGGGTCGGCGGACGCCCAGCTTGTCCGGTCGTAGTTGCGGCCTGACCACTCCATCCCTGTCTCACGGCTCATGCGGGCGTAGGTCTCTCGGACTCGAACGCCTTCCAGCCCGCGCAGCTGTTCCACGGAAAGTGCGTCGTCGACCGCTTCCTGAAACCGCATTCTGTACATGCGCTTGACGACCTCCAGTCGCAGCAGCGGATCGGTCGCGAGCCGAGCCTGGCGCAGCAGTCCATAAGCGCTCCGCGTACCGCCCATGCCGGCGGCGTAGAAGCGTACGTTCTCCTCGCCGCACCAGATTACGAGGCAGTTATTGTCCGCGAGGGTGGTGATGGCTGCTTGAGTGACTTTGGTGCCCGGCCCGAGCATGAGGACCGCGAGAGACGCGACGGGGACGGGAGTAAATCCCTCGTCATTCCAGATCGCGATGCTCTTCTCGTGCCGGTCGATGCGGGCATGCTCTACGTACAGGCTCGATAGGCGATCACGGATTTGGGGGAGCAGGTGCAGGTCTTCCACTGATTGGTCTCCTTATGGTGACTTGTATATTAATAGTTGCGAATAGTGCATACGTGGGCAGGAGTCATTGTTATTCCTGTCCATATTGACTAAGCGCGGGCGAGAGATAGCAGGCCGAAGCCGAAGCCCTTTGCGCTTCCAATCCCAAATTCGACCGCGAGCGAAAGGGCCACCGGATCAGTCACATCCAAAGTGCCATTGAGGAGTACGGATTGTACTGTGACTGGCCGACCGGACGCCGTGCGAAACGTTAAGACGTCGGGCCGAGATACACTGACATGCACTGGCCTGAAGCCGTGCTGGCCGCCTTTCCGGTTGAGCCACTCCAATATCGCGGGCTCCCCAATAACAGGCCGACGTTTGCCGTCTTGATACAATGTCGGATTAGAGTTTAGGCGAAACGCCAGCCGGGCATTTGGCCGCAGATTCAATTCCAATGCCTTCGTTTGTGTGGGCCGGAGGAGATAGGAACCTCCCGCAACTAGTCGATCCCAATCCGGCGCTCGGCGGGACTGCACGAGCACGACGATTTCATCGGAGTCCCGCGCGTTTTCGATCCGAAAAAGGCAGCGAGCCTCCGTCCATTCGGATTCCTTGTCGCCGAAAGCTCGCGAGACCGTTCGATGGAGCTCGTAAGGATTCCGTTGTTCGGACTGCGCCTGCCGGGAGCGCGGATTTAGCACTAGCCGCGATAGGTAGATCATCGACCTTCTCCTAGAGAATTCCCCTCCGGCACGGTCGGACGATCGATCGGCGCCAGCTGCTTTTCCGGGCGGAACCCGAATTGGCGTAGGCCGCCCGCCTGTAGAGCGTCCTGTCGAAGAGTCGTCGCGCCATCGTCAAGGTCTGGTTCAACGAGGATGCGTAATTTGGATTCTATTCCGTTCTCGTCGCGAAGTTTTGCCTCTGCTCCAAGCCACGACCACGGATGCTGAGATAGCGCCTCTTCCAAGTCGCGGTAGCTTTCTGAATAGGACTCGAAGATCGGTCGAGTTGCAACGCAGGCTTTGCGCCCGAGGAACAGCGGCCAAGCAGGATCTTGCAATGCGGTGGCGCACTCCTTGAGTATGCCCGCGTGTCCCTGGCGCTCTTCCAACCCCGCGAGGAATGCAGCGTCTTCGAGGTAAAAGCGTGGCGATATGATCGTCGCAGGCTTGGCGTCCGGATCGTTTTGCAGCTTCCTGAGCGAGACTCCCATCGCAACACCAGTGTGCCTGAACCGGCCGTCGGCGCTCGGCAGAAAATCTGTGACCGTGTGGTAGTCCTCGAGAATCGCTCCGGCGTGTTCAATTCTCACTCCGAAGCGAATGCCTGCACTAAGTTCGGCAAGCCTTGAATCACCGGTGGGATAACCGAGTGCGCAGCCGATGAGACCCACGACTCCGGACTTGGTCGGTTCCGGACCGGTGTCCCGGACATCCCATCGCGCTCGTGTACCCCAAGACTGGAGTGGTCCCTCCAAGCGCAGCAAGAGTACGGGTCTATGCATTTGTAAGTGCCTCCGCAAGACGGCCAGACAGTGATGCTAAATCAGGCGACCGCTCGACTCCAAGGATCTCGAAGTCGCCATGGAGGGGAGCCAGAAGCAATCGCGGCGCGGCGCGAAGATTAAATCCGTCGGTAAGCGCCTCAACGTGGGATTTCAGCTTGTCCATGGATGCCCTGACGAGGTCGCGCTCTCTATCTGCCCGAGCCGGTGCGACAAACGCATTCGCATAGCTTATCGGCGTGCGACTCGGTCGGGCTTCAATCAGCGCGAGGGTCGGCAATTGATGCGCGGCAAAGCTGTTCTGCTTGCCAGACGGGGTCGTGAAGATCGCTGCCCGCAGAAACGATTCGACTGTCTGGGTTGCTAGCTTCCGAGCGATATTCCTTTGTTCTACCGTGGGTGTCATATGAAGAAAGCTACGTCCGGTCAGATTGTCAACAATCCCTTCAATATCCAATGAGAAGTACTTGTAGTAACAGGCCGAGTTGAATTCCACATCACCTATCATATCCGCTCCGGCATCCTCCTCCGCCTCGCCTGTACCCGACAGGTCGTCCACTGCAGTGAAGTAGTCAAACTCTGTATCCACTTTGTGAGTACTGAGAGCATGCGCCACCTGCGCCGCAGCCTGAACGTCACGAAACGCACCGGAGGTAGTCATGCGGCCGAACAGCGCGATATCGACAGTCACTGGGCGGAATCCCGCTTGTGTCGCCTTCCCCTGTAGCTCTTTCGCCGTCACCTTTCCCAGTTTTGCCATATCCGGTTGGTCCCTACATGCAGCCAGAAGCACGTCGGTAACGGCCTGAATGTCGTGGTCCGTCAGGAACATGGTCTGTCGCGTCTCGTATTGTCCCGCCTTGTTGGGTTCGGTCTCCGTGCCGGCTTCCGTGCCGAAACCCGTGGCTTTCTTCGCGGCAACAGTAGCCAGATCGGAAGAGACTCCTGCCGCGATGAGTTTCTCGCGAACGAGTTCAGGAAGACGGCGTGTTCGACTTGCAAGATGACCAGCAAGCTCAGCCTGGAACGTCTCGGAACGTCGGATGCTGCGTTTCAAACACTGACTGGAGATACGCGCCCTCCGCGCGCCACCGAAAATACACTCTTTTGGGCTACCGGTTTCGTCACGATTTAGATTGCTAGGTGCGTGGTTTTGAAGCAGATGAATCTCGATCAGCATTTCTGTACGTCTCCCTTGGAATCTGAAAATGCACCGAATGGATATGTGGCTGGGGCCGGCGTCTCTCAATGTCCGCGGGATATGCCCCCTCAGCCGTATACCTGATAAGCCAGCTGTAGCCGTAACGGTCTAAGGTTCGCTCCCGTCGTCGAGCGTATCCGGCCTCGGCACCGAATAGAAGCTACGTGCCCACTGCTTCTGCACGAACTTGCTGGGATGGCTCCATCCCCGCAGATCCTCAACCAGGTGGGGCCAATTAATGAGACCTCGATCGGAGGGGACCTGTTTGTTCATCGCGTATTTCACAGCCTGCCGCAAGCGAAAGGCCATTTCTCCGCCTCCTGAGTCATCAAACGTGGAGTCGAGCAGACCAACCAGACGTCTCTCGACGGGTGTCTGGCCTGGCCGCGGTGTAGCGCGCTCCTCCGGCGACCGCAGAACCGCGAGCGTCGCCCCAAAGTTGACGGGAGCACCGTCTTTCAGCCCTGTCCGCATCGTGCTACGATCAAACGTCATCAACGCGGCGACGAGCAAACACAGGTTGTTGTCGCGGCCTCCGCGTTCGGGAAAATGCCGCATAAGGTAGAAGTGGAACCAACTGAGTCCCCGTCCTTCTGCTATTGCATTTCCAGCATTTCGCTTCAGAGCAGCGACCTTGCCCCGATCGCTCTCGTATAGCGCTTGAATATCCAACAGGAACTTGTGATTCGCTTCAAGTCGCCCCTCATGTGTCTCGCGCATCATACTTCCGAATTCTCCTTTCTGACAGCAATAGCTTCCATTGCCTTTGCCCGAACCGTCGTTGCGCTTGTTGGTTTTGTGTTCGGGTCGGTTCTAACCGCATCCAGTGCAAAGTAAAGGCCCTTACGGAACTCGTTCCTGACGAGAACTTCAGTCCTCAAGATCATGTTCGCCTCCGTATCGAGATCCTTGATCGCCTCCTCGAGCGCGATGTACCCGGTATTTCGCAACCGAGTTTTCCACGCGGCGACCAGTGGCTTAGCGTCTACGTCAAGCTGTAGCGGATCGGCCAGCGCCATGCCTGTGAGTAGTGCCATGAAGTGGGGCCGAATGCCGTTCCAAAATCCGCGACGCGCGTAGTCGATCCGGGATTCAAACGCCTTTTTGTTGCCCTTGCCATCGCGCGGATAGGCGTGCTTCAGGGCGCGTGCCAGCGCGGAATCGACTTTGTTCGCCCGATTGATCTCGTCTTGCGCGGTGCTGCCGAATAATTCGAACAGCACGAGCCGCGCGGGAACGGCTTCCATACTCTCCCGCTGCCATTCGAAGACTTTCATTTTCAGATCCGTGCGCATCCCATAGAGCGTCAATCGAAGGCTGTCTGGTACGAGACCCCTCGATGACAAGTCCTGGTAAAGTTGGACATACTGTTCGACAACGGCCGGACGAACATAGTGGGTTCGTTCATCGCCTTTCCCGACGTCCTGTTCTCGCAGGAGAGCAAGGGGTCCGACGTCGCGCCACACCTGCTTGCCTTCCTGGGGCCGGACTACAAGCGGACCCTTGATATCCAGCTTGTACGCGACGCTTGGGTCGGTCCATGTGAACCCGGCGCCGGCGCCGGGACCGAACTTCATGGATCGCACGAGATTACCTGTTTGCCGGCCGGTAAGGGAGCAACAGCCTGGCTCTCCGGGCATGAGCAAAATGCGGCGTGGCTGCCATGTCAGGCCTTCCAGTAGCGACGCGGACGTTCGCCGCTCTTGGGCAAATGTGCCTTTACGTCGCCACGAAGGGGTGCCATCGTGACCCTGTGGCAGATGGACCACGCAACAGTTCAAGCATAGCGTTTGGAACAGCGTGCCGCCGGTCACCAATGCGTACCATGGCGGCGATCCGTTGATCGAGGGAGCTAAACCGGCGCCGCCTGCGGTCATGAAGGGAGCGATCGTCGTCAAGAGCCGGGCAGCCGCCTCAGGGCAGACTCCGAAGTCCGAATCCAGCGCATGGTGAAAATGGTTCGCGTTCGTCCCGGACGGGACAGATGGCAATAGGCCCGCAAGAGGCTTATCCGCGTCCTCCTTCATCTCGGCGAACTGGAGAAACGGATGCTTCGCGTCGAACAGATCGAAGTTCCCGTCGTTGGCCGTGAAGTAAGCTTCGGCGCGCGCCGCATCGAAGCGACCGGCCTCCAGTAGATCCTCAAGGTCGCGTAGTTCGCGAAACTTATAGATGTCCATCACCACGGCAATCAGCAGCCGGTAAAGCCCAAACTCCACGGTCGGCAGGGCGTCCCGAATATCGCGAAGGTCATGGGCGCGATTCAGCGCCTCGCGCATTCCGACCTCGCGAATTGTTCCATCGCGCTCACGCACCGGTATCCAGCCCCTATCCCGCAAATCCAACGTCGGCATCCTCGGCCTCCTCGATCGCTGTTGGCTCATACGTGCGGCCGTCGAGCGCTTCCATGACTATTCCAATCTCCGGGTCGTTCCGCAGGAAGGTATCGACTCCGTCTCTCGTGCAACGCCACATACCGTCCTTCAAGAAGAAGACAATATGCCGCCGCGTCCAGTCCGGACCGTCGCGCTCACGAATCCAGTCGTAGTCTTCAGCCGGTTCCAGATTCCGCAGCCACCACGCCGGGATAGTCGCCTTCTGCAGGAACAACACACGCAGCGTGTCGTTTCCAGGGTAAGCGTGCTTTCGGTCCCCACGCTCCTTCGCCACCAGGCCCCGACTTATGGCTCGCTCCAAACGGACATCCTCTACAAAGAATGCGTTGCGCGTCTCATCGCCAAGGCGGGTTCGGGCCCGAAAATAGCTCGGTGCGTCGCCGTCTTCGCCCTCCTCCACACCAACTTGAAGCATTCGACCCAGGCTGAATTCGTGCTCCGATGGTTCAGCGATCAGGTGCGTGCGCGCAGCGTTTTCGTCCTCATCGTCCTGCTTCCGGCTGGCAGCGACGGCTCGTCGATAGATCGTTTCCGCGACGCCGTCCGGCTGGATATCGCCGCCATAGCAGGATTCGATCAAAGGACGGAAGTCTCGGGGTAAGTCAAACGCAATCCTATTATTCACCTGCGCGAGTGTGTGGTATAGAACCTCGTGATGGCTGTACACTCGCCCGGTCGCTCCAAGAGCAGCAGTGTTGGCGTTCTCTGCGGCAAAAGCGGATTCGGCCGGCAAGAGTATGTGCAGTGTCGGATGGTCGCCAGTCACACGGACACCGCGCTCATGCCGCCAGACGCGACCGCTTCGTTGCAGCAAGAGGTCGATTGGCGCTAGCTCCGTTATCATCGCGTCGAAGTCAACGTCGAGCGACTGCTCCACGACTTGCGAACAGACGAGGATAAACTCCTTCGGGCGATGAGGGTTCTCCGGTCTGCCGTCGGCGCCCTTGCCGAACAGTCTCAAGACCTCCGTTTCGATCTCATTGCGGCGCAACGCGGTAAATCGCGCATGGAACAACAGCTTGTTTGGGCGCTTACCGAGCGCTCTGTACACCGCCTGTGCGCCCGCCACCGTATTCATGAGCACGCAGATGCAGCCCCCGTGCTCAGTTACTCGCTCCGCCAGCCGCGCGGTCCGCTCCCACGCGATCTCCTTCGAGCGTCGATCGCGTCCGGGCAGCGCCCCGTAATAGCGCTCGATCTGCAGCGTTCTTGCCGACGATGCCTCGGCTTTCCGGCAGAATGCGGGAGCCTCCCATGGTACAAAGGTCAGAAGCGGATAGGGCTCTTTCGCCGGATCGTCGCCATGCAGCGGAAGCTCCCCTCCGTATGCGTGAACCAGATCCTGTTTCTGGTGTTGCGACAGTGTCGCGGAGAGAAGTATAACCGGAATGTGGAGTATCCGGCACCAGGCGAGCAACCGGCGAAGTAGCGCATTCATGTAGACATCGTATGCATGCACCTCGTCGATGATCAACGTGCGCGCCGACAACCCCAGGAGTCGTAGGAAGCCATGCTTAACATTCAGTGCGGCCATTAGGACCTGGTCGATGGTGCCAACGCCTTCCGGCGCCAGAATTGCACGTTTCGAATTGCGGAACCAGTCTTTTGCGCGCGTTGCCTCTTCAGGATCGCCGAAAGTCTCAAACTCGCCCTCTGGCGTATCGTCGGCAAAAAGCCACGACATACCGTGGATCAGTCGCGGTTCGGCACCGCCCACCTCCTCGAGAAACGAGCGGTAACGAGAGTACATCTGGTTGCTCGTAGCCATAGTGGGCAGGCCAATATACACGCCTTCGCGGCCCAGTAGCCTGTTCCAGTGGAGCGCCAGGTAGATCGCGGCTTCCGTTTTGCCCTCCCCCATCGGCGCTTCGAGTATGGCGAGGCCTGGTAAGAGACCCGTTCGGCACGTCGTTTCCAGGGCGGTCTGAAATGGCCGTGGTTCCCCGATCCTCGGCCAAACCTCCGAGAAGGCGGGCGCAGTGTACCCGTCCGGCGGTAATCCGGTGCGATCGAGTTGCATGGATCGTATGACCTGCTCCGCACGCTGACTCGAGGCCGCGAAATAGTCGCGGGGCGTTAGCTTGTGGTCAAGTTGCTCGTATCCGTATAGATCCGCGTTCGAAGCGATCCAGTCAGAGAGAACAATCAGACCGGCGAGGCGGATACCGGCCGCGCTCGCATCATCAAAGTCCGGCGCGGCGAACCCCTTAAGCTGCAACGCATCCTTCACCAGTTCATCAAGGTCTTGGCGTGCCTGGCTCCAGGACTCAGTCCGCTGACGCAGGTGCGGCTGGTTCTCTTCATAGTAGGTCCCCGCGCCGTGCAGACCTGCACGGAAATCACCGTGGTGAGCTCGCGTCGCCATGCTGACTACTCTGCATGCGTACCTGGACCATCCGAGGACCTGCAGTTGCGGGACAATCCATTCTGCCGAACGCGCCTCGTGACGAAACGCCGTTCGCTCCGCAGGCAACTCCACGCCTGACGCACGAAGTGCATTGGCCAGATCAACGTCCTTGTTCTGGAACTCCGGATCTGCCTTACCAATATCGTGCATCGCGGCGATGTACGTCACCCATTTGTCAGGTATCGATTCGATCGGTCCGAACCGGCGCAACAGCGCAGCGCAAACGGCTGCCACATCCAAGAGATGGCGCCATAACGCGTGGTGCGGATCAGATTTCGCCCAAAAGTCGCGCACGTCCAATCTATGAGCTCCTATCGCACGCTCGCCCTGTGCTCGCTGCGTAAATTCGTCCTGAATGTTGCAATGCGCGCAGCCATACGCTGCGTGTCTGCGAAGGGCGCAATCGCGCTTGCGTACTCTGCATAGAGTCCGTCTGCCTGCCCGCCCAGGTATGAGGCGCGAATTGATCAGCCTGCGCTTCAAATTCGAGAATGGCCATGTCTCATCACTGCTGCAACGGAACGTCGTAACTATTGTGCATCTCGTATGAGCGCAGCGTCTATCGTGCGCCCATAGCGCGACCCTGCACTCAGTCTACCGATACCCACTGCAGCATAGACTCACTCGACACCCCCGTCATAAATAGTCACGACCTTTTTCGCGTGATCGGTAATGGATAGCCTCAAAGATTCCGGTTCGAGAACCTCTACTTCCGCCCCGAACGACATCAGCCACCGCTGCACTTCCGCCAGGCCGGCCACGCGCAGCGTCAGGATCAGTCCTCCGTTCGGCTGCTCCTCGATCTGCTGGCTCGCATGGTAGCGACGCTCGCGAATCCAGCGCGACTGGTACGGCGAGAATCGGGCGCGAACCGTGACAGGCGGCTCGCCGTGCTGCAGGCCCAGCCCGCGCCTCCAATAGGCGTCCGCGTCGAACGAGGGGTCGCGCGCGAACGCCGCGTCCGGCTCCAGCAGCTGCCACTCGCGGACCCTGCCGAGGAAGAACTGCCGGAAGTCCGTTTTCCACTCGCACCAGGCGAGCAGGTGCGGCTCGCCCTGGTAGTAGTGAAGGTGGTAGGGCCGGATAATCCGCGTATCGGTCTCGTTGCGGTGTGCGCTGAAGTATCGGAGCCGCAGGCGATGCCGGTTTCGGATCGCCGTGCGGCAGGCGTCGAGCAGCGCGGGGTCCGCTTCTGCCTCGTGCGCGAAGTGCATCGATCCGCTGACGCTCTCAGGCTGGTGGCCGGCCGGCAGGTACTGCGCGAACCGGTCCAGCACCAGCCCGATCGCCCGCGCATCCTCGGGCGCGAGATACTCCTGGGCTGCCAGCAGCGATCGGCGCAGCGCGGCCGCCTCCGTCTCCGTCAGCGCAAGGAACGGCAGCATGAAGGTCGCGTCCGTGTAGCGCCATCCGCCGTGCTCGCGGGAGTACTCGATAGGCGCATTCAACCGATCGCGAAGGTGCCGGTGGTCTTCGTAGGCGACCCGCATCGAAACCTCGAAATGCTCCGCAACCCGCGCCGCGTTCGGATACCGGCGATCGCGGATCTGCGCATCGATCCAGTAGAGCCGTTCGGTTTGTGACATCGATGGCGCCTCCCCATCGCGCTGACCAACTTCGGCTATCGCAGTCGTTCAATCGATCGGCGGAGCGTTGTTAACACACCGTCCAGGTGCT
>JBBQVV010000082.1:0-19186 GCA_038211235.1 Chthonomonadales bacterium | reverse complement strand
ATCACTTGTGATAACGAGACGATCCCCAAAGACGGGCTTGAACCGGCGCTCCAGCTCGGATCGAAACCCGTTGTCGGCCTTCACTCCCTCGATCCAGATCGCCTTCACGTTAGGCATCATCGCCAGCTCGCTCATGCGTCTGTCGGTGTTGACGGGGTCAGCGTCTTCTCCGTCGGTCAGTATCATGACGGCGCAGTTTCGATTTGCGGTGCCTGCCAACTGCGCTTCGGCGACAACCTTCTCCAACACGACGGAGGGGTAAGTCCCCTGTGCGACTGTATGCTGTTTGATCACTTCGTCCTCAAGATCCCATAGATCTCGAGACTTGTGCCAGTCGGACCGCTCGGCGAACTTGTGTGCGTTGACGTCGTAAGCATACATACTGATCGACGTCATTGGGGGGAGCACCTGGTCCACCATATCGTCAAAGACACCGAATAGCTGTCGCCTGCCCGTCGTGGAGACGCTTCCGCTAGTGTCGACCGCTACGATCACGTCGACCTTGGGCGGTGGTTTCTGGCGCGAATTCCAGATTAGATAGGCGCAGATGCAGCCGACGATCAGGCCGAGGGCCGCCAGGACCGCCCAGACTTCCGAAGGTCTGACCTGCGAACGGGATGTCTGGCGAGCGGCACGGCGCTCGTCGATACGATGATTCCGCATTGCAAGTACCTCGATGTGAGCTTCGACGGCAGTTCGGCCGATCACCAGGGCCGGGGGTGTCATGCGCTAACTACGAATTCGGTCGGGTGTGGTTTCACGGCACACACCCTTAAAGTATACGCGCGAACACCCTTCGACCGTCACCATGGACGTGTGTCCGTCGCTAAACGCCAGGATTTCTGTTCCAGGCCGTTGTCTTGTCGTTTGTATTACGGGCCAACGAACCGGAAATCCTGCCTGCGAGCCGGGCTGCAGCTGCACCGGTCGCAGGAAACGGCTGCGCGCGCGGGGAATCCAGTCTCCGTCGCCGCAGTGCGAATCCGCGCCGTTGATACGTTGGCCCGGCATCCGGAGAGAGGGACACATGCGTAATAGTCGAAGACAGTTTGTGGGCGGCCTGTCAACCATGACGGCAGCCATCGCTTCCGGCCAGATCCAAGACCCCAGCGGCTCCCGGCAGCCTGGCAAAGCTGATCGCCCGCTGCGATTCCTGGTCCTGGGCGGCACCGGATTTATAGGTCCGCACCAGGTCCGGTATGCCTTGGCACGCGGACACAAGCTCACTCTCTTCAACCGTGGTCGCACCAATCCGGGGCTCTTTCCCGCCGTCGAGCAGCTCGAAGGGGATCGCAACGGCAAGCTGGAGGCGCTCAAGGGCCGGGAATGGGACGTCGTTATCGACAATCCCGCAACGTTGCCACGCTGGGTGCGAGACACGGCGCAACTCCTCAAGGATCATGCGAGACAGTATGTGTTCATCTCGACGGTCTCGGTCTACGCGGATACAAGCAAGCCGGGTATGGATGAGACCGGCGCGGTCGCCGTTACAAACGATCCCGATCCGGCGAAGGTGACGGGTGGAAACTACGGGGCTCTCAAAGCGCTGGCCGAAGAGGAGGCCGAAAAGGCATTTCCAGGCCGCGCGACCATTATTCGACCAGGACTTATTGTCGGTCCCGGCGATACGTCCGACCGGTTTACCTACTGGCCGGTCCGCATCGACGCCGGCGGCGAAGTGCTCGCGCCTGGTGATCCGGCCGACCCAGTTCAGTTCATCGACGCCCGCGACCTGGGTGAGTGGTGCATTCGCATGGTGGAGCAGGGAGATCCCGGGGTCTACAACGCGCTCGGCCCGAGGGCGCCGCTGTCGATCGCGGAGATGCTCTACGGAATCCGGGCGATCACGACAGCCGATGTGCGGTTTACATGGGTCGACGAGGCGTTTCTTACCGCGCACAACGTCTCCGCCTGGTCGGACATGCCCGTCTGGGTGCCGGGCCACGGCGAGTCCGCGGGATTCAGCCGGCTGAGCAATCACCGCTCGGTTGCCAGGGGGCTCACGTTTCGACCGCTGGCGGATACCGCGGCGGCCACGTTGGCCGACTATCACGAACGGGCAAACGCGAAGTCAGGATCGAAGTTGCTGGCGGGTCTTACCCGTGAGCGTGAGACGGATGTGCTAGCCGCCTGGCACGCGGCAAAGAAATGAACTGGTAACCATGCTCAGCCCAAACCAGACGGTCGGCCCCTATATCCTCGTCCGCCCGTTGGGCCAGGGGACATTCGGCACCGTATGGCTGGCCGAGCGGCGCGGCCTCATTACGACGCAGGTCGCGCTTAAGATTCCGCGCGATCCGACCGACCTGATCGTAGCCGAGGTGACGCAGGAGGCCCAGGTGTGGCAGCGCGCCAGCGGCCATCCCAACGTTCTGCCGGTCATCGAATGCGCTATTTACGACGGCCACGTTGTGATTGTCAGCGAGTACGTAGCCGACGGGACGCTAGAAGAGTGGCTTGTCCGTCAGGGCGGAAAGGCCCCGTCCGTCGAGCATGCAGTGCAGATCGTCAGCGGCGTCCTTGCCGGGCTCGAGCACCTGCACAGGCAGCAGATCATTCATCGCGACCTGAAGCCCGCAAACGTAATGCTGCAGGGCGACATGCCGCGCCTGACCGATTTCGGGCTGGCGCGCGGCGAGTCGACGGGTCTCACCCAGCATGTCACCGGCACGCTCCACTACATGTCTCCCGAAATGTTCAGTGGAGAGTACTCAGCGCAGTCGGACCTCTGGGCCGCCGGCGTTATCCTCTATGAACTGCTCAGCGGCGCTCTCCCGTTTCCACAAGAGCGGATCGAGATGTTGATTCCCGCTATCGTAACAGCCGAGCCGCTCGCCATGCCGGGTGCGGTTTCGCCGACTCTACAGCAGGTGGTATTTAAAGCGCTAAAGAAGAGTCCTAACGACCGCTTTGGATCGGCCGCGCAGATGCGTTCGTCGCTGATGAGCGCCGCGTCCGTCGATGATCGGCTGGCCGGCGCTTCGTACGGCGAGCTCCAATCTGCAAGGTCCAATCTCACAGACTCATCACGGGTGGTAATTCTGTACAAGCGTAATGCGCAGCCCGACGGGCACGTGCTGGCGCTGCTGGAGGAGGAGCTTTCGAAGCTTGGATACGACGTTTTCATCGATCGGCACATGACCGTTGGGATCGTATGGGCCAGGGAGATCGAGCAGCAGATCCGGACGGCGGCAGCGGTGATTCCCCTTATATCGGCGGCGTCCGTGCCGAGCGAGATGCTCGCCTACGAGCTGAAGATCGCCCAGGAGACCCTGCAGCGTACGGGTCGCCCACTTCTGCTGCCGATCCGGGTCAACTATACGGAACCGCTGGCGGGCGAGCTCGAGGACATTTTGAGTCCGATTCAATACGCCACCTGGCAGGGTCCCGAGGACGATCCACGCCTGTTGGACGAGATCCTTTCCGGTCTGCAGAATCGCCCCTCGAATGCGGAGATCGTGCCCAGTCACCCGATCGAGGCCGTGGGCGGCGCGGTAAATCTCGACTCGCACTACTGGATCGTGCGTCCCACGGAGCTGCTCTTTCGACAGGCGATCGCACGGCACGACAGCATCGTGCTTCTCAAGGGCGCGCGGCAAATGGGTAAGACCTCTCTGTTGGCTCGAGGTCTGCAGCAGGCTCGCGAGGCGTCCAGCCTATGCATTCGCACCGATTTTCAAAAGCTTAATGCAGGCGACCTCGAGACGATCGACACGCTATTTCAGGGCCTGATCGAGATGATCGCCGACCAGCTCGATCTCGACTACGATCCGGACAAGCATTGGAATCCGAGGCGGGGCGCCAACGTCAACCTGGAACGGTTCCTTCGTAGGGAGGTGCTCAATCTCTCTAACGCGCCCGTGATGTGGGCCATGGACGAGGTCGATCGGCTCTTCAGCTTTCCATTCGGAAGCGAAGTTTTTGGACTGTTCCGATCGTGGCACAACGAGCGATCGCTCGACCCAACCGGACCATGGTCTCGGCTCACGCTCGCCATAGCGTACGCGACCGAGGCGCATCTCTTTATCACCGATGTTAACCAGTCCCCATTCAACGTCGGCACACGCCTGCTGTTGGAGGATTTGACGCCGGCGCAGGCCTCAGAGCTGAACCGTAGATACGGAGCGCCCCTGAGGAGCTCCGAAGAGGAGGCGGGCTTCTACAGGCTGCTGAGCGGGCAGCCCTATCTGACGGTGCGCGGCCTCAACGAGATGGTCACTCAGCGCATGCGCTTCTCCGAATTCGAATCGGTTGCGGCCCAGGAGGAGGGAATGTTCGGCGACCACCTGCGCCGGTTCCTGGTCCTTCTCGTGCGTGACCCGCATCTCTGCGATGTGATGCGCGCGCTGCTCCGCGGCCAGCCCTGTCCGAGCGCCGAGTATTTCTACAAACTGCGCAGCGCCGGAATCCTAGCGGGCGAGTCCATCGCCGACGCGCGCCCGCGCTGTCAGCTATACTCCACCTACCTGAAGCGCCATCTTCTGTAGGTCCAGATCATAAGATTGATACCATGAAAGGAAGCGTCAGTGCCCAAGATAACGATGATAGGCGCGGGAAGCACCGTGTTTGCAAAGAACCTGCTTGGCGATATTCTCTCGTTTCCGGAACTCGCGAGCAGCCATATCGCACTTATGGACATCGACAATGAGAGGCTTAAGACATCTGAGACGGTCGCGCACAAGGTAGCGCGTGCGGTGGGAGCGAAGCCCCGCATCACCACGCATCCGGATCGGCGCTCCGCGTTCGACGGCGCCGACTACGCGATCAACATGATTCAGGTCGGCGGGTACAAGCCCGGTACCGAGCTCGATTTCGAGATACCCAAGAAGTATGGACTACGGCAGACCATCGCGGACACACTGGGTATCGGCGGCATCATGCGCGCCCTTCGCACCATTCCGGTGATGCTCGATATGTGCCGCGACATGGAGGATGTTGCCAAGCCGAGCCTCACGTTTCTCAACTACGTCAACCCGATGTGCGCCAATACCTGGGCGGTGACCCGGGCGACGAAGGTCAAGACGGTTGGCCTGTGCCACAGTGTGCAGGGCACCGCGGAACAGCTCGCGCGCGATATAGACGTGCCGATTGCAGACATCAACTATCTGTGTGCGGGCATAAACCACATGGCCTTCTACTTGACGTTCGAACGAAACGGCGAGGACCTGTACCCGCTTATTCGAAACGTCGTGCGTGAAGGCCGCATTCCAGACTGGAATCGAGTCCGATACGAAATGCTCACACGCCTGGGGTACTTCGTGACGGAGAGCAGCGAGCACTTCGCGGAGTATTGTCCATACTTCATTCGCCGTGACCGCCCGGACCTGATCGAGCGGTTCAACGTGCCGCTCGACGAGTATATCCGTCGCTGCGAGAACCAGATCGCGGGCTGGCACACGATGAAGGCGAAGTACGAAAGCGACGCTCCGGTCGAAGTTCATCGGAGCCACGAGTATGGCTCACTCATGATTCACAGTATCGAGACGGGCATCCCGCGTGTCGTGTACGGTAACGTCGAGAACCTCGGCCTCATCACCAACCTGCCCGAGGGCTGTTGCGTCGAGCTGCCTGTTCTGGTTGACAAGAACGGGCTCCAGCCGACCCGAATCGGCGCAATTCCCCCGCAGTTGGCGGCCATGATGCAGACGAACATAAATGTTCAGTCGCTGACCGTCGAAGCCGCTCTTACCGGCAAGCGCGAGCACGTCTATCAAGCCGCCATGCTCGACCCGCACACGGCAGCCGAGCTGACACTGGACGAAATCTGGGCGCTCGTGGACGATCTGATCGAAGCGCACGGGGACTATATTCCGCCGCTGCACTGAGCGGCGCTAACGCTCGGCGCCGGAGCGCCACAGCCGCACCGTTCCGTCGCCGCCGCAGGACGCCAGCGTGCTTCCGTCCGGGGAGAAGTCGAGCGAGTAGACCGGGCCGGTGTGCCCGTGCAGAGTGACGACCTCCTGCCGGGTCTGCACGTTCCAAATCTTGATCGTTCCGTCCCAGGCTCCGGTCGCCAGGCGCATGCGATTGTGGCGTCCGGGTGAAAAAGCCATCGCCTGAATCCGCCCTGAGTGGCCCGTAAGCACTCCGATCTGGCGCATCGCTTTCAGGTCCCAGAGCCAGACCGACTTCTCTTCGCCGCCAAGAGCAAGGAGCGCGCCGTCGGGAGAGAAGGCGACGGAGGTGATTGGGTCCGAGTTCCCCGTAAACGTGTAAACCGCGCGATCCGAGACCGCGTCCCAAAGAGTTACTTTCTGCCCTGCATGGAGCAGGTGGGCTCCATCCGGCGAGAAGGCGAGTATTCCCGCGCCATGGGCGTCGGCAGAACGCAAGTGCAAACTCGAGGCGAGGTCATAGAAGTGGATCGTATTGTCGAAACAGAGGACGGCAAGCGCGTTCCCACGTACGGAGGCTCCTGAAATTGCAGCAGGAAACGACGGAAGGCAGCGGCGCTCCTCCATGGTCGTTGTGTCCCAGAGTCGCACGGTCCCGTCCATGCCGCAGGAGAACAGTCCGCCGCTGGAATGAAACGCCAGGCCAGTCACGCCCAGTTCATGCCCTCTCAGGATCGCGATGGCGCGCCCCGAGCCACACTCCCAAATCCTGACAGCGCTTTCCGCGCCCCACCCGCTTGATGCGAGGACCTTGCCGTCGGGAGAGAATGCCACATCGCTCACCCACTCTCCGTGGCCAAGCAGGACGTCCGGATCGCTTCGGCCGACGTTCCAGACTTTCGCCGTCCCATCGACGCTCGCGCTCGCCAGGCTGCTCCCATCGCGCGAGAAGGCTGCCGACACCACCGGCGCGCCGTGGCCCCGTAGAATGCCCTTCGAGGACCGTGTCAAAACGTCCCAGAGTCGAAGCGTGTTGTCCTCGTTCGCAGTCACAATCGTAGCTCCGTCGGCAGAGAGAGTCGCCCCGCCCAGGTAGCCCGTCGTGCCGGCAAATGCGGCGCTCTCACATCGGGCCATGACGTCCCAGCATTTAACCGTGTTGTCGGTGCCCCGCGTAATCAGCGTATTCCCGTCCGGAGTAAACGTCATGGCAAACACGAATCCGTGATGTCCCGGCAGGTTCGGCAGCGGCTGCCGCGTCTTCAGGTCCCATAGTCGGATCGTGTTAGCTATTGCGCCGGCGGAGGCCAGCATCGAGCCGTCCGGCGAGTATGCCAACGCATGGATTGGCTCCTCGTGCCCCTCAAAGGTTTCGATGCATTGCCGGGTGCCAAGGTCCCACAGCTTGATGTGGCGGTCGATACCTGCGGAGGCGAGGAGAGCGCCATCCGGTGAAAATGCGATAACCTGGATGCCATCGGTGTGCCCCCGGAGCGTGGATACCTCCCATCGCGAGTCGACGTCCCAGAGCTTGATGAGCTTATCTGAGGATGCGCTGACTAGCACACCGCCGTTTGGAGAGAACGAGACGGAAGTGACGTCGGACATATGGGCTACAAAGCAGGCCGTCTGCTTATCACTCTCTGCGTCCCAGAGTCGAACCGTGTGATCCCTGCCTCCCGTTGCCACGGTCTTGCCGTCCGGCGAGAGGGCCACAGAGAGAACCCGGCCCTTATGTCCGCGAAAGGTGCGGATGCTCTCATCGCGACAGGTCCGGGTGAGGTAGAGCCACTCCCAGCCGCGCAGGTCGGCCTGGCCCGACTGTGGAATCTGGCGCCCCAATAGCTCTCGGGCTCTGCCGAGGTTGCCCGACTCCCACGCAAGCTGCGCCAGGTTCATCTCCGCGGCATAGAGCAGGTTTCGAGTCGCAAGCTCGCGTGTCTCCGCCAATCTCCTTCTCCGGGTCTCATCCCGCGTGACCTTGCGCTGCCGCCTCAGCTCCGCGTCCGGCAGGTTGGCGGTGATCCACGCCCGGTCGAAGACGGTTTCGTAGATCCGATTCCTCAGGATAACGATGCTCTCTTCTACCCGGACGACGCCGCAGAGCCGGAGCACATTGAGCAGCAGATTCGTCTCGTCGTCTGTGACCGGTTCGCGCCGACTGCGAACGCGCGCGTAGAGGCTCAGCAGAGCGGTTACATCTACCTCATTCTTGAGCAGTCGATTGCGCACGAACATCAGGTTGTCGTCGGTCTCTCGCGCTTTGTGTGAAAGGAAGAGCCGGGAGCACTCGGCGTTTACATCCGTTGCCGTTCGGCCACCGGACTCTACGATCGCACGACACAGACGCTGGGTGAGGTAGGGATGGCCGTTCGTCCAATGGATGATGCGGTCCAGGAGCGTCTCGCCGTGCGGTCCGAGGCCAAGCGCGAGCGGCGCCGCCTCCTCGGGCGTGAAGTCACGCATCTCGACGCGGCGCCCGACATTGAACGGGGAGTTGCGCGTGTCGGCAATCAAGTCCGTTGGCGTTGCGGTCCCGAGCAGGCAGAAGGTGAGGCGGCCAAGTTCCGGATCGGTGGCCCGGCCGATGCAGCACTGCCGGATCGCGGCGAAGAACTCGTCGGCGGAGAACGGAAGCGACCGCACGACGTCGATCTCATCGATGAAGACGACCAGCGATGGATGCCGCTCATCTCGGTTGGACACATCGACACGTTCATCGAGTACTCTTGACTCGAGCCGACTTTCGTCCATCTCCCACTCTGAAGTCTGAGGGAGCAGGCTCCTCAGAACGATGCGTGTCAGGATCTCCTGCCAACGTTGGAGCGGTCCCAGCCGTTCGTTGTTCAGGTAGAACTGCTCTATCTCGTCCTCGAGCCTAAGCTGCCTGCCAAGCTGCATGAGCAGGCCGTCGTACCACTGTTCCGGCGTCAGATTCTGCCCGATCGCGGTCAGATCGAGGATCGCGACGCGCGTTCCATCGATCTTCAATCGCTGCGCCGTGCGAACCATCAGGGAGGACTTGCCCATCTGGCGCGAGTTCAGAACATAGCAGAACTCTCCGCCGCGCAGTCGTTCGTAGAGGTCGGTATCCGCCTGCCGGACAACGTACGAGGGAGCGTCCTGGTGCAGTGTGCCACCCGTGACGAAGAATTGAGGCTGAATCGACTCCATAGCCGCCTTCGTGCGCTGCAAAGGGGAGCATAATGGTTCCGTTCGGCGCGTGACACCGAATGGATGCCTTCAGCCTCTTTTTCGAGCATCGAGGCGGGATGTCCTACTTTCCTACTCCTCGGCCGTCGCGACGGAGGGTCATGATACCGTTCCAACTGCGGAGCCCGGCCATGTGGGATAATAGCGTGGGCGATCGGAATCCCGCGTTCGACAATATGAGGAGACACTATTCGTGCATCCACGGTTGACGGCTCAAGAGATCGCCAGACTCGGCGAAGAGATTTACGCTCGTGATCTAGCGGTCAAGATCGATGCCGCGTCTAATGCCGGGCGCCTTCTTTCAATCGATGTGGAAACCGGCGCCTATGAAATCGGCGGAGACGAAGATATCGACGCTCCTCTGCGGCTCCATGCCCGACATCCGGGAGCCGCCATCTATACCTTGCGAATCGGATACAATGCCGTTGCGACGCTAGGCGGCATCTTGGAGCCAACCAAGTGAGCATGAGCGGCCTGGTTGTAGACCGCCGACCTACCGTGCCTGTTACGTTCCGACTACCAGAACGTGGTGATCTTCAGTTACACTGCGTCGTTGACACAGGGTTCTCTGGAGCCGTCACGCTCCCGTTTGCTGCCATCGAAGCGATGGGCCTCGCCTACCTGGAGGATGTGCGCGTCAACCTTGCAAATGACACGTACACGGATCTGCCTGTTTACTCCGCTACTATTGTGTGGAACTCCCTCGAACGCCGCGTCCGGGTTTTGGCCTCGGGTCGGCTGCCGCTGCTAGGTGTCACGTTGCTCTTTGATAACCTCCTGGGCATCGACTTCATCGACCAGGGGCTAGTTACGATTCGCGCCCGTAGTCAGATGTGAATTATAAGGCGGCGAAGCGGCTCCGATTCAGCCCCCGGCGTGTCACGTCCTGTTCGGTTCTTCGTTTCACATGAGTAACGCTCCAGAGGCGCCCAGCAGAGATGCTTCACATAAGTATAGAGGAGACGAACAGACAATGATTCTCAGCAACCGACCTGGTCTTGGATTGGCAGCGACTCTCGGATTTTCGGCCCTTCTGATGGGTTTCGCCGGTATGTCGTCCGCGCGCGCCGACGACTGGGATAGATACGGTCGCGGCAATGTCTATGCGGGCTTCCAGGACGTGCGGCGGGACGAGCAGGTCCTGCGCGATCTCGAGTACCGTCGCGATGAGGCTCGCCGCTGTCGTCGCTGGGACGAAGCGCGCTCCCTGGATTTCGAGATTCGCGACCTGCGCCACCATATCGATCGCGATCGCCGAGAGATCCATGTGGATATTCGCCTCGGTCGCGACCGTTTCAGCTATGACGAGCGACGACGCGTTGATGACCGCCGCGACGATCGTTATCGCAATGACCGCCGACGGGACGATCGGACCCGCTACCGCACCGACGACGGTAACGGTCGATACGATCGATACAACCGCTAGTTACCAATCCGAATCCGCATAAACAGGCCGGACACCATTGTGCCCGGCCTGTTTATGCGTGCATCTGCTGTCGCTCACTTCGTGCGCATTGCCCCGGCTGTCGTCGTTTGCACAGTCCTTGTCACGTCGGCCCGACTTGTTCGTTTCACATGGATACGGCTCTACAGTCGCCTTTCGAAGACAATTACCATTGGACACGAGGGAGTAATAAAGACAATGACTCGCAGTAACAGATTTGGATTGGGATTTGCAGCGACGGTCGGACTATCCGCCCTATTAATGGGACTCTCTGGAGCGACGCCCGCGCGTGCCGACGCGTGGGAGAGCTACGGCCGCGACCACGTATACCGCGATATTGCGGACGTGCGACGTGATGAGCGCCTCCTGCACGAGCTTCAGGCCCGGCACGATGAGGCTCGCCACCGCCACGAGTGGGAACGGATGCATAACCTTGACCGGCGTATGGACAACCTGCGCCGGCACATCGACCGCGACCGGCGTGAAATCCATGAAGCGATCGACCGAAATCGCGACCGAAATCGCGGCGACCACGATCACCGCGACCGCTAACACGAGACCGGTGTTTATACCCGGGATATCACGATGGCTGCATCGGGTATGCCGGTTCGAACTTCGGTAATCCCTGCGGGCCAGGCGCGCGATGCGCCCGGCCCGCCGCTTGTTGACCGCACCCCGGAGCACCCAACACGTGTCCAGAAGGGCAGGAATCCATGTCCGGGAAGGAAGCGCGGCGCTTTGTGCGGTATTCTGCTGGCGGACGCGAGCGTACGTCATAGACCAGCTCAACATGCTGCGCCGGTCGGACGATGCTCCTGCTCAGGTTTGCGCGGCTCCAGCAGATTCGCCGTTCTAGCACTGCAGTCCATGAGAGGGAGATCCATTCGCACGATGACCGCCGACGAGGCCATGCCACCTGTTAGAATCAAACTGTTCGGCAGCATGGAAGTCGAAGTTCAGGGCGCTCCTCTTCCAAAGCTTCGATCTCGCAGCGAATTGTGGGTGCTGGCACTTCTGGCCCTTCAAAACGGTCGTCCGGTAACCAGGACGTGGCTCGCACAATCGTTATGGCCATTTCCCGATCACGCCACGGATCAGGCATCCTACAACCTTCGACGGGGCTTGACAAACCTCCGAAAAGCTCTGGGGCCCGAGGCTAGCCGTCTCCTCTCGCTTCCGGCATCCGCCCTGTCACTGGACCTGTCCGGCGCCGCAGTGGACGCTGCCTCGTTCGAAGCGGCGATCGGGCGCGGCGATCCCGCCTCACTCCAATTTGCAGTCTCCATCTATAGCGGCCCCCTGATGCTGGAGTGTACGGAGGCATGGGCCGCCGCGGCACGGGCCCGGTACGAACAGGACTACCTGAGCGCGCTGAGAGTCCTCGCCTCACAGGCGGTCACGGGCGGGGACTTCGACCCGGCACTTGGCTATCTGCGCCTCGCGATCGCGACAGACCCGCTCTGCGAACCGGCGCAGCGGTCGCTGATGGAGACGCTTGCTCGCAATGGAGACGTCCCCGCGGCGCTTACCTCGTACCAGGAGTTCAGCCGCAGGCTCCATCGCGAACGGAACGCAATGCCCGCGCCGGAGATGACCGAGCTTTACCGGACCCTGCGCGCGGAGGTTCGCTGCAGGTCCAATCCTCCCGGTCCGGCGGCATCGCTCCCGGAATCCGCAAGAATCCATCGACTACCGGCGCCGCTTACTCCCCTCGTGGGAAGGAAGGAAGAGATCGACGAGATCCAGTCCAGGTTTCGGCTTGCGCGCCTTCTAACGCTGACTGGAACCGGCGGAATCGGCAAAACACGGCTTGCGATCCATCTGGCGGAGGAGAAGGCTGCCGAGTTTCGGGACGGCGTCTGCTTCGTGGACCTTGCCGGACTGACCGATCCCGGCCAGGTCTGGCAGATGGCAGCGGCCGCGTTGGAGCTGCCGGAAGAGCGCGCGCACACCCTGACACGCACATTGACCACGTTTCTGCGCCCCAGGCAGCTGCTAATCATCCTCGACAACTGCGAGCATCTTGTGGACGCCTGCGCGCAGTTGGCGGCCGCGCTTCTGCAGGATTGCCGCGACGTTCGCATTCTGGCGACGAGCCGCCAGTCCCTGGGAGTCGCGGGTGAGGCCGTCTGGCGTGTCGCTTCGTTGTCACTGCCCGATCCCGCTCACCTGCGATCGGACGACTTCGAGATCGTGAATCGTTTAAAGCAGTTCTCCGCGATTCAGCTGTTCGTCGAGCGCGCGATAGGAGCGCAACCGATGTTTCGCCTTTCGGAGCGCAACGGTCGCGACGTCGCGAGAATATGCGCCCGGCTGGAGGGCATTCCTCTGGCGCTGGAACTTGCCGCGGCACGGCTGGGAGCGCTCCCTGTCGAACACATCGCGGAGCGGCTTAACGATCGGTTTCAACTCCTCACTCAGGGGCCGCGAACGGCTCTTTCACGCCAGCAGACGCTGGAGGCCACTATCAAGTGGAGCTTCGACCTTCTCGCCGAACGCGACGGTGAACTGCTTCGCGCACTCTCGGTCTTCTCTGGCGGATGGTCGCTGCAGGCGGCGGAGTGGGTCGGCGCCGATATTGGATTGTCCTCGGAGACCGTCGCGGATACGCTTGCGCGACTCGTCGATCAATCCCTCGTGATCTACGAGACGGACGATGGTCGGTCGCGCTATCGCTTCCTCGAGACTGTCCGCCAATACTGCTGCCTGAACTGGATGGATCCGGATAGCGTCCGTGCCGCCGCATGGCGGCATCTGAACATTGTGTCACGAATCGTGGCCGAAGCTGAACCTCATCTGCAGGGGCCCCGTCAATCCAGGTGGTTCAGCCGCCTCGACGCAGAACACGACAACGTACGCGCAGCGCTCGATTGGTCGGCGGGGCAGAAATCAGGATCGGAGCAGGGCTTGCGGCTGGCGGCAGCGATTTGGAGGTTCTGGCACCGAAGGGGCTACCTCAGCCTTGGGCGCCGCTACCTCGAGAATGAGCTGGATCGAACTAGCATGGCCGGCGCGACTCCCGTGAGGGCGGAGGCAGCCGTCGGCGCCGGAATGCTCGCGTTCTTTCAGGGCGATGCGACTGCCGCGCGGCAATGGTTCGACCGGAGTCTGGTCATGAGCGCCGAGTTGGCTGACGACGATCTTAGCGCCGATGCGCTCCATAGCCTTGGACAGATGGAGTGGAACCTGGGATCGTATGCCGATGCGCGCGCGCACTTTAACGAGGCGCTTGCGCTCCGGCGAAATCGCGGCGACCCGGCAGCGGTCGCCGTAACGCTGAACTACCTGGGCATCGCCTGCAGCGATGCCGGCGATTATGATGAGGCGCGAGGATATTTCGAGGAGAGCCTTCACACGGCCCGGGACCTAAACGACAAGAGCCTCATTGCCAGCGCTCTTCACGGCCTCGCGCACATGGCGTTTTATTTGCAAGATTTCTTGACGGCACAGCGCTACTATGCCGAAGAGCTCCATCTCGCACGGCGCCTGGAAGACCGAGAGTTGACCGCCCGAACCCTTCACAGGCTGGGCTGCGTGGAGTATGCGCTGAAGAACTATCCCGCCGCGCGCAAGCTCTTTGAGGAGAGTCTCGACTCCGCCAGGGAGCTCGCCTACCTCGACCTGGAGTCCGCCGCCCTGCACAGCCTGGGCAGCGTCGCACGTGCTGATGAGGACTACGTGACGGCGCACGCTTGCTTCGAGGAGCGACTGACCATAGGTGAGGAGCGCGGCGATAAGCCGCGGATCTCCTATACGCTCGATGCGATCGCCGGTCTCCTGACAGCGCAAAACGATGGCCACGGGGCAATAACTTTATTCGCGGCCGCACAAGCGCTGCGTGAGGGGCTTTCAATTCCGTCGCCCGCGAACCAGGAAGAGCTACCCAGGCTGTTGGCGGCCCGGGCGGCGCTCGGAGAAGAGGCTTTCGCTGCAGCGTGGGAGGCCGGTCGCCTCTTGACGCCGGAAGAGGCGATCGATTACGCTCGGCGCCGGTCGCGCGGTCATCATACGCGAGACTAGGCGACTGGCAGCAGGGGTGAATCAGCTATGGATCGACCATCTCTTGAACCACGGACGCCGGATTCGGATTCCTCCGGGCAGGCTGGCGAAATTCAGCCCGAAGCGATCGTCGACGAGCTCAGCGGGCGCACGGCTTCACGACTGCGAGCAACTATAACACTGCGCTCGATCTGTACGCGGATTCGCGCGCTTATAGTGGTGTCGGCGGTCCTTCTGGTCGTAATCTATCTTGCCGTCTCCTATGTGGAGCTCGGGGTCCGGCCGCGAGATGCCGGCGGCAATCTATCCCAGCCACTGGCTGTTGCATGCCTCCTGCTGGTCACCGCAGGAGCAGGCGCCTATGCGGGACTGGGCGCGGTTTCTCGTAAGTGTGCGACGTTCGTCACACACTGCGCCATGAGACTGCGCTCGTGCAATGAGATATCCGACTTGCCGGCCCTGCTGCTGTTCCGGAATACGCAGGCCAGTGAGGTCGACAATGCGCTCGTCGAGCAGTTGATCTGCATTCTCGACCGGATTGATGCCGGCGATGATGCGGGGGTAAGCGGCGCCGAGTGGCGCAAACTGCTGGTCAATATCGAACGGGACTGGATAATCGACGCGTCACCGCTGGGAGTCGCGCTCATTCGGATGTTCGAGAGAACCGGTAACACGAGCTCGATTGACACCGTGAGGCGCTATGCCCGACCGGGCGCATGGCTGCTCGCGGGCGAGACCGTTCGCGCGGCTGCGCGCGAGAGCCTGCCGGGGCTGCAAGCAGCGCTTCACGAACAGAGGCAGAGGGACACGCTTCTGCGCGCATCGGGCGCCGGCGCGGCACAACAGGATAGCCTGCTCCGAGCCGCGGAGACTGGAAAGTCCATTACGGCACCGAAACTTCTCCTGCGCCCGAGCGGTCATGGTAATCAGACCGATGATTCCGGCTAGAGCCGTCGTCGGGATCTTATGCGTCCGTCAAGGAGGCCAGGAGGTTTTACAATGATTAGCGAGCTATGCCCTGCACAGTTGGAGGCAT
Source organism: Chthonomonadales bacterium (assembly GCA_038211235.1). Taxonomy (GTDB): domain Bacteria; phylum Armatimonadota; class Chthonomonadetes; order Chthonomonadales; family Chthonomonadaceae; genus DATGJU01. The sequence continues at coordinate 3,660 of JBBQVV010000082.1, read as the reverse complement.
TTCGGTTCATAGAGGCGGCGCTCGAATCGGCTCCGATCGTCAGTCTCTGGGGCGCGTCGGGACGCGGAATGACGACGGTCCTTCGTCACGTTCAGGCGAAGACCGGCGCCACATATCTGACCATGAAGGCCGTGCTCGACGCACTTCAGGAGCGTCATCCATTGGCCGTGGAGGAGACGATCGAGCGGATGCTCATGGCCGCGCTGGAAACAAGCACAGCAGTCATTCTCGATGACATCCACCTGGTGACATCCAGCATAAGTGGACACTGCGGCTCGTATCCGCGTGCAAACTTCATCGAGGCGCCGATGATGTCGATCGCAAATTACGTCGGCGCATCCGGCAAGCAGCTCGTTATAGGCAGCGGCCGCGGCGTCCCGGATGCAATTCAGGATCGGCATGAGGCGACTTCCATTCCGGAGTTCACGGTCGCCGACTATCGGTTCTTCTGTGACCGACTTCTGCCTGCGGACATCGCCGCACGCTTAGAATACGGAAAGCTATTTCGGTTTGCGCCGAAGCTGAACGCCCATCAGCTCACGAACGCCTGTCGCTGGCTGCATGGCAAGCCCAACGTCGACACGACCGCATTTATCGACTATTTGCGATCGCGGCAGCTTACAAGCAACGTCAATCTCGACGAGGTTCAGGCTGTCGATCTCAGCGCGCTCAAGGGCGTAGACGATCTGATCGAGGCCCTGGAGGCGAATATCATTTTGCCGTTCGAGAATGACGAGCTCGCCGCCGAACTCGACCTGAAGCCCAAGCGGGGAGTGCTGCTCGCGGGACCTCCCGGCACCGGCAAGACCACGATCGGCCGCGCGCTGGCGCACCGGCTGAAGGGTAAGTTCTTTCTTATCGACGGGACCTTTATCTCTGGTACCCGGAACTTCTACGGAGAGGTTCAGCAGATTTTTGAGGAGGCGAAGCAGAACGCGCCGTGCATCATCTTCATTGACGATAGCGACGTGATCTTTGAGAGCGGAGAGGAGTTGGGCCTCTATCGATACCTGCTTACGATGCTTGACGGCCTGGAGAGCGCGAGTGCGGGTCGCGTGTGCGTGATGATGACTGCGATGGACGTCGGCAACCTGCCGCCGGCGCTGATCCGTTCCGGCCGAATCGAACTATGGCTGGAGACAAAGCTGCCAGACACTCAGGCCCGCGCAGGCATCCTGGCTGAGCACATCGGTATGCTTCCCGAAGCGCTTCGCTCGGCGAACGTCGACGAGTTGGCCGATGCCACGGACGGTTTGACGGGCGCGGACATCAAGCGTTTGGTGGACGATGGCAAGATTCTGTACGCGTTCGATCGCGCGCGCAACATTCCGCTCCTAGAGCCGACCCGGTATTTCCTTCGAGCCATTGAGACGGTCCGGGCCAATCGGGAGCGGTATCTGGAAGCCGAATCTCGTGCCCGGGCGCAGCATCCCCAGCGCCCGTCGATTTTCGACAACTTCGGCATGCTCGCTGGAATGTTCGGCGGTCAGGGTGAGCAATAGGCTCGGAGGATCATTGTTGCGATCTACAAAGCAAACACAACCTTCATCGCGACCTGCGTTCTGTAGCGCTCGGCGTTTGGATCGCCGATGATGAAATAGACGTCCGTGCCGCGGTCCCCACTCCGGCGCATGGAGACATAGGCGTTGATCGCGGAGTTGTGAATCACGATACGCGCGCCGATCGAGCGTGTCGGCGATATCTCGTAGTTCATCGTGACGATATGCTGACGTTCGAGGCCGTCCAGGTTCTGGATCGCTCCCCCATAAATCACGTCGAGTTTACGGAATACCCGGAAACTGAATGTCGGCGAGACGAATGTCGAGGGCCTGTCGCCCTGGATTCCGGTGTTGATTTGAAAGCCCCACTGCCGAAACCGGTTGGATAGCCCGTTGGTAAAGTTCAGTCCGATGGTCTTGTCGGTCTGGGCGTCGAACTTATCGTAGTTGAGGCTGATCCCAACACCCCAATCCCGGCGAGTCTCCAGGAAGACGCCGGGCGAGATTCCACGGCGAAACGGCCTGCCGTCCATATGCCAATCGAGCTGCGAGGACAGGTTGACGTCGATGCCTCGCCAGAAACCTCTATGCCACTGCGCTCCCCAATCCTGAAACGTCGACAGTCCCCGGAAATCGGTAAATCCTATCAGGCCGTTTGCGTCGCGGAACTTTGGCGATACGTCGAACAGCTGAAACGACGTAAACAGGTGCTTATCCCCATAGGTGAAGTTCACCTCTTTGGCGTCGCCGCCCGCATCGCGTCCACTGGACAGAGCAAGCTCCGTCGAGATGCCGAACTTGCCGCGTCGCGCCTGTTGAACGAGCACTCCCACGCTGTTGTTGTCGTCGACGGCGCTTTTCTGCATGAGAAACAGGCCGATATTCGACGTCGCCGAGATGTCGTGTCTGTACCGGGCCACCAGGTCGTTACGATTGCCGAATGACTCAGTGTTCAGCACGCCAAGTGTGTCACTCGGCGAGATCTTGCCGTAGAATTTCGCTCCTGCGCCGAACGTGGGGATGCGGTTGGAGTAGAAGTATCGCCCGATTGAGAAGTCCTGGCCCGCCTGTATATAGTCGCTGCCCTCAAGAAAGAACGGCCGTCGCTCCGGCACGAAGCGCTCACTGCGCGAGAAGGCGATCCCCTCGACAGCCCCTTCGATCGTACCGAAGTCCGGATTGATGCTGGCTACGCCGGTGAGCTCCGGAGTAAATGGATACCTGACGTCGACGCCGGCCCGGAAGTCGGGGCGGAAACCGGAAGTGTTTGGCAGAATGTAGGGCAGGATAGATACACGAGGCTGAAAGGCGGCTTGCGGAACGACAACGTCTGTCCATTGGCCATCGTTTTCATGAAATCCCTGAGGACCGGTGTTGCTCCATATTGACTGCGTCTTAGTGCGATCCTGCCAGCGGGAGAAGTTGAGCCCCATCGTGACGGCCTTCCTGCCGTTCGGATAGCTCAGCGTGGACCACGGTATGCGCATCTCGACGGCCCAGCCGTCGGGACGGCGTTTCGCCGCGGCATCCCAATCTCCTTTCCACTCCGCCTTGCCTCCGCGCCCGCCACTGATGTGCGCGGATCTCGTTCCGAGCGGGTTAACGGAGAACTGAGCGAAGTCCTGGTCCTTATGGGTCTGAAACGGGTCAAAATCCACCTCGACATTGTCTTCGTGGTCTCGATTGTCATCGCGTTGAAACTTCTGGTCGCGGACCGTTTCGCGGGCCACGATCTTGTCCGGCTGGCTGTCGAGGCAGAGGAACGCGACGTACAGGTATTTGTCATCGTAGACCAGGCGCGCGACCGTCTGGTCACCCGGAGCCGTTCCGCTCTGGCGGTCCACGAATTCATCGGCCTTCGGAGCGGACTGCCAGATGGGGTCTGAAAGGTCGCCATCGATCGTTGGAGGCGTAACCGTCCGGACAGCGGCAAGCGGGCGCTTGACCTTGGAGACAGCGGGGTTCGACGCGGCCAGAATCGGTTCCAGATTTGAGCAGACGAGTAGAATGGGTATCACGAGCCACCGACAACACATGGAACGCTCCAATACATTTGACTGTCTAGAAGATCGGTCGATTAGCCAAATCCGAATAGAGACGAACCACCGCCTTTGGCCGCCAACTCCCGAGCGGTAGTTCCGCTCAATTGCTCCACCTGGTC
>JBBQVV010000081.1:0-19207 GCA_038211235.1 Chthonomonadales bacterium | reverse complement strand
TCCCCAGTTTCGCCAGAAGGGGTCTTTGCGCCGATGTCAGCGCCTGCTGGCCCTGCGATGAAGCCAGACATAACACGACCCCGGCGGTGACGAAAAAGAACCGGACGCCAGCCAACATATCATTTCTCCTATGTCATTGCCCGTACTCTTCATGTACCATTTTGAAATCTCGCCGCCTCCGCCTGCCATTTTTAGCCGGTTCGTGCCTGGCCTCAGATCTTGATTTTCTCGATCTCCTCGAGGCTCACTTCCTCATCACGCCGGTCGTATAGTCCCGTCGCGCGCGCCGAATCGTGGCACGCCAGCTTCTGTGCGTACTCCAGTGTGCCGTCGTTCATGAGATAGTTGGTGATTCCCGTCGCCCGAAACGTATGGCAGCCTATCTTCTCATTGACACCCGCGTCGTGGGCGCGACGTTTCACCATGCGAATGGCGTCGTGGCGATCCCTAAGAGTCAATTCCATGCCAGTCTTGAATGGGGACGATCTTGCACGTAGCCACTTATTCTTTAGGGATAGGAAAGACGACGACGACGCGCGCGCCGCCTTCGGGCCTGTTCTGAAAACTTACCCGGCCTCCTAAGTCGTACCGGCTTACCGCATCCACAAGCTCCAGTCCCGTGTTGGCAGCGTGACGCGCATCAAACCCATCAGGGAACCCCGGACCGTCATCCGTCACCTCAAGATGCGCATCGTGTCCCCCCTTCTCCACTATCATGCAGAGCTCAATCTCCCCCCGCCCGTGTTTCACGGCGTTGGCTATGAGTTCGTTCACGAGGATGGCGAGCGAGTTGATGAGCTTCACCGGAAGCCGAAGTTCGTCTGCCTGATAGGTTAACTGTCTCTTGCCCACTGCCCGCTGCAAAAAGGGGAGGAGCTTCTCAATCATCGCCTTTGCTGAAAGATGTGTGGTGCCCGCGTCGACCTTCACCTCGTGGGTGAGAAGGTCTTGGATGGAGGCCATAGCCCTCAGGTGGTTAGTGACCCGCTCCACTTCGGAGACAGGAATTGTGCCCTTGTGCGCCTGCGTCTTCATGTCGACGAGGGCACAGGCGACTTGCAGGCTGTTCTTCACCCGGTGGTTGGTTTCGGCCACCGCGCGCTCAAGGCGTTCCTCGTAGCGTTTGCGCTCAGTGAAGTCGCGCAGTATCTTCACCCAGCCCCTGAGCCTGCCGTCCTCATCTTTAAGCCCAGTCATGATGCCATTGGCCCAGAACCGGGAGCCATCCTTCCGCATATGCTCCCGCTCGTCTTCGGCCCGTCCCGTCTCCGCCGCCTCCACGAGCTCCGCTTTATCTGCACCTTTCTCAAGATCCTCTGGAGTGAAGATAATGGAGACGGGCTGCCCCAGCGCTTCCTCTTCCGTGTACCCTAAGATGCGCTCAGCCCCAACGTTCCAGGCGGTGATATTACTCCCAATATCTATGGTAAAGATGGCGTGATCGGTGACATTCTCGATCAGAAGCTGAAAAAGCTCCTGGGCCTGGGGGGAGTGTGTCGCTTCCTTTGGGGAAAGCGGATTCTTGTGGACGGCGTTTGACATCGGGACCTTCTATCTAGAGGTAATATTCAACGGAAAGCCAGGCGAAATGACTTGTCATCTTCAGAAATTATTTAGCGTACAATTTCACCGGAATCCGGCGTAACAGTTGAGTAAAGAGTGCTGCTTCACATCATTCTAAACGTGAACTACTTTGCACCTATTTCCTGCAATGGCGCTACTCCGCGGTTTCGCAGCCGTTGCGCAGGATAGTCACGGCCGCCGCTGCTTCCGGCGCTATAATTGGCGGTACACGGGAGTATGCTTCAAGACGCGCGCTCGCCGTTGGCATTCACTCGTGGCATCATTGCCGACAACTGATAAGAACATTTCCACATCGTACCACTCCCAGCCGACCGTCGGCGCGCGAATCGTTTCAAGCGATCCACCTGCACAGTAGAATCCCAGAGTCACGCGCCTCATCAATAGGCTTGCACATCGACGATCGGAGGCGGGGCTAACACACGTCCAATAATCCGGCCGCCAATGTTCGCGGACCGAAGTACTTCGCCGAGAAGGGCAAAACAGCGGGCTGATTTTGTTACGGTCCGCTCGATTCGGAACTGACCGGGATCTGATGCGACTTCTCTCCTGATCGGACAAAGCACAGGAAGTTCGCCACAGGCTGCTGCAGATCGGTCGCTGTGGCGAATTCCTGGGTGCAAAATCACAGGGAACTCATCAGGCGTCAGTAGTCTACGCCTTTGATATAGTCTTTGGGCGAAATCACACTGAGATGCTGCGGGTCGGCTTTTTCCAGCGCGCTGGCCAGGTTCGCGTCTGCCGTGGCATGCGCGCCCGTCGGATTATGCTGTAAAACACTGGTGCTATTGATATAGTGAATGAAGCCGGCGGTGGATCTGTCCATCGCATCACGGCTCGCGCGTGCATTTGACATCGCGCTGTCAAAGCGCCGCTGGCTGACCTCATCATATGCCGCTTTGTTAGACCGTAGCCACGCTGTGGTCTGCGCATTTAGTGCCGCGATATTGTGCATCGTCTGCTGATGCACCGCGCTCATATCTACTTTCTCCGACTGCTGCATGGCAATCATCGCCGGCATGTCCTCGGCCGCATGGGCAGCCGGCGCAGCCAGAAGCGTGACCTGCACCGACCAGCCTCCCTGCGCGGTTGGGGGAGGGCTGCCTACCAGCAATCCGGTAAAGACAAACGGCTCGCCGTTGACAGTCATGGTCCCTGTAATGTTGACCATGGGCCACGCGTTGGTACTGCCCGGCGCGGTCGCGCTTTTGAGCACCTGCGGTTCAGAATTGAGGGCATTGTTCTGGCGCGCGTTCTCGGCAATATACTTTTTCCAGGCACTCACCAGATCGGGATCGTAGGCGAGAATGACCTGACCGGGAATGTGCATCGGGCCACTGTGGACATTACGCCCGAGCTGTTCCTGCATTTTGTAGAGTGTCCCATTGGGATCAAGCACATTGCAGGGCCGGAACAGAGTGATGTAGGCGCCGTCAGCGGCGGACGCGGTGAATTTTCCGCCGCTCATCAAGAGGGGCTTGAACCCGGGAGCCACGCCGATACTGGCGGTTCCATCCTGAAACTGCACGCGATTGAGAGCGACATGGCCGGCCTCTTTTTCAAAGCGCGCGAAATCCATCGCGGCGCTTGCGCTCTGGGGACGTGCCTTTTCGAGTATTTCCTGCGTGGCTGTATCGAAACGCTTGAGCATCGCCGGCAACGATTTCGCCAGATGATCGGGCGCATCGTAGAGGAGGGCAAAGCGCGAATGGCCGGCGGGTTCATACACGGCAATCACCAATCCCCCTACGGGGATGCCCTGCTGTGCGGCGGTGAACGAGGCCATAGTGAGATTAGGGTTCTCTTTGCTGCGCGCCACGCTCAGCAAGTTGATGGACGCATCGAAAACACCGCGCGTGCGGCGCAGTCCCGCCTTGAAGGCCGTCGGCCCCGAAGTCGCATCTTGAAGTGCTCCCTGCAACACATGCCCCTCGCCTGCCGTACCGTCGTCTGTATGTGCGCTGGCCGCGGGAGCCGCCGCTGTCGGTTCTTCCGTATTCGCCTGGCCTTGCGCGGCCGTGTTGCCGCCGCCAGGTACGTGAACGATGCGCACACACGCCGCGCCTCCGTCCGTGCCCATGGCGTCACTGCCGCCCCGGGATGTTACCTTCCAACGGCCGGGGAACTCGAAGGTATACTTGCCATCCGGCTCGTGATAGATTGCGCCCAACGTTGGCAGGCCAAGGGTAAAGAGCAGCCCTACAAAAATGAACCTGAATGCAGCCATAGTGCCTCCGATGCAAAATCTCCGTGGAACGCAGTCAGCGCGTTCTTTTCTGACTCATAGTATACGCGGCTACCATGAGCACAGCATAATTGTGGGGGAAGAATTTCAAGATAACGATCGGATAAAGCGCAGAGGCACCCGATTTCCGTCCTCGTACCGGCCCGATCCGTAATCAGATATCTCCCATAGAAGATCTGCTCCGGTCCTATGCCGATGTCTGGGATGTCGTGTGATTATCTATTACAAGCTTGACTGCGGCTTCCCAAGACGGATGCCGCGGAGAGGAGCTGCCAGCTCGCCTTCTATCGATCCTCGTTGCCGAGGGGCTGGGCATGGCGATCCAGGATACAAGGCTGCATTATCTGCGCCACGGTGTCGAACACGTAAGCGTTCCCACCCGGGCGCGCGTGCGTGATACTGCGGCATACTATCGACTGGATCGACACGACCGCGACCGACATCGACAAAGAGAGGAAGTGGGATCCGTGTGGCGCCGTCGGCTGCGCCACCTGTGCGCTTTCGAGTGGGTTCTGCTACGTGCCGGGGAGGAATGAACATGAAATCGATCAACTTAGCGCTGGCGATAACGCTCGGGTGTTCGGCGACAGCTGCGCAGCGTCTTCCAACGGCGGATCAGGTCATCGCCAAGTGTCTGACTAACTACGATTCCGCGAAGACGTACCAGGGCACGCTCGATATCCGGTTGGACAGAGGCGACCAGCACACGCGAATCACCATCGACTTGAAGGCCGAAAACGGCGCCAAAGGCATGATCGCCCGAAGCGTCATCCATATGAGGACCTCTACGAGTGGACCCTCGGGCGCAACGCCTACCGAAATGCTTATCATCGACAACGGAACCACCATCTTCACTATCTCCTCCAAGAATAAGGAGTATTGGGAGCAGCCGCACGGAGGGGACAAGATCTCCGGCATGTTTCGGCGGCTCACAGAGAATGCGCAGAGCTCTGTCAGCAAGCTGAACGTGACCGTCGAGCGCTTCCACGATCGTCCGGTCTACAAGGTGGCCGGATCCGGGGTGAGCGGGTCAGTAAGTATAGTGGTCGATAAGGAGACCTACCAGATCTATACAGCCGGCGGATCGAGCGGAGTTGGCGCTAAAAAGTTCCGGTCTGAGCTGACGGCTTCGAATCAGGCGTTCGATAAGCCGATTGGAGCGGACGCCTTCGCCTGGTCGCCTCCCGCGGGATTCGTTAAACACGAGGGCGCCGGGCAGGGCAAGCCTTAGCGCTCGAACGGATGGGTGGCCGGCGACCAAGAGGCCAGGTGCCCGATATCCGATGGCCAAACCAGCATTGACAGCTCCATCATCTTGGTTCGGACAAGATCTCATCGGCTCTTCTGAGGAAACTGCACTCGATGAACAACGCCGAAGGGTTCGGGCTCCTCACCCCAGCAAGAGCGCCCCGAGGAAATGCTCGCTCTGAGTGCCAATAATGACCACACCTTAGCAACCACAAGGCTGATGGAGAATAAGGCAATCAGACCAGGAACGTTCGTGAGGCGACTCGGTCGGATGTCCCATCTATGGCGCAAGTCATGGTGGACAGCTTTCTGACCGCCCACCGAGGTCAGATTCCGGAGGCTCTCTGGAAATGGCGGCAACAGGAGTGGACGTATGCGGTGTCGGCGCAAGGCTGGGAACGCAGTCTGCGTCGCATCGCCGAGGCGAGCAGTCCGCAAGAGTGCGTGTATGTGGCGGAAAGCCCTTCTGGAGAGATCATCGGACTCGCGATGGCGCAACCCACCGCTATGGAGGCGGCAGCTTCGACCGCAGAAGTCTGTGCGCTTTATGTCCACACATACTACCAGAGGCAAGGTATGGGGCGTCGAGTCCTCGCAGCCATTGCGACCCACCTGCAAAGCCAGGGTATCACGGCACTCCATATCGGAACATTGAAGACCAACGCCCCGGCACGCCGTTTCTATGAAACTCTCGGCGGTCAGGTTTTGGAGGAGCGCGACATCGAAGATGGGGGCTATAGCCTCCGGGAGGTTGTCTACCGTTGGTCGGATTTAAGGCGCCTCGTTGCGCAACCTGGTTCTGGACGCGACGCGAACTAGCCTGATTGAGGATGGTAGTCCTTTTGAGGAGTCATCCTGTTCCGTGTGACAAGGGCGGAAAACCGTCTACAGTACTGTTGGATGACCCGCTCCTTGTGCTTAAATTGCGCGCTTACCTCAAGCAGGCTGGATATAGATATGGCCCCTCACTCCGAGCGGAGAAGAACGGACGTGGCGGCACGCTATGCTATCCGTCCGTCCAGGAACGTTGGGGTGCCTGTTGTCAACAGGCTGGAGCGGTCTGCCACTCCAGCAACAGCGCCATACCCATACGACCGAATTGGTAAATGAAGGAGTGAGTCGCGGCAACATTTACGCCGAACACGACGAGCCACAAGATCAGCGATCCTTCTCAGATAACGCCGGCAGCCAGAGAGTAGGGCAAATCCTTTGCGCCGAAAGGCGGCCACGGAAACGTCACCAAGGCAAACCTGCTATCAACATCTGCATCCCGATCACTCGAGGCAGGAAGGCCGACGTTAAGACCACGTAGCCGGTTAACAGGCAAGAGGACCCGAGGAATGTGTTGGCTATGCGGATCCCTCCACGTTCGAGTTGATGTACGACCGGGACTTGCCCCATCGCGGGCTCCACAGGCAACGCGCCGAGACGATGAGCGAGAACATCCCGGTCACGCCCAGCGCGTGAAGCGTCCAGACGAACAAGTAGGGTTCGCTGCCGCGGGCGATCGTGCCGTGGAAAAAGCCTGCCGCTCCCCACGTGTGGATGACAGGCATGCCCAGCGCAGCGAGCGACCCGATGAGCATGATTATGTACCCCGACCGTCGTTCGGCGAGCACCAGTGTTCCGTATAAGAAGAGGACCAGGACGGGCACCGCAACGAGAGTTGAGCCCCCTGCCTCGCGCGTCCCTGCCCTGGCGTGGAGGGTATCGCTCGTCAGGTGTAACGTCAATAACAGGATTGAGAGCAGAGAAGTGATGGTCAACATGACGCCGTGTTTCATGTGCAATTCCCCTTTACCCGGTCAAAGTGCCGCCCCTGTTGCCCATTCGCCGATTGCACTTTGTAGGCGGGCCATGGGCGTTTCGAGGTACCGGACTGGCGCCGGCTGCATAAGATTGAGGTCGAGGTCATCCTCGGCGATGGACTTCTGTGACCTGTCCCGAACATTCAAGTACTCTGGAGTTAATCACCATTTAGGCCCTTAAGGGCCTTCTCGTAATTTTGCTGTATGGCGCTGACATCCTCAGGACCAAGCATTACGGATACTTTGCACTGCTCGACAGCCTCCGCGTACTTCCTTTGGAACAAAAAGATATTGGCAAGGCTGCTGTCTGCTATTGCATGCTTATCATCGAACAGCATTGTTCGCTTGTACTCGGATTCCGCCGCAGCATCCTTATCTTGGTGGTAATACACATTGCCGAGTGAGAAGTGGGCCGCAACAAAAATGTGGACCTAATGTGATGGCCTCCAGCAACTGGCTTTCGGCGGCGGCGATCCGACTGAGGTAGAAGTAATACTTTTCGGCGATGCGGCATTGTTGTTTCGTCGACCGTCTAGCGGATGCGAGGGATTGCCGCGACCGGAGACCGCGGCAATCGCCTTTCAGCGTAGGCTCGGCCTATTTGGAGGTTACCGTCAAGACATTGCCCACAAAGTCAACTCCGATTCCAGGTGATGCGACTCCTTTGATATCCGAAAGCATCTGATCAAGCGATCGATCCTCGAACCTCACGGTGACATGACGAGTCTTGAGACCATCGTCCCCCTGATAGTTTCCGACGATCATGGAGACGAGGCCGAATAGATCCCACGCGGAGGTGTCAGTAAATCGACCACTGTAACTCCCATCCCAACCTGCTGTTGAGGGGTCATAGCTAGGCAGCAAGTAAACTACACCGAGGTCTCGAGCTATCCTGAATTGGCGCCCCAAATCGGCCTCGCGCAATACGGCTCTTAGAGCCTGCTCCACAGTCGCGTTCTTTAGTTTCAGCGAAATCTTCTTCTCAGAAGTCGGCAGACACAGAAGATAGCTTTCCTTTGCAGTGTCCATGATCGTTCGACACGCCTCTCCAATTCGGCGATTATCGATCGTGTAGGCGCTGCGAGCGGCCATGTCTCCCGGAATTGCAGCGAATACGATCTCCCCCGGCTTTGTTTCGACCCCTTTCGGCTCAATAACGTAAATGCCGTTCTCGATGCGGTAGGTCAGCGGTCTGTCTTGTCCGGGAGCCATCGTCAGGAGTTCGGTGAGCGCCTCGTCAAAATTGATGTCATACTTTTCAACCGTAATCGCCTGCTCGGATTCGGTTACGGTCGGAGAGATACGATACCGTTTGCCTGCACCGTGAAATACATCGGCTAGCACGCTGTCGAAGGCGCCATGTGCATCGACTTGGATTCTGCCTGGAGCAAGAGGTGGAGGTGTTCCTTCCTCAATGATAGGGGCAGGCTCGACACCGGCTGTTTTCGGGCGAGGCAACGTGGGAGCGGGAACAATGATCAACGTATCCCCCGACCTGGTGAACTTCATCGGCGTCTCGCAGCGGGCAAGGATCTTGGCGACGGCTTCGTCGAAATTGAGTTTGACAAACATCGCCTCAACGACTGTCGGATTAGCCTTGCCTTCCAGGCGATACCGAAATGGACGCACGGCCTGCAGGGCTTCCAGCGCAGCGGCCAAGGGCGTCATCCGGATACGGGCCGAATACTTACGCGATATTGTCACATCATCTTTGCCGGATTCCTGTTGGGCAAAGACGATATTTCGGTTCACCCCCCATGCAATATTCGCGATTCTCTTCATCGCGTCCAGCGTGAAGTTTAGCGGCCCAGCGCATCCAAAATTCTCCATGTCCAGTGAACTATCGTTGTCTGCGTATATGTAGTCAAACGGCGTCTGCTGAAAGACCTTTGCCAGCGCGACATCGAGCGGAGTGTTCTGCTCGTTCATTTTTATCCGTATAGCGCGCATCCATACATGTTTTGGCGCGACAAGTGACTCCTGCCCGCTGGGCACCGTCTGCCCAGCTTGGGCAGCAAAGACGATCGGAACGCCCACAAGCAGCGCCAACACAATCGCCAGAACAACCGCAGCGGAACTGCCTTTCGTAGCCATCGTCGCCTCCCCTGATAGTATGCGTCTGATCCTGGCGAGAAGCTCGCCATCGCATGCAGCCAATGCCGGCGTTTGAGCGCGCGTCTCTTCCAGCGTCATAAGCGCGCGCGCATAAGTGAGACGATCGTGAAGTATCGCTTCTACTGCGTCGTCGCAGCAGTGTTCCCGCTCGATCCGTATCCGCTGTGATACCCACCATAGCGCGGGATGATAGAATAGAATTGTCTCCAGCGTCATCTGCCACAGATTGACCAGATAGTCGTGGCGCTGAAGGTGCGCTAACTCGTGTACCAACAGCGATTCAAGCAGTGGAGTGGACAGGCCGGTGACCATGCTGGCCGGCAGCAAGATCACGGCTCGCAATCCGCCAATCGCTAAAGGTGTCTGCACGTGGCTGGATTCAAGCAGTCGTGGCAGGCGCCGTATCTTCATTCGGGCTGCCAGCGCGCGCAAGCTGGCTAGCGCTGGTTCCGGCGCCGGCCGCGTTCCCTGAGCTATCAGTCTGCGCACCAACGCCCACGCGCCAAGCAGGCGGAACAACAGTGCGAAAACTGCGGCGAGCCATAGTGCCACCAGGTACGGCAAGATACGCTTAATGGAAATTGGGGAGCGGTTGGCGGCAGCTGGTTTCAAATCCGAGGAGGGCCGAGAAGAGGCGACAGGAGCAAATTCGATGGGTTCCGCGGTCGATGTCGGCCGCGGAGCCTGAACACTATTTGCATCTGTGGCCCGAGACCGGCTGCGAAGCAGCGCAATGGGGACAACCGGGCATAAGGACATAAGCAGCAGCGCAACACATGCCGCGTTGTAACGCTGGCGGGCGGAACCATTGCGCAATGCAAATAAGCAGATTTTGAGCAGTATCGCAATCAGAAGGCCCTGCCACAAGAAGTGCAGCAACGCCCATCCGATGCACTCCACCAGCGGCTGGTCCGCAAAGATCCCGATTAGCTTCATAGGATCCTGGCCTCCATAAGATCGAGGAGTTTGCGGATCTCGGCGAGCTCCTCTGGCGACGCCGGGCGAGAAGAGAGAGCGTGCATCACAAGTTTGCGTGCGGTTCCGCCGAAGGCCCGGTCCATCAAATCATCGACGAGGCGCCGTCTCTCTTTCTCCTCATCGAGTACGGCACGGTACAGATGAGCGCGAGCGGAATCGTCGCGCGCAACCAGCCCCTTCTCCATCATATTCTGAAGGAACTTCAGCGTAGTAGTGTAGCCCGTGTCGCGGCGCTCACGGAGCACTTCGTTGACCTCGCGCACGGTGCTGGGACCGCGACCCCACAACACATTCAAGATTTCGAGCTCCGAAGGCGTCGGTGTTTGCGTATGGATATCTTCCTTCATCGCTTCTGTCCTCAGAACAGACGGTATTTTTAGCTGTGAGCCACCCTAAACGGCCGGCAGTTGGCCTCATGTCATCATCGAGGGTACCGCAGCGAGTATGTACGATTTATGTCGTACTTGTCAAGCCGGGCAGGACCGGTTCAGGCAGATTAATCATCGTGTTTACAGATTTCACAGCCAGGCGACCAATCGATACGTCACTGGTACAAACAGAACTCTTCCCATCTGGTTATCCCTAGTCCGACTTTTAGAATGACGTTATAATCGCGGTATCAGCCTCTCTTGTTCGGCACTTTTCTTACGAGGACGATATGGGTCATAAGAAGGTAGGGTAGGGTACCATCGCGAATTCAGCCACAACTCTACTCAAGGTGTGGATTCTCGGATGCGGATCTCCTACAACAAGCTCAAGACCTTCAATGACTGTGCGCTGAAGTACCGCTTCGCCTACGTCGAGCGCATTCCGCGTCCGCCGTTCGCCGAGCTTGCCTTTCAGCGCCGGCTGCATAGCGCCCTAGCGAACTACCACTTTCTCGCCCGGCGCGACGGCATCGTGCGCGAGGAGAATCTCCTCCGCGCCTACGGAGGTAGCTGGGACGTCCTGCGCCATCCGGAAGCGCGCGAGATGAAAGCGTTCCAGGAAGGGGAGGGGATCCTGCGCCGCTACTGCGAGACGGAAAGAGACAGGGGCCGCGTCCCCGCGTACCTAGAGCACCGGGTCGAGGTTCCATACGGTCCCTATGTGGTGACTGGCAAGATCGACCGCATCGATTTCGCGGAGAACGATCGCTACTCCATCATCGACTACAAGCTCGACCGCAGACTCCCGATGACGAACACCGCGGAGACGAGCGAGCAGCTCGCTTTCTATAACATCCTGGCATCCGACGGACTGGGCATGCCGATCCAGGATACGCGGCTCTACTATCTGCGCCACGGCGTCGAGCAGGTCAGCGTTCCCACGAAGGCGCGCGTGCGCTCAACTATCGACTGGATCGACACGACCGCAACGGCTATTCACAAAGAGAAGAAGTGGGAACCCTGCGTCGGCGCCGGCTGCGCGACCTGCGCGTTTCATTCGCTTTGCCCGGCGAAGCCCGGACGACCGCGCGCGAGCCAGGCGGTATGGCAACAGGGCAATCTCCTATGGGAGATGAGTGAAGAGCAGGATATCGGCGCCGGGAGCGCAGATTCCGCAGCTGACGACCGTCGAACTGAGCAGTTTTCAATCAGCGTTGACCGCGCACAAGAAGCCGGGCGAACGAACTGAATTCACTCCGCAGGGTCGCGTTCTCGATCCCTGCAACGGATAAGGGGATACAAATCGTCCGGACAGAAAGAGGGCCAGTAAATGGACACACGGATACTGCTCAGCGAGTCCCCGGCAGAGGAGCTTCGTCGAGCCTCCAATGGCGGCGAGTCTTTCCCTCAAGGACGAATAGCGTCGACCTTGGCCTCTACCGAGAGTGTGCCAGTCCGTGGACCGGCTTACTCCATTATGCAAGGACGTTCGGAGTAATAAGACGGGAGGGAACCGTCTCGAATTGATCCACGCCTCTTTATGAGCGGCTCAACATCGCGGCCAGGTCGTTTTCCACACGACAAAAAACGGGCTTCTGTAACAGCCCGCGACGCAGAAACAGCTCGGAATGCCAGACCACATACGTCGTCACTTAACCTCAAGTCTTCGAAAACAGGAGAGGTCGTTGTTGACTGAAAGGAATAGGGAGACGCACGGAATTTGCAATCCGTTCCTCGCTGCCAAGAGTCTATTGGGCTTGTGTGCGCTGGTCTCGCCGTTTGGTTCGTCGACGCCTGCTCGCCCGCAATGTCCGTCACTTCCAACGCGCCTACAGTCAAACGCGAGAAAAGCGGTATATTCAGGATCATCAAGTTCAACTATATCTTCTCGATCTTTCAAACTTTCTAAGGCGAAAGTCCGGCGCCTACAAATGGGATCGGACATCACATCGATCTTGCAGAACCTGAAACGTGAGTACCCAAAGAGAATCCACGGGATTATTGCATACATCGACTCCCCAGCCTTGGACAAGCCTTTGCAGATTGGCACCGGCGTGGCCGATCCGGCGACCAAGGCTCCTATGCACGGCTACGACCAATTCCGCTGCGCAAGTATCTGTAAGATGTTCGTCGCAGCGACCCTCTTGCGGCTACGGGAGAAGGGCCTTATAGCCCTCGACGATCATGTCGCCAAGTTCCTGCCCGCAGAGTTGATGAACGGCCTAGACACTTACAGGGGTGTTGATTACAGTGGGGAGATAACCCTGTATCAATGTTTGTCTCATACTAGTGGACTTTGGGACTACTACCTTGCTGGAAAGCCGGACTCCGCTGGCTCCTTACCAATAGACATTGAGCTAAGTAAGCACCCCAATCAGTATTGGACTATGGAAGACACTCTCACCTGGGGGAAAAACCAGGGTTTTGAAGCGACGTCCAAGCCTGGAAGTGAATGGCATTACAGCGACTCAAATTATCAATTGGTTGGCCTAGTTATCGAAAAGGTGTCCAAGAAATCTCTCGCCGTTGCGGTCAGGGAGCTTGTCTTGAATCCTGCTGGCATGAAAGATACTTATGCGGAATTTCGAGAGCCACCACACCGTTCAGCGGGGGTACAGCTTGCGCATTGGTTCGATGGGGAGGAAGACCTAACGGATAGAATATCGGAAAGCTCTGATTACGCCGGAGGCGGTTGGCTCACGTCGGCACCTGACCTGGCGGCATTCATCCGCGGTTTATGCAACGGCAAATTACTCGCTGACCCCTATAGTTGGAAACTCATGCAGCAGTGGACGGACGCTTCTAACCACAATTATTGCCTGGGCCTTGCGAAATGCGGACGGTACTCGGGATTTGGAGATATGGTCGGCCATAGTGGCTACTATGCCTCAAGAGTCGAATACTCCCCCGATACAGATACAGTCATTGTATTTTCAGTAAATCAACATTCGCCGATGGAGGGCTCCCAGCATCGAGATTGGTTCCAGAAACTTGACGATCAGATATGCCTTGCTGTTGGCAGATCCATGCCGAAGGCTAACGGTGTGAAGCACTAACGATCGGCTACAGTACGTGCGTAACGATTAAGCAACACTTCTCGATACTGAGACCTCGCCAGCAAGTTTTCCGGCTATTGCCCGAATGGAGCTCGTCAACAGACAAATCAATTCTCCGGCGACACGTGAGAGAGCCTGAATGCAATAGCATGCCGGTGGTATCTTGGTCCATGTTGTAAACGCTAGAATTATTTGGCGGGAAAGCGCTAGCACTATTTGGCGTAATAGGATTTCCTCAGTCCGAGGTTGAAACACTTCACAGAATGTTCCTTCCGAGAAGTGAATTACGGAGCTTAGACGTGAGACCATCTCATGGCTTTGTGACCCGACCATCAACATCCCAGACAAAACACTTCACGAAAGAATTACGGACTCGGCCTGTTCCCACTGTATGATTCCGCTGTAAGATTCCCAGAGTGCCGCGACCTACACACTTTTGCCGTCCTTCATTCGGTCCCTATAATGCTCTTTACCACTCTAATCGGGAACGCAATATTATTAATTGACACAACCGCTAAGAGAAGAGGGACCTCTTCGTTCATAAACTCAACATGACAACGCGAATGGCATTCTTTGCCATTCGCGTTTACGATAAGAAGAATTCAGTCTTATTCGATACCGTCTTCAATTCGCGCCACGATAGGCGCGTATCGCACGTTCGCCTGGGCAATTCTATCCCTGATGCTTGTCCGGGAGGATGTCGCACCATCCGACGTGCCGGAAATGCAGGGCTCTGCGGTTGCCGGGTCGAAGCATGAGTACAATGCTTGATCCTGGCGTCAGAGAGACTGCGAAGCGATGTTTCACCCAGACGATACGATCGGTCCCTATACGCTCGTTCGCACCCTTGGTCGCGGCGCCTTCGGCGAGGTCTGGCTGGCGGAGCGGCGCACGGCCTTACTGACCGTGCAGATCGCTCTAAAGCTGCCGCTGGTCTCCGTAAGCGAGGTGGACGCCTTTCGGGATGAGGCGCTGCTGTGGCAGCGGGCGAGCGGCCACCCAAACATCGTGCCCGTGCTTGATGCCGATCTCTTTGATGGTCAGGTGGCGATCGCCAGCGAGTACATCGCCGGCGGCTCTCTGCACGAATGGATGAGCCGCAGGCAGCCGCCATGTGATGGTGAACCTCTCCCGCTTGAGGAGACGGTCGCTATAATGAACGGCATCCTTGCCGGTCTGGACTATCTGCACCGAGCAGGTCTGACCCATCGAGACCTTAAGCCGGAGAACGTCCTCCTCCAGGACGGGATTCCCCGCCTGACCGATTTCGGATTGGCACGCGTGCTCAAGACCGAGGCGCGTACGGGTAACATCGCCGGAACGCCAAGGTATATGGCGCCCGAGACCTTCTCTGGTGCCTATTCGGCCGCTTCCGATCTGTGGGCGGCCGGCGTCATCGTGCACGAGCTGCTAGCCAATTCCCACCCCTTCCCGACGGGCGACCTGATGGCGCTCATCGCCGCCATCCAGAGCCACCAGCCGGCGGCACTGTCGGACATTATCCCCGAGCGACTGCGCGCCATCGTTACCCGCCTGCTCTCGAAAGATCCGACTGCCCGCTATCCCACGGCCTCCGCCGTCCGGGAAGCCTTGCAGACAGCGCTTCAGGTGCCGATCCCGCCAGCCACCCAGGAGCCATCCGCTACCCGTTCCAACAACCTGCCCCTCCAGCCGACCTCCTTTATCGGACGAGAGCGCGAGATCGCCGAGTTGAAGGGCTTGCTTGCTACGACACGCCTGCTCACGCTGACGGGCAGCGGAGGCTGCGGCAAGACACGCCTTGCGCTGCAAGTGGCCGAGCAGGGGATGCCCGACTTTGAGGAGGGCGTCTGGCTGGTGGAGTTGGCTCCGTTGGCCGACCCTGGTCTGGTGCCGCAGGCCCTCGCAGCAGTGTTCGGGCTGAAAGAGGAGGCGGGTAGGCCCATCCTTCAGACTCTGACCGACTACCTGAAAGGCAAGACGGCCCTACTCGTCCTCGACAACTGTGAGCATCTGCTCAATGCTTGCGCTCAGCTGGCCGATACCTTCCTGCGCCATTGTTCGTCCGTGCGCATCCTCGCCAGCAGTCGGGAAGGGCTGGGAATATCGGGTGAAACTACCTACCGAGTTCCCTCGCTATCCTTGCCCGATCCGAAGAGCGATATCACTCCGCAATCGCTGACTGCCTTCGAGTCAGTACTGCTCTTCACCGAGCGCGCCATCCAGGCCAAGACCGATTTTACGATTACCGACCACAATGCCCGCGCGTTGGCTTCGATCTGCTACCGGCTGGACGGTATTCCCCTCGCCATCGAGCTGGCGGCGGCGCGGGTGCGGGCGATGCCTGTCGAGCAGATCGAGCAGCGGTTGGACCAGCGCTTCCGTCTGCTCACTGGCGGCAGCCGCACGGCGCTTCCTCGCCAGCAGACCCTGCGCTCGCTGATCGACTGGAGCTACGATCTGCTCAGCCCTACTGAGAAGGCGCTCTTGTGCCGGTTGTCGGTCTTCTCCGGCGGCTGGACGCTGCAAGCGGCCGAGCAGGTCTGCAGCGATCTGGACAACGAACGCGTTCAGGAAGGCCCTGCGGTCGAGGAGTGGGAGATGCTGGATCTGCTGACCAGCCTATCGGACAAGAGCCTGGTCGTCTACCAGGAGAGTGAAGGGGCGGCCCGTTATCGGCTGCTGGAGACGGTGCGGCAATACGCTCGAGACCGTCTGCTGGAGAGCCGAGAGGTAGAGCGTTGGCGGGTCCGGCACCTGACGCACTTTGTGGCGCTTGCGGAGCAGATGGCACTCCAACTGCATGGGGCGGAGCAGGTCGCGGCCCTGGACCACCTGGAACAGGAGTATGACAATCTACGGGCGGCGTTCGCCTGGAGCAGCAGCCAGGCCGACTCGACCGCAGACCAGACGATGCTGCGGCTGAGCGGCGCGCTGTCGTGGTTCTGGCACATGCACGGTTACGAAGGGGAAGGACGCGCCTGGCTGGCGGAGGCGCTGGAGCGGACGCCGCAGCACGGGACCAACCGGGCGCGGGCGACGGCACTCAATGGAGCGGCGCTGCTGGCCCGCTTCAACCAGGGCGACTACGCCGCCGCGTATGCGTATGCGGAGGAGAGCGTCGCGCTCTGGCAGCAGATCGGCGACGAGGGACGCGGGCTGGTCGAGGCCATCTTTCTGCTCTACGTCTCGGCCGGTCCCGCCGGACGATGGACACCCCGGCACGGCGAACTCACCCGGGAAGGCATTGCCCTGGCGCGCGCCTCGGGCGACAAGTGGGTGCTCGCCCTCATACTCTTCCCGGACGCGGCCGGCAGCATAGGGGCAGGGGACTATGAGACATCCGTTCGCCTGCTGGAGGAGTGTGCAGCGCTTTACCGGGAGGTCGGCGATGCCTGGGGATTGTCTGGGCCGCTTGGGTATCTGGGAGAGATACGCGCCATCCAGGGAGACCCTGCCGCGGGCCGCGCGCTCCTGGAGGAGGGACTGGCGCTGGCCCGGCGGGTGAGCGGGTCGTATAAGGTCGGCTTCCTGTTGGACAGCCTCGGGGAGATCTTCCTGATGGAGGGAGACATCGCCGGGGCGCGCCCGCTCATCGAGGAGAGCCTTGCGTTGTGCCGCCAGATGAACAACAAGCGCCGTATCGCCTATGAGTTGTGCAATCTGGGGCATGTGGTCCGGCGCGAACGCTCGGCGGACTTCGGCCCAGTGGCGCACGCTTTGTACCGAGATAGTCTTGCCCTGTATCGTGAGCTCGACGGGGAAGGCGCGGGAATCAAACTGCTGGCCGGGTTCGCGCGCCTGGCGGCCGCTCAGGAAAAGCCGCTGCGGGCGGCTCGCCTGTTCGGCGCGTTGGAGGCGCGGTATTCACCGGGGCCATTGGAGCGCGCCGACCATGACCAGGCGCTCACGGCCGCGCGCGCCGCCCTGGGCGACGATACCGCTTTCGACACCGCCTGGCAGGAAGGCCGCGCGCTGACGATGGAGCAGGCGATCGAACTGGCGCTTACCGAGGAACAATGAGGACGAGCTGCGCTGCATTAGGGAGAGTGATCGCCTGCGGACAGGCTCGGTAAGACCTCCTGCGGAGGATAAACATCCCCGAAGCCGCGATTGAAAAAGAGAGACGGGAGATGGGGCAGATGGGCTTCGGCCTGACGACAGAGGCCACCCAAGGGCGCAGCGTTCTGGGAAGCATCAAGGACTATACCACCTCGCTGCAAAACAGCGAGGTGAGAGTACAAAAAATCACGCTCTTGTCAGCCCTAAATCCGGTCCCTATAATGACGGTTATAGGGATCATATGCAGGAAAAGTCTGAATGCTGTCGGAACCTTACGCCCGACCCGTTGCCGCCGACGCTTCGGGCATGGAAAGAGCGAATCGAGAAACACGACGGGGGCATCTTATCAATCGGTAGATGGACACATCGCACGAGGGAGAGAGCGAATGGCGAATGGTGAGATAATCGAGCTGGCAGACGAGGGTGTGCTGATCGCGGCGCCGGCGGAATCGTCCGGCCTCGCGCTGTTTGTTCCGCCGGTGGACGCTGACAGCCTGGTCGACGCCTTTGTGGCCGGCCAGCTCTCACGGCGGACCCGGCTTGCCTACGCCAGCGACCTGTTCGAGTTCCTCTCGGCGCTGGATGTCTGGGGGCTGCGGCTCGATGATGTGACTCGAGACCATCTGAACGCCTACCGCTCCTGACTCGCCGGCGAAGCTGTGCCCGGTCTGGAGCGAAAAGAGCATAAGTGCGCCGTCGCCAGCGTCAGCCGCAAGATCTCCGTGTGTCGGCAGTTCTTCGCCGAAACCCACGACCGCGGCCTGATTCCGGTCAACCCTGCCGTGCGACTGCGCGGCTTCACGGTCAGCCAGGAGAGCAAGACGCTGGGTCTGTCACATTCGTGAGAATTACGGCACACTTTGATGAGCCTCATTGTAACTAAGCCGGGCAGAGTTGAGGGATTAGCTTCACTCCACTCCCTCAACTCTCTACTCCTGTCGTATCTGGACATGGAAACGCTTCAGAACATTTTGTCCCCTGGCTTGAGACGTTCCCAAACTTCGTTGTGATCTGTCTTATCGGCGAAGATAGAGCCTGGAACCGTGTCATACCAGCGATTGCCCTCCACTCGAGACTTACATACGACGGGTGGGATGTCAGCAGGTGCATCCGCTGCCTTGTTCGCATCAGGCTTCGGCTGCGTCACCTCTTCAGACGTGCCAGGCATCAAGTCGAGAGTTTCCGTGTAGGTGTCGCCAGTCGCGGAGCACCGGCCGGTGAATCCTATGGTGGCCTGATGAGTCTTTTGGTTTACGTAGAACCAGGTGAAGTGCGTTGGGGTTACCATTTTGAATTGGGCATAGCTATCGGTTAGGGGTTGCAATTTGCCGTCTTTGTCGAGGGTGCCTACCCGTTTCCAGGTGCCGACGAATCGTTGAATGTCCTTGTTTGGGCTTCCAGGTTCGTCGGCCCGCAAAACAGGCAGGCTGAGGCTTAGCGTGACACTCAGGCACAGGCATACGAGCAAAGGCTTGCGGATCATGGACGCTCTCCTTTTAGACAAATGCAATGGCCCTGCACCCCCGCGTGCAGGCGACCGACGGTGACGGCTTTACGTGGAAGTCAGATGAACGCGGAGTGAACAACCGTGCCCAAATTCCCTTCGATATTTTGAAATCCTCTATTTGTCGTTGCTCTCTCTTGTATATACGTCGAGCGCGGTGACATGCCCCGTTGTGCCGGCTCGTGCCGCGTGCGGAGAGGCCGGCGCAACCTGCGGCTGCTACTTCACAGTGAGGGCTGTGCTGGCGGTCGCCGCGCTCCCGC
>JBBQVV010000080.1:0-19290 GCA_038211235.1 Chthonomonadales bacterium | reverse complement strand
TACGGGATGTGCATTCATGCGGGAAGGCGGGTCGGGTGAAAGCCGCAGGCGATTGCAAACTACCACGCGATCAGCGAGTGATACGGCAGGTTGGACATAACACGAATCGTCGATTCGCCCCGCCGGAGCTGCTTCCGGAATCCGGCAGCGCGCCTCCGAGCCGCACGCTCGCGATCGGAGATAGGTAGCGCGAAGCTGACAGGGAGAAAGTCCTGGCGCATGTCGAAGGGTTCTCGTCGGCGAGTGGGGAACTGCGGTAGGGCTTCAGGAAGGATCGGAGGCCGATAACCGATGTCTTGTTCCAAGCGAGGGTTGAGGAGCAAACGAGTGGGGTTGCGGCAGTTACCTGACTATGGCGGGTTGTCGGTGCGTACGGTTGCGTTGCATGCGGCGTTCTTATAGGACGTTTTGTCGGAATCATAAGTTCGGGGAAACACACCTCTCGTTACAGCCGTAATGAGAGTAGGGATAAACTACAGGTTCGGGCGAGATTGGATGAAAGCACAGGGATGCGACGGTTTGCGCTGATATTTCTGGCATTGATGGTTACGACCACCGCCTGTTTCGGAACAACCGGATCATGGCGTTGCGTAAACGGCACGCCTTGCGAGTTTACGCCTGGTGTCGGCTATCATTGTCCCACGGTCAAGGCCGGCTCCAATCCCACGCATGCTTCGGCACAACCGACGGGCGGAGCCTGTTCACACTGTCGCCCACAAACCGAAAGCAACAAGACGGCGGCAAAACCCGGCCCTTGCGGGTCCGTCTGTCGTGGCTGTCATTGTGAGTTCCAGGTCATATCATCCCGTGTTCCCGCAACCGCCGCGCTTACCTATAGTCTTCAACCATTTGACTTCGCAGATTATCTCGTAATACTCATTCCGACTTCCGTGCCGACCACGGCGTTCGCAACCCGGCCTATCATCTTCACCACGGGGCCGCCGATTTCAATTGCGACCGCTTTACCCTTAACCACGCCCTCCCGTGCGCCTCCATGCCTCCTGTGTGCCTGAACCTTCTTCATTGTCGCTAACTACCGGGTTACCTCACACTCTGCGCAGCAGATAACTGCTGGTCAGATGGCGCCGCGTTGACGCGCCCCGGAAGAAGCTCGGGCTCACCTCCATCCATGGAACTAGTTTGACTTACAACGTGCGCGCCATCGCTGGCCTTGACGATACTCGCCGCTCACTTCCGATCCGCTATTGGTCGGGTTTGGCTGAGTCTTACTAGGCTCGGCAGGCTTCGAATGCACGCGCAATCGGAATGGCATCGGCACGGCTTTTCCCACGCTTGGTTCTAACTGGAAGCAGTGGACAGGTCGGCGCTCCGCATATTACGGAAGCGTCAAACCCGGAACTATGAAGGGTATCCATGAAGCCTCGAAAACAGCGATTACTGAAATATGTGGCCTGGTGTGCTGTACTCACGTTCGTCTTTGACGCGAGCAGCATCACTGCGGTTCGCGCGGAGCCGCAGCTGCGGGCCGGCCCTTACCATATCGAAATCACCACGGATCCCCCCGTGATTCCGGTGGGGCAGCCGACAAAAATAGTGCTCAAGATAACGGATGGCGCGGGCAAACCCATCGAGAGAGCGCAGGTAAGCGCGATCGCGCAGATGCCAGGGATGGCAATGGGAGAGCACGACGAGACAGCACTGCCCCAGGCGGGACAGCCCGGTATGTATGCTGCTCCGGCGCAGTTTGCCATGCAGGGAAACTATACGGCGACCATCCGCATCTCCGGACCGCAGGGTGCCGCCACCGGAACTGCTCCTCTCCACACCGGGCAGAATACCGCATCCGGTGGAATAGGAAGCAAGAGCGGCATTTCGTTCATTGCCTGGATGCCATGGCTGCTAATAGGTGCTTCCGTCGTTTTCATAGTGTATCGTATGCGCCGCACCGGACAGCGGTTCAGCTTGCGACCGCTTCTAAATTGGCGGACATGGGCTGGCATTGCCCTTCTGGTCGTGGTCTTCCTGATCTCGTCCTGGGCGGTCCACAAGTACACGGTGCCGGGTCACATGAGCGTCATCGAAGCTCAGGCGATGGACATGACCGTCATGAAGCCGCCCATAGGAGCGGTACCCGTGGCGGCGATGGCGGCAAAGCGTGAGCCCATCGACGCGACCGTTCGCTACACGGGATCGGCGGTCTCCTACGTCGACCAGGACGTGACAGCCCGCGTTCCGGGAACAATCCTCTCCATGACGGCCTATCCCGGGCAGCCGGTGCATCGCGGACAGGTGCTCGCCACGCTCGACCCGCGCGAGCTGGCATCGAGAGTGGGAGAACAACAGGCGAATGTGCAGATGGCGGCACACGCTACCGAGATCGCGCGGCGGCAATACCAGCAGGCACTGGGTACGAAGGCGCAAGCACGGGCGCAAGTCAGTGAGGCCAGGAGTAACGTTGGCAGCGCACGCAGCACGTTGGCGGCTTCGCAGCAGGATGTTAGTGCAGCACAGGAGGAGAAGGTCGGGGCGCAGGCCGATCTGGACAGCGCGCAGACTGGTGTGACCGATGCGCAGGCGCAACTCTCCGCGTCTCAGGCGGACCAGACCTACTGGAGCGCCCAGGTTAAGCGGTCTCAGGCGCTGTTTACAAGCGGCTCCATCTCGAAACAGGAGTTACAGCAAGATCAAGCCCAGTCCGAGAATGCCAACGCGAAAGTACGCCAGGCACAGGCGCGCATTCAGCAGGTCAATGCCACTGTCCGTGCGGCTCAGGCCCGCATCCGAAAAGCCGACGCCATGATCGCGAGCGCTCAGGCGAAGGTCGCGGACATGCAGGCCAAAATCCAGAGCAGCCAGTCTAAGGTGGTCCAGGCGCAGGCAAACGCAAACGCACTCACTTCCGCCGCGGATGGCGCCCAGCACGAGATCGCCCATTCCCAGGCGGGCGTGCGTCAGGCCGAAGCGCAGTTGAACACGGCCCGCGTGGTAGCCGGCTACACCGAGATCCGCGCTGATGTGAACGGGGTCATCACTCAGCGCTACATCAGCCCCGGCGTTCTCGTGCAGCCCGGTCAGGCTATCCTTAAGGTCTCACAGATCAGTCCGATTCGCTTGCAGGCAAACGTCGCCGAAAGCGACCTCCCCAATATTCGGGTAGGCGGCCGCGTACGTGTTACGACTGCCAGAGACCCCGGACACACCGTTGAAGCGCACGTGTCCTCCGTGTTCCCGGCAGCCGACCCATCCTCACGCACCTCGGTCGTCGAAGCTATCATCGCCAACCTGGATAGGCGCTTCGTTCCCGGCGAATACATCACGATGGACATCACGACGGGCGAGAATCGCAAGGCGCTCGTGGTGCCATCCAGCGCCGTTATCTATCAAGCGAAGGCGACTAGCCCGGTTCTGGCGACGGAGCAGACGGCGGCCGTCTGGGTAATCACGGCAGGACAACCCGAACAGAGGGTCTATACCTGTACGATGCATCCGGAAGTGAAGCAGGATCGCCCCGGCAAGTGCCCCACTTGAGGTTGGGATTTAACCCCGCAGGTTGCGGGGGGTAAGTGGCGTGCTCATCAGGCAGAAGTAGCGCTTGGGCTGACGAGCTCGAAGATCATAGAAATCAAGAGTGGGCTGCAGGAGGGCGACCAGGTTGTCTATGCCGGGTATGAAAACCTGACCGAGGGCGCGCCGGTGGTGCCCACCCAATGGGGTCCGGCAGGACCGCTGACTCTGCCTCCGGCAGCGGGCGAGGCAGTTGCGGGCATGGTGTACACCTGTCCCATGCATCCCGACGTAAGACAGAACCACCCGGGCGTCTGTCCACGGTGCGGCATGCGGCTTCAGCCGGTCGCTACCAGTGCCGGCACGCCGATGACACCACAATCGGCGCACACTCCCATGCGACCGGCTACGCTATCGAGCGGAGGCGCCTATACCTGTCCCATGCACCCACAGGTTGTTCAAGATCATCCGGGCAAGTGCCCCATATGCCGCATGGACCTGGTGCGTAAGGGCGGTGCAATGTCGGGCATGGGAGGGATGCGATGACCGATCCATCCGCTCCTGCGCCACGTCCCCGCACACGCTTCGAGCAGCAGGGTGTCAATACGCTCCACATGATCCATAAGTGGAGCATCGAGCACCCTTACTTCGTCATCGCCTTCTACTTTGCGGTCGTAGCTCTGGCGGTCATCGGCATTAACTTCTCGATACCGCGACGCTTCGCGCCCTATGTGCCCAGTCCCATGGTCGGCGTGGTGACGATGATGCCCGGTCTCTCGGCTCAGGAGATGGAACTCTACGTCTCCAAGCCCATTGAAGAGCAGCTCATCAATGTCAAAGACCTGCACTATATCCGCAGCACTTCGCAGGACGGGTTTTCGATTGTCACGCTCGAATTCAACTACGGCGTGGACATCAAGCGAGCTACCTTCGATGTTCAGGCGCTCATGAACGTCGTGCAGGCGAATCTGCCCAATACCGGAGCGAACCTGAAGCCGTCGTTCGTGATTCCGGTCGATCCGCTGAATCTGCCCGTGCTTTCACTCTCGCTGACAGGAGACGCCGACAAGGGCTGGACTCCCGCCAGACTGCGCGAGTTCGCGGACAACACGGTGATCAACCGCGTGAAGGGCGTGCCCGATGTGAGCTCAGTCGTCGCCTTCGGCGGTTACCGGCGTCAGATGCAGGTTCTCATAGACCGCAGCAAACTCGCGGCGTATCGGCTGTCCATACTCGATGTGCGCAACGCCATTGATCGCTTTAACGTCAGCCGTTCCGGAGGGACGCTCACATCGGATACTCAGGAGAGCATTGTCCGCATCGATACGCGGGCGACCAGCGCTCAGGACGTGATGAACTATCCCGTCACCAGCGTTGGCGGTTCCGTCGGAGCTTCTCCGCGATATTCCGGCAGCCCAATGGGAGGGGGTATGGGAGGCGGCGGCATGGGTGGAAGCGCCGCCGCGCCTGCACCGGCTGTATCTGTGTCCGCCTCACCCAGTCTCGATTTCCAGAACCATCCACGCGTGGTCTACGTTCGCGACGTGGCCAGGGTAGTGGACTCGTATTGGGAGCGGCGCAGCGCGTACCATTTTCTGAAACACGGGGGGCAGACAAAGGGAGAGGTCATTCCATCCATCGAGGTCTCGGTAATCCAGGACCCCGCCGCCAGCTCCTACTATGTCGTTCCCCGCGTAAACAAGGTTCTTGAGCAGCTCACGCATGAGTATCCTGGGATCCATTTCGCACCGGCATACGACAACGCCCGATTCGTCAACATCCTGTTCGAGAACGTATGGCGTGAACTCGGAATCGCGATCCTGCTGACGGCTATTACCGTGTTGCTTTTCCTCGGCGAGTGGCGTGGAACGCTCATCGCCCTGATAACACTGCCCACCTCGCTGTCTCTCGCCGTACTGATGATGCTGCCGTTCCACATGACCTTTAACTCCGGAACTCTGATTGGGCTCCTGCTCTGCATCGGGCGCCTGGTGGACGACACCATCATTGACATCCACTCGGTCGAGCGGCACCTGCGCATGGGGAAAGACCCGAAGACGGCCACGATAGACGGCATCGCGGAAGTGCGCCTGGCGGTTATCGCCTCGACCCTCATGCTCATTCTGGCCCTTGTGCCGCTCCTGTTCTGCGGAGGCATCACGCAGCTCATGTTCGTGGAGCTCGTGTGGCCCATCATCTTCGGCCTGCTCGCCTCGATGCTGGTCTCCTTTACGCTGACAGCGCTGCTGTGCGCCAACTGGCTTCGGCACGAAGAGGCGAGAGAGGTGGACCGGAAGCACATAGTTCTTCGCTGGATTTATGTGGTCCTGGACCCCTTTCAGCGTTTCCTGGAGCGGTTGGAGCGAGGCTATGCCCGCACCATCAGAGGCATGCTGAAGAACCGGTTCCTGAATTTTGCCCGCATCCTGGCGACCGTCATCATAGGGTTCACCTTCTACAACTTCATCGGTTCAGAGATGATGCCGCTTGCGGATGTGGGGCAGGCGAACGGCTTCCTGGAGATGCAGCCGGGCACGTCGTTCCAACAGACCGAGCAGGCCGTGAAGCAGTTGGAGCAGATCATGCTCAAGTACCCCGAACTGGAACGCGGCTCGATTGAGATCGGCGCGGAGAGCATGTTCGAGTCCTGGAACCCCTATTTCACGGGCTACCAGATGCCCCAGGCGAATGCCGCGTCCATGATGCTGACCTTCAGCGACAAGGACGGACGCGAGCGCAGCATCTGGGACGTGATCGACGCGGTGCAAAAGGAGGCATTGGCGACCATTCCCGGTATCCGGAGATTGCAGATCAAGGAGATGGGCAGCGATGTCATGGCGACGGCCGCGGCGCCGATCCATCTCGTAATCTCCGGTCCTGACTTGAATGTACTGAATCAGCTGGGCCAGAAGACACTCGAAATCGCCAATAACACCCACGGCATGGTTCAGTCCGCGACGACCTGGACGATGGGACTGCCGGATTACGAGGTGAAAGTGGACCCAGAAAGGGCGCAGGAACTGGGCCTCTCTCCGGAAGAGATCTCGCAGCAGGCGTACTATGCGCTCAGGGGCGGACTGACGAACGAGTTCTATCGCCTGCCGAACTTGAAGCAGAACACCATCATGGTCCGCTACGACGCCGAAGACCGGCAAACGCCCCAGGACCTCCAGCAGCTCTACATCACAGGAGCGAACGGGCAGCAGGTTCCTCTCAAGAGCGTGGCAACCATCGAGCGCCGCCTGGCGCCCACGGTCATCGAGCACGACGGGTTGCGGCGGGTGATCGGCGTCGCCGGCTACTACCGGAAGTGGGGACCGCCCTCAATGGATCTCGGCATGTCCGTGATGATGAAGGCCATGAACGACCTCAACTTCCCACCCGGCAACAACATCGAGATGCGCGGCGATATGACCCAGATGATGGACTCGTTTCGCAGGCTGCTTACCGGCCTGGTGCTGGCGCTGGTGTTCATGTACCTGGTGCTCGTGGCCCAATTCCGCGGCTTCCTGCAGCCCCTTCAGATGATCGCCTCTCTTCCGCTGGAGCTCGCAGGCGTCTTTCTCGCTCTATTTCTCGCGCACCAGGCGTTCTCAACCGTCTCGATCATGGCGGTCATCGTCCTCTCCGGCATGGACATAACCACGGCCGTCCTGATGATTGACATGATTTCCCGGCACCGGGATCGCGGCATGGACCGCGACGAGGCTATCGTGGAAGCGTGCCCCCAGCGGCTCCGGCCCATCCTGATGACCTCCCTCATCTCTATCATCGTGATGATTCCCGTCGCGCTGTTTCCGAAGACCGGCCTGGAGGCTTACCAACCGCTCGGGACGACCATCCTCGGCGGCCTGACGGTAGGCACCTTCCTGTCGCTGTTCGACATCCCCATCATGCACACGTATGTGGATGACCTGACCCGTTGGATGAACAAGACGTTCCTCGGCCGCGAGTGGCACTGGCCCGCTACACACGCGGAAAACGAAGCAGATGTCCCGCAAACTCCGCCAGTGATCCCGACGTCGGCGCGTTCGGAAGGTGGACGGTGATGGCACAGAATAGCAGGGAAAACGGAAAACCTCCCAGGTTCTGGTTCGGCCCGGGGTTGCTGCTCGCGATAAGCGCCAGTCTATTGATCTGGCGGTTCGCTCCTCACAACACTGCCAGACCAATCATTGAACACGCGGTGATACCCGCCGCCGAAACGACCGGGCTGAGCGCGCCCGATCCTCAGTGGCTGTTTGCACATATAGACCAAGTGGGACTCAAAGATTCTCAGAAATCCCGGCTGCAGTCGCTGGCAGGTCGTTGGGACCACGAGACGACGATACTTCGCAGCGAGCTTCGTCAGGCGTCAGAGGAGTTCACTGCGATCGTGCCCTCGTCCGGCAGAAGAGGAGACAGCCTTGAGCAGATTCAACTGGGCACGACCCGAGTCTCCGAGCTGACGCGCCGGCTGCTCGACGCCAGGCGATCCTGGTGGAATGTGGCTTCGTCCCTTTTCACTCCGGAGCAACGCCGGCAAGCTGAATGGGCCTGGTCACAACGCTTCATTATCGGAGGGAGCGAGGGGCAATGACGAACGTTGGACGGATCACACATTGGAGAATTCTCTTCGGAGTTGCGGCCCTCCTCGGTTACGGCCCGGCGGCGACCGCGCAGAAGCAGACCCCACAACCGGTCGGCGAGGCTTCCACAGGAAGTCTGGAACGCCTCCTCGCCTCGCGACCGCTCCTCAATCAATTGATCACAATCGATGACGCGGTAACCGTTGCGCTTCGTGAAAGCCCTGTCGTTCGCGGTGCCTCCGAAGAGGTCCAGGCGGCGATCGGGCGCATGAATGCCGCTCGTGCGGAAAGGCGGCCGTGGGTATCGGCGAACACCTTTGCCTCCGGAGGGAGCAACGGCAATCTCGTCGCCGGCCCAATCAGCGCTCAGCCACAGATGATCATGGCGCTGCCGCGCGACGCCTTTTTCGACCAGAACGTTATGGTCATGTTCCCTCTCTATACGGGCGGGTGCTTGTGCGGCGGAGTGGGTGACCTCCAGGACGAGTAAGGGAAGAGCGAGGCTAGAGACGCGCGTACCCATGACAGAGACTGCTTGTCCGCTCCACAGGAGTACGAAGTCTCGGTTCCGCCACAGTCCCGGGTTCGTAGATGGTTCGTTCATATTGATGACAGACACATCAGGCCATGCGATCATTCCCACAACCTGTAGTTCACGGGAAGCGCTGTTCTCAATTCTGCGTTAGTGAACAGGTAGTAAGGCAAGTCCATAGAGCGGAAGTTGCGCCAGACAGCGGCCGATCGGCTCTCCGTACAACAAAGAAGCTTCGTTCACGTCTGAGCGAAGGGTCCTTAACGGGGCTAAGAAGAGACGCCTGCTCCTCAATTTCGGTCGTCCACGAGGAGAGCACCGCTACACCAAGCCCGGCTAAGACCATCTGCTTTATTGTTTCGGTACTTCCTAACGTTACCGTTCGTTCGAAATGATGAAAAAGCGGCCCGAGCAGGGCGATTGCGCCGGCCCGAGTGCTGGAGCCTTCCTCTCTCAAAAAGAGCGTTCGCCGGACTAAGTGCTCGCCTGTAATGTTCTTGGTATCACAGAGTACGTCATTGGCTCTTGAAACAAGCCTGAGTTCATCTGCGCCGACGGTTTCCTGTAGAAGCCCGGTCGCCTTCACCCCTTCGCCTACGATCCCAATGGGAGCCAGGTAGTCGTTTAGCCAGGCAATCACTTCGGCGCTATCACCCACGAGAAGCGTTGGCTTTGCCTCCGGATACCGCTCGTGAAACATCCCGAGCAGGCGCGGTATGAGATAGGAGCCAGGTGTGCTGGAAGCGGCAATAATCACTTCTCCCTTTACTTCCCCGCGTGTTGCTCGAACGGCGCTTCCCAGATCTTCGAGAGTTGCAAATACTCGGTGAGCGTATGCCGCTACTTCTCCACCAGCCACCGTGAGTTTCATCCCATGTGGCGTGCGCTCAAAAAGTAGCTCATCATAGCGTGTTTCCAGAGAGCGAATGTGAGACGAAACGGCAGGCTGACTGATATGGAGTTCCCTGGCCGCGTTCGTCACGCTGCCAAGTCTTGCCACGATGCAAAAAACGTGAAGAGGGTAGAGATTATAGTCCTCTGTCATAACGCGTGCCTTATAGTAGGGCTAACGAAATCTGTCTTTGCATTATTTCTCCTCGGACCGGTATCCTTCCTTTCAGCACGACCATGTTGACAACGCGGGAGGCAATGCGCCATGAATGCGACGGATTCGATTCGCGAGGAGGTAAGGGAAACCTATTCTGCTATTGCCGAACGGCCTGAAGATGATGCTCCTTTTCCAACTGGCAGATCCCTGGCGGAGAAGCTAGGCTACCCGGCCGCGCTGCTCGACACCCTCCCGGTTACGGCTGTTGACGCATTCTGTGGTGTCTCGAACGTGAGCCTGTTCGCTGCTATTCCAGATGGCTCGACCGTTCTTGATCTCGGCTGCGGCGCCGGTCTGGACACCCTGATTGCAGCGAGGAGAACGGGAGACACCGGCAAGGTCTACGCGACCGACTTCAGCCAGGCGATGTTGGATCGCGCCCACAAAGCCGTCGCGCAAGCACGCGCAGCGAATGTCGAGCTGCTCATGGCAGACGCGGAGCAGCTGCCGTTGGCGGATAGGTCCATCGATGTCGCCATCGTCAATGGCATCTTCAATCTGAATCCAGCACGTGAACGCATCCTGCTCGAACTCGCTCGCGTGATGCGTCCCGGCGGCGAGGTGTTTGCGGCGGAACTCATTCTGACCGAGCGCCTTACGGAGGCCGAACGGACAGATAAAACTAATTGGTTCTCATGAATCGCCGGCGCGAAGGAAGGCGGCGCCTTCCTGAAAGAACTTCGACGGGTGGGATTCTCCGACGTCACGCTTCTCGCAACGGTGCGCAACGCTCGTACCGTCAATCCCAAAATTGCTGTCGCCGAGGTAAGAGCAACACGCCCTGACATGCCTGATGCTGCAGTGAACCAGTATTCGCAGCAGGGGAGAATTAGCGTGGACGTCAATTGTCCCATATCACTCGACACGGAGAAGCTCCGAGCCGAGGTCTCACTCATCTATTCGCGTGTCGCCTCGGATCCGGAAGGAGATTTCCACTTCCATCGCGGCCCCGATTATGCCGCCGGATTCCTGGGTTACGATCCGCGCAAACTAGCCGCGATTCCGGCTGCGGCGACAGCATCGTTCGCGGGCGTCGGCAACCCTCACGCCATAGGGCCCATTCATGTCGGAGAAAAGGTGCTGGATATCGGATGCGGCGCCGGAATGGACCTGATCCTTGCTGCAAAGAGCGTCGGACCGTCCGGCAGCGCAATCGGCGTGGATATGACTGCCGAGATGTGCGAGCGAGCGCGTGGGACAGCTCGGGAGACCGGATTGACCTGGGTGCAGGTGCGACACGGTGACGCCGAAGCGCTGCCTCTGGAGGATTGCAGTGTGGATGTCGTCATTTCCAACGGCGTACTCAACCTGGTGCCAGATAAGAAGCGAGCCTACTCGGAGATCGCCCGCGTACTCCGTCCTGGTGGGCGACTGTACCTGTCCGACATCGCTGTGGAAACAGAACTGGACGACAGCATTCGTAGCGACATCGACCTCTGGACCGGTTGAATCGCAGGCGCTCTGTCGGAGACGGAGCAGATGCGTTTGCTAATTGAGGTCGGTCTGGAAGATATTCAAATTGCCGCCAGGTTTGACTGTTTCCGCGGTACGTCGAAGGAGGACGTGGCAGCAGAATTTGGCGTTCGGGGTGTGAACGTGTTCGCGCGACGCGCGGGCCCATAATGCCTCACCGAACAGCCGGCAATAAGGAGTGAGAAGACACGTGAACGGTATTAGGTGTAACGGGCGACACGATTACCCGCCACGCAGAGCCTTGAGCGTCATGGCGATAGCAATCGCTTGTGCGTTTGCGGCGAGCCGAGCGGACTCCCAGCACGAGAGCAACAAGATGCACCGCAGCTCCGGGATTCTCCAGACGTTCACGTACGCCGATGTGAGCCTGACGGGAGGACCGTTGGCGGACCAGGCGCGAGACGCGCGTGATTTCTATCTGGCGCTATCGGAAGACAATCTGCTGAACGGCTTTCGCAGGCGGGCCGGCCTCCCGGCTCCAGGAAAACCAATGGGAGGCTGGTACGATCCCGAGGACTTTGCAGGCGCGCACCCGTTCGGACAGTATGTCTCCGCGCTTGCTCGGATGTACGCCAACACAAAAGACAGGCGTTACAAGGACAAGGTCGCCCGCCTGGTACATGGGTTCCATGAGACCCTGGCGCCGGACGGCTTCTTCTACTCGTCCCAGAAGGTCTTCAAGGAGTGGCCGAACTACCTGTACGACAAGAATTGTATCGGAATGCGGGATGCATACACTCTGACGGGCAATAAGGAGGCGCTTGTCGTTCTGAAGAAGATGACCGATTGGGCGGTCAAAAACCTGCCGCGGCGAAGCGACGAGTGGTATACCCTGCCGGAAAACCTCTACAACTGCTATGCGCTCACCAAGGACCCACGCTACCTTGCGATGGCCAGGGAGTATGACTACAGCAGGGATTACTATGATCCCTTTGCAAGAGGCATCAACGCATTCACGCCCGAACGGCACGCGTACAGTCATGTCAATACATTGGCCTCCGCAGCCAAAGCCTACGAGGTGAGCGGCGATGAGAAGTACTTCACGGCGATCGAGAACGCCTGGAGATTTCTAACCACGACACAGATGTATGCATCTGGAGGCTGGGGTCCGAACGAACGCTTCATCGCTCCCGGGCAGGGCAAGCTGGCAGAATCCATCGCGGGCACACATGACCATTTTGAGACGCCGTGCGGCTCATATGCAACCGTCAACCTGGACCGATACCTCCTCCGTTTCACAGGAGATGGGAAGTATGGCGACAACATGGAGCGCGTGCTTCTGAACGGGATGTTGGCGGCCCTGCCGATGCAGCCGGACGGCAGAACCTTCTACTACTCTGACTACCGCTCCGGAACGAAGAAAGCCTACTTCGGATCCGCCTGGCCCTGTTGTTCCGGCACCTTTGCTCAAATCACCGCGGACTATCCGCTCGATGTCTACTTTCACGATAGCGCAGGCGGCCTTTATGTAAACCTCTTTGTTCCGTCGCGCGTTCACTGGCATCAGGGTAACCGAGACCTCGTCGTGGACCAGGCGACAACATATCCAGAATCAGACACCACCAGACTTACCGTCCACTCGAAGCAGCCGGTTCCATTCACTCTCTATGTGCGTGTTCCTGCGTGGACAGGCGCCGCGTCTAGCGTACGTGTCAATGATGAGCCGGTGCCGGTCGCGCTGTCGGACGGGTTCCTTAAGATTGAGCGCACCTGGCGCGCGGGAGACGCCGTCCAGATCACGTTTCCGATGGTCTTGCGGTACGAAGCAATCGCACCAGAATCGTTGGACCTTCAGGCGCTGCTCTACGGGCCGATTTTCCGCACTCACGACGGCACAGTCACTTTTCTGCCATTTTACAAAGTGAAAGCCGAGACGTACACGACCTATCTTACGATCCCGCCAACGGATTGAGCCGTGACTGTTCGGATCGCAGTTTCGCCAATGCAGTCGTTACCCTCATGGAGGGACCGTTGCAGACCAGATGCAGGCCACATGAGGCTCATAGTCGCTACCATGAACGAAGAAGAGAATGCCTTCCTTCAGATCGTCGAAGACAACTTGTCAAAATCCGATGCATTTGAGCGCATAGGTTTCCCTTCCGGATATGTCCCAACCATAGATGAGATCGAATCTCTAACAGACCAGACTTGTGCGGGCATTGGGCAATATCTGCCACCAGGCTAGAGGCGGGATGTGTTCATCGCAAGGGTGCAACTCGCAAGGACGCTTGCAAGGCTCAAACTGCGCCCGCTTGCGTGACGGTTAGACCAATGGATGTCTAATAGCAGCCGCAAGTGATCGCCTCCATCGCGTCGGTGCGGAGCGCTCGGGAATTCAGAAGTGCAGCGACCTTTAACGTAAATCCAGCCAGGATCGGCATTCCAATCTTCGCTACCAACCCGATCAAAATGCCCCAGGCGCTCTCATGAGTGTCAGTCACTCGGTGCGCCAGGAAAAGCCAATATGCAGAATTGAGGACAACGTAGACGGCAAGGATATACAGTGTATAGCCGACGAGCCGCGATGCACGTCGTTCCGCGTGCTCTATGGTTGCTTCGTCGGCTCGGCCCGTGGCCTCCACCCGAAGCCGCCAGAGTAGCACGCCTGCGCTGAACAGCTCAACCACGCTATCAATGCCAAAGGCTTCCAGTAGGAGGCTATGAGACGTCCAGCCCAGCAACAGCGATGCGGCTCCTTCGACCGTCATCCATACGAGCGTGATGTATGTCAGCAACAGGGCCTGTCGAAGGTCGGTGGCCCTGCTAGAAGTAGGTGTCATAGGTGTTTCCTTTTGCTTCTTACAGGGTCGCCTTTGTATCCAGCTCAAACCAGGCGTAGAGCGTTGGGAGGACAAACAACGTGAGCAGCGTGGAGGTAATGATGCCTCCGATCACCACCGTTGCCAGAGGCTTCTGCACCTCCGCCCCTGCGCCGTGGGAGAGCGCCATCGGCAGGAACCCAATGCTGGCGACAGTCGCGGTCATCAGAACGGGCCGCAAGCGCGTCAGGCAGCCACTTACCACGGCTTCCCGCATGGGGACGCCCTCCTGCCGGAGTTCATTGATGAAAGTGACCAGAACCACACCATTAAGCACCGCGACACCAAATAGGGCGATGAAGCCGATCCCCGCTGACATCGAGAAGTGGAGCCCCCGGAGTAAGAGCGCCAGGACGCCGCCAGTGATGGCAAAAGGAATTCCGGTGAACACGAGGAGAGCCTGCCGCACGCTCCCGAAGGTCGAGAACAGCAGCACGAAGATGAGGGCGAACGTCACCGGGACGACCAGCATGAGCCGGGCGCGTCCGCTTTGCAAGTGCTCATACGTGCCTCCGTATTCCAGATGATAACCGGTCGGCAGTGCCACCTGTTTTTCGATCCGCCCCTTTGCCTCCTCAACAAAACTGCCCAGATCGCGTTCCCGGACATTGGCCTGCACTACGACCCGACGCTGTGCGTTCTCCCGGCTGATCTGCACCGGCCCCTCCACGCTCTGTATGTCCGCGAGTTGGGCCAGAGGAATTCTCTCGCCCTTCGGCCCGGAGATCACGAGGCGCCCGATGGATTCCGGGTCATTGCGATACCGGGGAGCCAGGCGCACTACCAAGTCAAAGCGCTTATCGCCCTGGATGATCTTGCCTGCCTCCGTGCCGCCCACCGCCGTCTCGATCACCTGCTGCACGTCGGCAACGTTGATGCCATAGCGCGCGATCTCGCCGCGCCGCACCTTGATGTTAAGGACGGGCAGGCCCTCGGTGGTCTCCACAGATACGTCTGCCGCACCGGGAACGGACCCTACGGCTTTGGCGATCTCCGTGCCTTTGGTCGCCAGCACGTCCATGTCCTCGCCGTAGATTTTGATGCCCAGGTCGGACTTGATGCCGATGCCCTCGATCAACTCGGACATGCGCATCTGGATTGGCTGCGTGAAACTTACGCCCATGCCGGGCATGGCCTCCGTAACCTCTGCCATCTTCTTCACGAGTTCGTCTTTAGTGTGCGCCTTCGTCCAGCGCTCCTGTGGCTTCAGGGTGATCTGTACATCGTGCTGGGAGACCAACATCGGGTCTGTCGCCACTTCCGGGCGACCGATCCGGCTGATAACCTGGTCTATCTCATCCGGGAACGCTTCCTTGAGCCGCCGCTCTAAAACTCCGGCCCGCTCGATGGCTTTGTCGAGGGAGATGCTAGGCGGATAGACGGGTTGGATGTTGATGGCTCCCTCATCCAGGCTCGGCAGAAATTCCGATCCCAGCCGGGGGAACAGCGCCGCGCAGAAGAGGAAGAACGCCACCGCCATGCCCACAGTGATCCAACGAAACCGCATCGCTGCTTTCAAGACGGGCTTATAAAGGTGTCCGATCCGCTCCACGACGGGGTTTTCCCGTTCCCGCCGCACTCGGAGGAAGAAGGCGCAGAGCGCAGGCACAAGGGTCAGGGAGAGCAGTAGCGCGCCGACTAGCGCCAGGATCACGGTCACCCCCATTGGCCGGAACATCTTGCCCTCGATGCCGACCAAACTCAGTACCGGCAGGTACGCCGCGATGATTATAAGTTCCCCGTACTGGCTCGCCTTGCGCACCTCGACCGTGCCCTCATAGATCGTGTCCAGCCGCTCCGGTTCTGTCAGGCTTCGCCCCAACTCCGCCCGCCTCTCGGAGAGGCGGCGGACGCAATTTTCTACGATTATCACTGCCGCGTCCACGATGAGGCCAAAGTCTATGGCTCCCAAGCTCATCAGGTTGGCCGAAACATTAAAGTAGCGCATCCCGATGACGGCAAAGAGCATAGAGAGCGGAATGGCGGAACTCACAACCATTCCAGCGCGCAGTTGCAGCAGGAAGAGAAACAGGATGACGATGACGAGCAGGCCGCCTTCGATCAAGTTGCTGATGGCCGTGTGGAGCGTCCGGTTAATGAGCGTGGAGCGATCAAGGAATCCGAGGAGGCGGGTTCCGGCAGGCAGCGACTTTTGAATCTGCTGCACCCGGTCTTTCACCCGGTCTACCACCACTCGCCCGTTCTCTCCCATCAGGAGCATGGTAATCCCAATGACGGTCTCGCCTTTGCCGTTCATGGTGACGGCTCCCTGCCGGACAGCGGGGCCGGTTGTGATCTGCGCCACATCCTTGACGTAGATCGGCGTGCCATGCTCTGCCGCCAGGACAATATTGCCGATGTCGTCGGGATTTTCGATCAGGCCGACGCCGCGCACCAGTTGCTGCTCATCACCG
This sequence comes from Chthonomonadales bacterium, assembly GCA_038211235.1. Taxonomy (GTDB): domain Bacteria; phylum Armatimonadota; class Chthonomonadetes; order Chthonomonadales; family Chthonomonadaceae; genus DATGJU01. Next base: position 2,911 of record JBBQVV010000080.1, on the reverse strand, counting down.
CGTGTCAGGTAGGCTCCCCCGGCGTTCCGGTTGTTTCCCGAAAGGGCATCGCTGACCTGGCGCAAGGTGAGATTGTGAGACATCAGCCGCTCTGGGTCAACGAGCACCTGGAACTGCTGTACTGTCCCGCCAAAGGAGTTAACTTCAATGATGCCGTGAACCGTACGCAACTGCGGCTTGATAACCCAATCGAGGAGCGTGCGGCGCTCCATCACGCTCTGCGGTCCATCTACAATAACCGTATAGATTTCACCCAGTCCGGTGGTGACCGGCCCCATCTGCGGGGCGCTGATGCCCTGCGGGAGTTGCTGCTGGGCCGATTGCAGGCGCTCTGCCACAAGTTGCCGGGCAAAATAGATGTCGGTGCCGTCATCGAAAACGGCAGTCACCTGAGACAGTCCAAACTGTGAGATGGAGCGCGTCTCCTGCAAGTGGGGCATTCCCGACAGTGCCACTTCTAGAGGGTATGTGATCTGGCGTTCCACCTCCGCAGGGGCAAGCGCCGGAGCCACGGTATTGATCTGCACCTGCACGGTGGTCACATCCGGTACGGCGTCTATGGGGAGTTGCTGGGCGCTCCACACCCCCACACCGATCAAGAGCGCCGTGGCGAGCAGGATGAAGAAACGGTTGTGTATGGAGAAGCGGAGGATATGATTAATCATTACTCGTGTTCCCCCAGGCTGCTTTTCATGGCCTGCGCTTTTACGAGAAAGGCCCCTTTGACGACCACCTTCTCCCCAGGCTTGAGACCCGACGTGATTGGAGTCAGGTCGGCGCTGGTATCTCCCGTCTCTACCTCCCTCGCCTTGAACTCGCCCTCATGCTCGGCCTGCACGAAGACGACCGTTTTGCCCTCCTGAGTCTGAACAGCATCGCGGGGTACGGCGAGAACCTGCTTCCGCGTGCCGGTCGTAACCGTGCCCTTGACGAATGTTTCCGGACGAAGGCGGCCTGCACCGTTCTGGATCACGCAGCGTACCTTGACCGTCCGCGTGGTCTCGTCCGCGATGTCAGCGATATAGGCGACTGTCCCGGAGAAATTCTCCCCGGGCGTCGCGTCCGAAGTAACGGTCATGTGCGCACCCACGTGAATGGCGGAGATGTCTCGCTGGTAGATACTGAACTGCACCCAGACCGACCGCAGGTTGATGATGGTGAACACTGGCTTTTCCGGGGTGACCGTCTCTCCCTGCGTAACCTGGCGTTCGGTGATGCGTCCGCCGAGGGGAGCCGTGATAGTGATGAGGTTTCCGCCACCCGGTGTACCGCCGACCAGCCGAATGGATTCGGCAGCGGCACTTTGATCCAGCCTGGCCTGGCGCAGCATGGCCTCGGCGTCCACGATCTCTTTGGTTGCGAGAAAGCCGCCTTTGTAAACCGCCTGCTCACGGGTCAAAGCGCGCGTTGTTATCTCCCCATGCCTGCGCGCTTCGTCCTGTTTGGCCTGTGCTACGGCAACTCGTGACTTTGCCGCCGCCGCCTTTGCCTGCCCTTCGGCGACGGCAGCACGAGCCGCTTCAATGTCGGCCTCGGCACGCTGCTTGTCCGCCTGCGTCTGCTCCCATTCTTGCTTTGAGATCAACTGTTCTTTCAGAAGCAGGTTCGCACGCTCCAGACGGCTGCTGACGACTCCCAGTTGTGTCTGTGCTTGGGATAGAGCCGCCTGCCGCACCTTGATTGCGCTTTCGGCTTCGGTGACCTCGGCCCTGGCCCCCTCGACCTCGTTTTCTACTGTCTGAATGGCTCCCTGAGCCGTTGTGGAAGCGCTCCGGGCTTCTTCAACGCGGGGTTGTCCAAACGTTCCCAGCCGGGCCAGTTGCCTCTGCCGAGCCAGGCCACTTCGGGCCGCTGCTTCGCGCGCCGCCGCCTGCCGATACGCGGCCTGCGCCTGTGCCAGTTCCAGGCTTGACAGCATCGCCAAAGGTTGGCCCGCACGCACTGTGTCTCCGACATTGACTTGAATGGAAACCACTTTCCCGCCCACACGCGGCGTCACCCGGACTACCCCGGCCTGGTTGGGTTCGACAGCACCCGTCACAGAAAGAGAGGTGGGAAGTGCCTGCGGCTCTATCGGCGCTATCTTGAGGCCCGCGAGACGAAGGCTGTCTTCATCGAACTTGATGTTTCCGGTCTCTCCGCTATCGTGGAGATGTTCCTCTCCACCATGAGCGCTCTGACTGGAAGGAGCCGCTAGAGGCGAGGGATTGTTAGAGTGCCTGCCGAGAAAATATGCACCGCCTGCGACTACAAGCAGGATGACTGCCGCGAGCACCGGCATGAGAGGGCGGTTGGTAGAAGCGTTCATTTTGTCCTCCTCGGCACCGTGAGCGTGGGCAGCAAGGTCGCAGGAACGGCTCCCGTGGCACGTTCGAGTTCAGCGCGGCCCACTTCATAGTTCACCAGGGCATTGATGCGCTCCGACTGGACGGCCCGGAATGTACGCTGCGCTTCCAGCAGCCCCAGCACGCTGGTCTGGCCTACCTTGAACCCTGTGCGGCTGGCTTCCAGCAGACGGCGGCTGTTATCCAGAAGTCCCTGATCGTACTCCCGGAGCGCGTGCTCTGCCGCCTGGAGCCGTGCCAGGGCCTGCTCAACTTCCTGTTGGGTCTGGTTCCGGGCAGCCGTCACCCGATCCGTCTGCGCGCGGGCCGATTCCTCTGCCTGCCGGATACGGTCACGGCGGCTGCCATAGTCAAAGGGCAATGTGATGGCGAGACCAATCCCATAGTCATCGAATCTGCGGATAACACTCCCAGCCCGGAACTGCGGGGCCAGATCAGGCAGCCCCTGCGCACGAGCGAGCCGCGCCTCCTGCCGGAAGACATCGCCCGCCGCCTGTTCCGCTGCAATTTCTGCGCGCGCAGTGGTGGCCTGATCCATCGCCGTTTTTCGATCTGGCGGAGCCGGG
>JBBQVV010000079.1:0-19356 GCA_038211235.1 Chthonomonadales bacterium | reverse complement strand
GCCGGGGAGAGCGGCAGCGCGGGCGACGTGCGGCTCGTTGCGACGCTCGGCGGCCATGTGATTGGGCACGGCCGTGCGTACTGGGCATGGTGGACCGGAGAACCGGGCATCTACTCCATGGAGCTGCGAGTTGATCCTGCCCACGCGCGCCAGGGCGTCGGAACGCGGCTCTTCGATCGCTTGAGCGAACGGATGATTTCACTTGGCGCCGCCCGTATCGTGCTCTGGGTTCGCGATGACGCCCTCGACGGGCGGCAATTCGCCGCTCATCACGGCTTTTTCGAATCCGGGCAGGTCGTCCGCGAGTGTCGGCTGTCCATCCCGGACACCGACACGTCCGCCCTCGAGGGAATCGAAGCGCGGCTTGCGGTTGACGGCATCCGGATCGCTTCGCTCACAAACCTCCGGCCGTTGGAGGACCCGTTTCTCCGAGCGCTCCACCGTCTCTGGCACACATCCGGCGGTGGCGACCCCAAGTCCGATCTGCTCGATGGCCAGTTCGACTCCTGGAAGGATCAGGTACTGCTGGCGCCGGGGCTCTCAGCGGACACCCATTGGCTCGCGCTAGAAGGCGAGTCGCCGGTTGGCATGACCTTTCTCCGCCAGGTTGCAGACGACGCCTTCGAGAACGACTACACCGGCGTCGCTCATGCGCACCGCCGCAAAGGAGTTGCGACCGCGCTGAAGCTCCACGCCATCCGGTGGGCACAACAGCACGGCGGCCGCTGGTTCTGCACTGACAGTCTGCTCAACAACACGGCGATGACTACGATCAACACGCAGCTCGGATATCGCCCCGGCATTCAGCGCCGCCAGCTGGCCTGCGAACTGGGACCGAAACCGACGAGCGAAACATCCGGCTAGCGGCAGCCGCACACACGGTCGGGCGGCAGCTAGTCGTCAAGCGCCACCACTTCATTTGACTCCTATTTGCGCCAAACACCTACCTGGTGAGATGAGATAAACTAACTCCGAGATCACGCCGCGACTTGCTTTCGGATCTATGGTTACGAAAGGCTCTTGATGCGGAGCGCAGCAAGAAGAATCTGTTTGTTCGTATCCCTGGCGCTCGTTGCCGGCGTCGCCCTCTGGTCGGTAATCGACTATCAGCATCGGCTGGTTCGGCGTGTTCCGGCCCAAAGCAGAACCGAGGAACGGATCCTGGTTTCAACGAGCGTTCAATAATGCTTCAGTTCCCCCGGTGCGTATGCGATAGGAGTCAGGCGATCACTTGCTGCATGGTCCTTGCATCCGCCACTCCTGTTCTAGAAGGCTCATCAGAACGTCGCTCTGATACTCGCCGCCAATGAATGCCCCTTCGCGCTCAACTCCTTCGTGAACAAAACCACAGCGGGCATAGCAAGCGATAGCGCGCTGGTTGAAGGAGAGCACGCGCAAGTCGACGCGGTGCAGCGATAGCACGGAGAAGGCGTAATCCAGGACCAACTGAGTGGCCTCCGTGCCATATCCTCTGCTCCACATGGCTCGATCAAATATGCCGATTGCATAGCGTGCTCGGCGGTTTTGCTGGTCCAAGCTATGCAAGCGAGCGGTTCCAATACATCGTCCCTTGGCTTCAATCGCCCACTGCAACGGCTCGGAACACAACTGTTCGTACCACTCCTCGACCTCGGCGACTGTCATCGGCGGGCACGTCCCCGGATCGGCGCCAACCATCCTGCGAAACTCCGGGTCGCGCCCGCAGGCCATCCGGTCCCGTTTGTCGCTCTCCTTCGGAGGGCGAAGGGTAATTCTGCTTCCACACAATATCAACGTAGAACGCGGTATCGTCGTCTCGCTCAACGTAGTGTAACTCCTCGATTCGCTCAACTTCCACGCTCACGATGCTCCCAGTGAACCTATACAGGACGACATGGTTACTCATGCCTACGGATTTGCACGGACTGGCGGTCCATCCCTCTCGCTGCCACCTGTTTTGCCTAATATATGTCCTTGTTGTCCTTTACGTGCTTTCTTCTGCAGTTCGATCCGCGGCAGGATTCGCCCGGCCGGAGGCGAACTCTCCTGACAACTGAAAACTGACGCCAAACAACCGCTTGCTACGGAGTGCTCTCCATGACAAACCCGACTTCGCATAACTCAGGTCATCGTCCGATCACACGCCGCACCTTCCTTGCCGGCGCCGTCGGCGCGTTCGCGCTTCCCGCATTCGTTCCGGCGACTGCACTCGGCCGCGGCGGCAAAATGGCGCCAAGTAATCGGATTGCTCTTGCCCACATCGGTGTCGGCGGGCAGGGCATGCAGCATGTGATCGGCGGTCCGTGGACGCAGAAAGGCGGCATGACCGGCCGGGATGACGTGCAGGTGGTCGCGGTCTGTGACGTAAACAAGCAGCGGCTTGAGAACGCGCGCTCAACGGTCAACCAGAGATACGGCAACCAGAGTTGCAGGGCTTACGGAGACTTCCGCGAGCTTCTGGCGCGTCCCGACATCGACGCGGTCCTGATCGCAACGGGCGAGCGATGGCATCCGCTTCTCTCGATGGCCGCCGCCGCCGCGGGCAAGGATATCTATTGCGAAAAGCCGACTTCGGTTACCATCGAGGAGGCCCTTGCCCTGCGCGACGTCATACGCCGATACGGCACGGTGTTTCAGCAAGGAACGCAGCAGCGATCGAGCTACTCCTTCCGGACGGCCTGTGAGCTCGTGCGCAACGGTTACATCGGCGACCTGAAGGAGGTTGTCGTCGGAGTCGGCGGACCTCCGTCCTACAGGGAATGTGATCTGCCGGCACAGCCGACGCCTGAGTGGCTCGACTTCGACATGTGGCTTGGCCCCGCGGCCTGGCGGCCCTATAACGAGAGCCTGGTGGGCGGTTGGATGGCATATCGCGACTTCTCCGGCGGGGAGATGACGAACTGGGGCGCCCATCACTGGGACATCGCGCAATGGGGGATAGGCGCCGAGCTGAGCGGTCCGGTTGAGATCGTCCCTCCCGACGGGAAAGACGTCAAGGTCCTGACGTATCACTACGGCAACGGCGTGATTCTCACCCGAGACCCCGATCGAACCGCGCGGGAGTCTCCCGATGGCAACGGCGCGCTCTTCGTCGGCACAAGGGGCAAGGTCGCCGTCTGGCGCTACGACCTGAAGACCTGGCCTGAGAATCTGAAAACGCACAAGATCGGCCCGAATGAGATCCATCTTCACTCTGCGGAGAACCACCACACCGACTTCCTGGACTCGATACGGACTCGCAGCCGCCCCGGCGCCGACATCGCCATATCATCCCGGTCGATAACAGTGTGCCATCTGGGAAACATTGCCTACGAGCTGGGCAGGCCCGTGCGCTGGGACCCCGCTCTGGAGAGGTTTGTCGGCGATCACGACGCGGAAAGACTCTTCGCCCGCCGCATGCGTGCTCCTTGGCGCCTATCATAAGCGGACTCTCGATTTCTCAACCATGAAACTACACTCACCATCACGTTTCGGCGCGCTCTTCGCGCTGGCCGCGGCGATAGCTTCCGGACCAGCGTCGGCGCAAACCGATCTGACCAATCTGGTCGAGCCGCTGAAAACCTACCGCTTTGGAGATAGCACGGCGGCGCTCGATACGATCGCTGCTCGTGTTTCGGCGTCGCGCGCGGCGCCTGAGCAGCGTCGGGCGATGGCTAACGCGCTCGCGGAAATCCTATCGTCCAATGCCGGATTCGATGCAAAACAGTTTGCCTGCCGGCAGCTAGTGTTCGTCGCCGATGACGAGCAGGTCCAAGGTCTGGCGAGCCTTCTTTCGGACGATGCCCTCGCGCACTACGCGCTCCTCGTGCTGGCCCGCTTGCGCTCGCCCGCAGCGGCCGATGCGGCTGTGAAGGCGTTACCAGGGAGCCACGGACGAACCGAAATCGAGATTCTGGATACCCTCGCAGACTTGGGAGACGCTCGCGTGGTCGGAGCTGCGGAATCCCGTCTGGTGGCTCAGGATTCGGCTCTTCGAGATGCCGCGGCAGCCGCCCTGGCGAAGATCGCCGACGGCCATGCTCTGGATCTGCTCTTGGCGTGCTACTCGCGGGCAGGCAGCGCGGATCAGGCGCGCCTGGGTCACGTGCTCCTGGGGGTTGCTAACCGGGTCCAGCATCTCGGAAATCCGACTGCGGCTATTCAGATTTACGATACATTGAACCGAAACTCCGCAAACCCGGTACTGTCGGCGGCGGCCATGCGGGGCATCGCGGTGATCCAGGGCGATCGGGCACTTCCAATGCTCCTTGAGGCGCTCGCGCAGGAGGGAACGCACCGCCAGGCGGTGGCAGCGGTCGCGCTTCGTGAGCTTCCTGGCCCGGCCGTTATCGAGCGCCTGGCGGGCGCCGTCACGAAACTGCATGGTAGATCACAACTGTTGGCTCTGCAGATTCTCTCCGAGCGCCCCGGCACGTCTGCCGCGCCGGCGATCGTCGCGCTCAGGCGTTCGACAATCGCCGCGGTTCGGACTGCGGCGCTGAGGGCTGCCGGTTCTCTCGGTGATCCGTCCGCGGTTCCAATTCTCATATCGGCTGCCGCGGCGGGCGGTTCGGAGGAGCGCGCTGCCGCGCGGGATAGCCTCGTCCGGTTGCGCGGGGCGGCCGTCGACCGTGCGCTGATGGCGGTCCTAGATACCGGAGCGCCGCCTGCACAAGTTGAGGCGATCGTCGCGCTCGGCCGGCGCGGGTCCATGGGGATAACGCCACGCCTCCTGAAGGCGGCGCGAAATAGCAATGCCAACGTGCGAGTGGCCGCCCTGCGGGTCATTCGAGATCAGGGGACTCCCACGTCTCTTCCCGCCCTGACGGACCTTCTGATGGGGACGCTCGCGAACGATCGAGATCCGGTCATCGACGCCGTCGCCCAGATCGTAAGGAGGTTTCCAGAGGCGCGAGTGGGGCTGCCTGCTCTTCTCGACCGACTAGGACTTGCGACAAGCCCTGCCGATCGTCTGGCGCTCGTGATGGTGATCGGCCAGGTCGGTGGGCAGCGCGCATTTACGGCTCTCAGAAGAGCGACCGGCGATCCCGCTTCCGGCGTCCGCCTGGCGGCTCTGTCCGCCCTGGCGGAATGGCCGACGGACGAGCCGATGCCCGACCTGTTACGAATAGCTCGCGCCGCACAGGATGCGAGCCAACGCGCGCTTGCCCTGCGCGGCTATCTTCGCATGGCGGGCAGTAGCGAGCTTCGCACGCCTGATGAGGCATTCGGTCTCATCGACCAGGTCCGGTCGATCGCCGTGCGACCTGAGGAGAAGCGGCTCATTCTGGCCGGGCTCTCCAGATTTCCGTCTCTGAAAGCGATTGAGTACGCCGAGTCCCTGGTACACGACCCGGATGTCGGGTCCGAAGCCGAGCTCGCGGTCGTCGAGATCGGCCGCGTTACCTGCGGAGCATGGCCGCAAAAGACTTGCTCCAGCCTCGAATCCATCGCAAAGAGCGGAAAGCTGGATGCGGCGCGAAAGCGTGCCGAGTCGGTCCTTGCCGCAACTCGCGGCTTCGGCGACTTCGTCGTGGCCTGGGAGGTATCGCCCGCATACCAGCGGGATGGCGCGGACTATGCGCGGCTATTCGACGTTCCGTTCGCGCCCGAAGACGGCAACGGCGCCGGGGTCCCGTGGCGGCTGATGCCGCCCGGCGCCGGCACGGACCTGCCATGGCTGCTGGACCTCCTGGCGCTCCTTGGCGGAGAGCAGCGTGTCGCATACTTGCGCTCATCCGTTTGGACGGAATCGCCGCGCGATCTCGTTCTGGAGGCGGGCAGTGACGACGGGCTGAAGGTCTGGTGGAACGGAAGTATCACGATATCCCACAATACCGCGCGTGCGGTCGCTCCCCGACAGGAGAAGGCAACGGTTCACGCGAACGCAGGATGGAACCAGATCCTGATGAAAGTAACCCAGAGCATCCAGGGATGGGGCGCGTGCGCGCGGCTCACCGCCGCGGATGGCTCGCCTGCTATCGGCCTCCGCTTCGCGATTCCCTCCAGCGTGAACTAGCGTTTCCGCCGATACACCGTGATCTCCGGCAGCACGTAGAGTAGGTCTTCCGGAGTGTTCGGATCTTCCGGGTCGATCCCGGGCACCACGGTCGGCCGGTAGTCCGTAGGCACGTAATTAGCGGTCACCGTATCCATAAACTCGACGGCGGCGGGAAGTCTGAGTCGCATCCATTCGGTAAGAACCTCGATGTTTGATACAACTACGAAATCCGGAAGCGGAGTCAGTACCCGGGTCTCCCAGGCGCCGTTTGGTATCCTGAGCTGAAAGGCCACGGGGTCTGCGCCGGCGTGCGCGCGGACGTCCGCGTTCATAGCGCCCCAGGACGGTGAAAGCGGCGGGGAATAGAACCATGGGATGTGAGCGAATCCGATGGATGCTCCCGGACGGACCTTCGCAATCAGTGCGTCTGCAACGCGGTCACGTGGATCTTCAGCCGCCATGGCTCGCGATAGCGCCGCCGACGTCAAAAGGCAATACAGACCTGCGATCGCGCCGAAAGCCATAGCAATGAAGCGTGCCGAACTGCGGCTAAAAGGGGCGAGCGAAGCGCTCGCTGCGAGCAAGCAGAGTGCCGGGAAGAGCGGGATCAGGTAGCGCGCGAATCGGACCGCGGAGAACGATGTGGACGCATAGGCGACGATCAGAAACACGAGAAGGACGATGTCCGCCTTACAGTGGCGCGCGGCGGCATGGATTACGCCGAGGACGGCTAGCGTCAATAGCGGGAGCCCGAGTCCATGGCGAAGCGAGCTATGCAGGTGAAACCACCATCCCGGACCGGTGTTCACAAAGAGATTGCCGTGACCCGCGCGGGCATGCTCGAACAGTTCGTATTGAACCGCGGAAGTAAAGGCGTCACTGTTGACCCAGATTCCCGGGCATGCGACGAGGAAGACACAGGTCGCACAGGCCAGCAGGATCCCGGTCATTACGCCCGCATTGCGGAGCAGGAGCCCACGGTCGGTACCGGCGGATGCAGCTGCCGTTAGCCAGACGGCCGTTACCGGGCCAACGATACACAGTCCCGCGGTATATTTTGTGGCCGCTGCAAGGCCGCACCAGACTCCGCCCAGGACGATCTGCCGCCACGACGGCCTGCGGAGTATCAACGCTCCCCAAGACAGCGCCAGAGTAACAAAGAGGGTCGACGGCACATCAACCGTGAGGAAGTGGGAGTGTACGACCGCCAGTGGGGCGACCGCATAGAATAGCGCGGCCAGAAGACCGATTCGCCTATCGTACAGGCACGAGCCAAGACCGTACAACACGAGGACCGTTCCCGCGCCCATTAACGCCGTTAAGATACGGCCGACCAGGAACTTCCCCGCCTGCTCCGGCGCCTGTCTACGGAGTATGGCGGCCGATTCCGCCGCCTGCTTATCCGGCTGTGACTCGGCTTGCCCGTCGGTCTTTATCTCCACAGTCGCAGTCGTCGGTATGATATGGTAAGCGTGAGCTGCGGTCTCGACCACGCTCACCAGGTAGAAATAGAACGCGCCGTAGTTGTAAAAGCCGATATCGAGCTTGCCGTGAGCTAGATCTGCCTCCTCGGCAGCATGCAAGTTGACTAGCTCGTCCGGATGGTACGTCGTGATCGGATGTCGCTGGTCGGGCAGACTCCAGGTGATTCCCCACAATCGCAGACCCAGACCGAGCGCCACGACGATTGTGACGAGCAGACGGCCGAGGTTGCGGGTAACTCGATCGGGCTGGTCCGGAGCGCCTTCATCGGCAGCGACGCCTTCAGGGAGACAGGAGGATAACAGGTTTCTCACTCGCCTCCAGAGTCACGGCTCCGCGCTTTAAGTTTGCCGGCGAGGAGACGCCGTCCAGACTTCCATTCTCAAAATCGATACGGGTTGCGCCGCGCCAGCCAGTCGGAACTGTAACTATGACTCCACGCCCTCCATCGCTCGTCGGGCGCCAGATCACGAATGCGGACCTTCCGTTCGGCGCGGCGAATCGATAGATGACAACATCCTTTCGGCCGGAGCTGATGTCCCCCGTATAGCGCATTCCGGTCAGCCGGCGCTTCAGTGTTGAGAGATAGTAGTACGAGGGTTTCGGGCGCCACTGGCCCTTTTCGGTCACCATACCGCACGTCTCGAACACGCCAGAGCCATCGGACTTGTCGTCGCGAAACAGAAACATGGCGGCCCGATCCACACCGGCCGCGGCGAGCGCCAGAGTGCTGCGGACAAGCCATATGGCCTGCACCTCTTCTCCGCTCCAGGAACCGATAGCCGGCGCGTGCAGTGGCGACTTTGCATTCGTGTCGTAGCCGTATTCCGTAAGCCAGATCTCGCACTTCGGCACGTTTGCATCACGCCAGGCAACTATTTCTGTAAGCTTTTCTCGCAGATGGTCCGCCTCGGGGCTGATTCCAGTGGTCTTGAACGGCTGCTCCGCGGTCCCATCGCTCGAGTAGTGATGCACGTTGATGGCATCGGCTGGAAAGTCGCCCCTCCGATGCCAGTCGGACCAAACCTTCATCGCCTGTAGGTAGTCGATACCAATTCCGGCGAGGCCCCCGATCGAAAGGCGCATACCGGGGTCCGCCTGTTTCACTCCACATGCGTGGCCCATTCGGCCCTGGTCGCCATCGTAGTCGGCGCTGCACATCGCCGCAAGTTCGTAGGGCGAGAAACGAGCCGCTCGCCCGCGCCACGTCTTGTCCGGCTCATTCCAGTTTTCGAGATACCGAAGCAGTCCGAGTCCGCTTACCCTCGGCTGTCCGGGAGCGACTTTCAGCTCCGCGTCAGGGACGCGCGTTCCGCCGTAGCGAGCGGCATACTGGAACAGATGCGCCGCGTGGTTTGCATATGACGCCGGCGCCTCGGGGTCCGCACCGCGCGGAACTGGTTTGGCGTCGAGATCGGTCCCTGGAAAATAGACCGGCGAAGACTGCTGGATCGCCGGACAGACGGTGACTCCTGACCGCCGCAGGCTTGCGTAGAAATCGTCGAAGAACCAGGCGTTCCCGCCTGCCGCGCCGCTCGGCTGAAGGCGCAGCTTATGGTCCGGGGCTTCCGTATCCCACAGCCAGTCATGGTACTCGCGTACGAACCCGACCGCAGCCGCGAGCTTCTCCGGAGGATCGTCGATGAAGGCATTGGTCCCAACGAATTGATCCATTGGCTGCTGCGTCGAAATCCGACGCGGGTGTGACCGGGCACGGCTCGGCAAATCGCCTCGCTGCTCGCCGTATATGGCCAGCTCGGGGATCGAGGTCGGCTCTGAAAGTGCAATGCGCAGGTACCGCGAGATAACGTCGACCCTGAATGAGCGCCACACATGGAATCCGCCAAGAGTGATCGCCTGGTCTCTCCATGCAAACGGATGGCCCGTTGAGAGCGTCAGCGGATGCTCGCCGGTGTCGTTGTAGATCATGGCGCGCGTCACGAAATAGGGCGCGCCGAGATCGATGAGCACGTCAACTGGATATTGCCACGATGTCCACCCGGGGAAGAATGCGCTCCGCGGCGTTAGACCTTTGCCCGACCCAGGATTGCCGATCGTCGCCTGCTCGTCTACGAGAAGAGTCGCGTCGCCAATTGCCGTCTCATTGACGATCATATCGGCACGGAGCGGTATCCTCGTGTCCGCTCGCGAAACGCCTGCCGATTGAAGCAGGAGTCCGGCTCCGAGCCAACATAATAGGGTCACCTGAAATACGCGCCTCCAGCTGAATGCCCGACGCCAATCCTCACGCATGATCTCTCTCCCTGTGGTCGCGAAAGTATTCGCGATTCGGGCTGTCTCTTCCTGCAGTTTAACACCCTTAGTGGGCGCTTTGGGAAACTCCGCGCATTCTCCAATCGTAGACATCGTTGCGAACGAATGTCCGATTCGTTCGGAATGGAGTGTGACTATGCCGCGCGTCGCAGCGCCTCCGGATGTCAGAGAGTCGGTTCTAGACGCCGCTACGCGTCTGATGGAGCGCTACGGCTTCAAGAAGATGACCATGGAGGCGATCGCCGGCGAGGCAGGCATTGGTAAGGCGACAATATACGGATATTTTGCGAACAAAGAAGACGTCGCCATGTCTGTGATTCGGCGCCATCAGGAGTCTGTACAGCAGCGATGGAGGGAGATTGCGTCCTCCAAATTGAGCGCGGACGAGCGGCTACGTCACATGCTGCTTCACCTGGTGCTGGCGGGTTTCGATAGGGCGCAGCGCTGCAGACGGAGCATGGACGAGACGCTGGCCGCGCTCAGGAATCGTATTCTACAGAGACGATATGAGGTTAACGCGGAGCTTGCCGCCATGATCGCGACGGTTCTGGAAGAGGGCTGCGCCGCCGGCCGATTCGCCTGCTCCGACATCGGGATCACGGCGAGCGCCATCATTACCGCGGTCAGCGGTCTCAATCCCACCAATCTATCTCCTAAAGAGCTTGGCGAACGCAACGAGATCGAGGCCCGGACGCATCAAATAATTGCCCTGATTATGGAGGGCGTTCTTAAGCGCCGGTAGGAAAGGAATGAGCAAATGGCCGAGAGTCCCGGCACGGAAAGCGACCGCCGGAAGGCGGCGGATCGCGGTGAATTGAACAAGCACAACGGCGCGGGACCAGACCAGGACCGGCTGGCGAAAGACTCTGCCGACGACGGCGGTCAGGATGCCGGTGCCAAACCGGATGCGGAACCCGGCAAAGCACGCACCTGGGTCAAGCCGGTGCTGCTCACATTACTGGCTATCGGCGTCATCGTCGGGGCTATCTGGGGACTCAACTTCTGGCGTTTTTCATCCATGCATGTTTCGACGGACGATGCGTACGTGGTAGGTAACCTGGTCAACGTCAGTCCGACCGTCAGTGGAACCCTTCAAGTGCTTCTGGTGGACGAGGGGACTTTCGTACACCGCGGCCAGCTCATTGCGAAACTCAGCGACGCGGGGCCGCAGGCAACACTCCGACAGGCTCAGGCCAACTACAGGGCCGCGCTAAGTCAGATACCGCAAGCGGAGCGAAACCTTCAATATCAGCAGGAGGCCACGAATGCCGCGATTCACAAGGCCCAGGCCGGGCTTAGCTCACAACTTGCGAAGACCGGCGGCGCCGAGCAGCAGGTAGTGTTGGCGTCCGGCGCCAGCCGCAACCAGGTTCACCAGGCCGCGAGCCAGGTTACCGCCGCACGCGCGTCGCACGAGCAGTTTTCCGCGCAGGCTTCCGCCGCGGACGCGGCCGTTGCGGTCGCTAACCAGGGGGTACAGACGGCGATGGCCGCGGCGGAGGCGGTTCAGCACCAGGTAGCCACGGCTCAGAGTGCGGTGCAGGCAGCTCAGTCGCGCGTTCAGGGCGCTCGGGCGGAAGCCGACCGGACGACAAAGGACGAGGCGCGCTACCGCGTTCTCTATGTGCAGGACGCGGTGTCGGCGCAGGCCTACGATAACGCCCGCGCTCTGGCTCGCAGCGCGGATGCGAACCTGCGGGCGGTTCAGTTCCAGGCCGACGAGGCGTTGTCTCAGCTCGATCAGGCGAAAGCCGGCGCTCGTCAGGCAGTGTCGCAAGTGGAACAGTCGCGAAATAGCGTGGATCAATTGAAGGCACAGGCGCGTGCGGCGCATCGTGCTGCGGACGCGGCCGGAGAGCAGGTAAACGTAGCGCGCGCCGGGTTAGGGCTGGCGCAGGCTAACTCCACCCAGGTGGGCATCCAGGAGGCAAATCTGCTCTCGACCATGCGGCAGACCGGCGAAAGTCAGGCAGACGTGGAGAGCGCGCAGGCAGGAAATCAACAGGTCGAGGTCCGGCGCAAGCAGCTGGACATCTATCGTGCCCAGGCTCAGCAAGCCCTGGCCGCGCTCAATAACGCTCAGATACTGTTGGGGGATACCAAGATATATGCTCCCGCCGACGGCACGATCGTGAAGAAAGTTGTCAACGCCGGTGCATCGCTCTCGCAGGGCGAGGCCATCGTTACGATGACCCAGGGTGACTATGTCTGGGTAGAGGCGAATTTTAAGGAGACACAGCTCAAGAACGTACGCCCGGGCGAACTCGCGGAAGTAGAGGCGGATGCCGTGCCGGGCAGAATCTTCAAGGCTCGCGTCCACAGTATCAACCAGGCTACGGGAGCGGCCACCTCTTTACTTCCTCCCGACAACGCCACGGGCAACTTCACGAAGGTCGTCCAGCGCGTGCCGGTCAGGATAGAGCTTGTGCCGGCAGATGAAAATGACGACAAGAAGTACGCTCGAGCAAAGGACATCAGCGCGCTGCGCCAGGGCATGTCAGTAACCGCGGTCGTCAACACGGCCGGCGCCAGGCAGGAGACCCGGAAACCGGTTGGCGTCGGCCCGTCAGGCGCGTTTCGATTGGCGAACCGCTCCGGAGCCGCCCGATGAGACCATTGCGGCATCCTGCGGAACGCTGCATTCGCGCCTCTCTCTGCGCGCAGTTTGCGGTGACTTTGGTGGTAGTTGCCGGGACAAGTGCGCCGTCCTCGGGCGGGCAGGCTATGCCGACTCAACCGCGGCCGGACCAGGACGAGACCCTGCCGCTTAAGCCGCCCCCCGTACCTACAGGCGTCATCCCACTGCCGCAGGGTGCTCCGCCGACCGGACAGCAGGCGCCGGTCCCATCTCCCGTGCGGCCGCTGCCGTCGGGCAACGACCGTCTCCGGGCATCCCCAGATCCTAGAAGCATCGACGGCACCCTGCTGGGCCGTGCAATCACGATGCGGGAAGCGGTTGCAATTGCCCTCTATACGAGTTCGGACTTCGCGGCCGCCGCTGCGGCGCTGAAGCAGGCCGAGGGGCGGGTGGGACAGGCGCGCGCGATGCTCAGACCCACAGTTGGCGCGAACGCTCAGATTACGGAGTTCGACGCGCCGACAACCGCGGACCTTGGCGCGCTTTCGGGATCTGCCGGCGCACCCCCGTTTGTGATCGTACCCCAGTTTAATCCGACGTTTATGGCCGCGGCGAACCTTCCACTCGACGTCGCCGGCACGCTTCGGAGCGCTGTGAGTCAGGCGCAGTTTCAGGTGGTTGCCGCACGTATTGACGTGAACCGCGTCCGCAACGACACGGTTTCCAATGTCAAGACTGCTTTCTACAATGCGTTGCGCGCTCAGGCTCAAATCGCGGTCGCGACGGAAGCGCAGAACAATGCGATCAACCGCCTGGTCGATGCCAACAAGAACTATGCCGCTGGGACGGCGCCGCGCTTCGACGTCATAAGCGCGCAGAGGGACGTCGCCGACGCGCAGCAGGGTCTCATCAACGCGCGCGCTCAGCTAAGCGTAAACCTCGCCGCCCTCAAGAACACGATCGGCGTGAATATTCGGAGCCGCCTGCGCATTACGAGTGAGAACGCGGTCGAGAGTCCTCCGGGTGTCGAGCCCCTGGCATCGCTGTCTCAGGTGACGGCTCCGAATGCGGAGGTCGTCGTGCCTCCGTCGCCCATCGAGACGCCACAGCCGCAAACGGCTCCGCTCCTTTCCAGCGGCGCTGCACAGGGGATCGTCCCCGTTCCGGCGACAACGGAGGCTGACGACACCTTCGTCTTCGGCCCGGAGTACGACGGACTGCTTTCCGATGCGATACGAATGCGGCCCGAAGTGCTGGAGGGCGATGCGCAGATGGCAGCGGCTCGGCGCGGGATTCAATACGCCCGACGAAGCGCGCTGCCTACGTTCAGCGTCGGCATAAGCGACACATATACCCCAAATGCCGCGGGCTTTACGCGCCGCAACGAAGCGGCCGTAGTCCTGGGCGTCAACCTGCCGTTGTATGATGGCGGTCTTGCCCGCGAACGAGTTCTCGAGGCCAGGGCGAGCGTGGCGACCGCCGAGATAAATCGAAGGCGCGCCGTCGATCAGGTCGAGGTCGACGTTCAGAGAGCCTATATCGCTCTGATTCAGGCGCGCAATCGGGTGGCCGTGACGAACGTCGGATTGACCCAGGCGCGAGAGGCGTTCCGGCTCTCACGTGTGCGCTACAACGCAGGGGTATCGCAGCAGACCGGAGTATCGCCGCAGCTCGAGCTCGCGAACGCTCAGAACACTCTCACGCAGTCGCAGACGAACCAGGTGAACGCGCTGTATGACTACAACGGCTCGCGCGCGCAGCTGGACCGAGCCGTCGGTCGATACTCGTTTACCGGTTCCGGCCCGGGGTACGCTTCACCTCCGTCGAATGCCGTGCTCGGGCTTCACCAGTAGACGCGCTGCCGTCAATTTGCAATCGGCAGACGGTAAGGTGGCGGCTTAGTTTAACCGTAGGGTCCCTCCGCCGACCGGGCAAGTAAGTAGGGCGGGGTAGGGCCTCCCGAAGGGACGCGTCAGCAAGAGATGCAAACATCGTCAGTCGCGGTCGATGAGACGACCCGCGCGAAATCGCGGCAGATGCATGCCGCTCAGGCCGAGCACGAATCGGAGGTGAGCAGGTTTCGCTGGCTCATTCTCGCGGGCCTTATAACCGCGGCGATCATGGAGGTGCTGGACACTACGATCGTCAATGTCGCGCTTCCGCAGATGGCGGGAAATCTCGGCGCGACGATCCAGGAGATCGCCTGGGTCTCCACCGGCTATATCCTCTCCAACGTCGTCGTCCTGCCGATCACGGCATTTCTAACGGCAACGTTCGGCCGCCGAAACTACCTGACCGCCTCGATCGTGATATTCATCATTGCGTCGTTCTTGTGCGGCACTTCACACAGTCTCGGCGAGTTGGTCCTGTGGAGAGTCGTGCAGGGCGCCGGCGGCGCTGCGCTACTCTCCACCGCGCAGGCGACGATCCGCCAGATCTTTCCTCGTGAGCAGCAGGGGCTGGTACAGGCGATCTTCCTCCTCGGAATCATTGTAGCGCCGACTTTGGGGCCAACTCTGGGCGGCTGGATCACCGACAACTATACGTGGAACTGGTGTTTCTATATAAATGTGCCTATCGGCATCGTTTCCGCTTTCCTGGTATTCACGTTTCTCAAGGATCCGCCGAGCCAGGTGCGGCGGACAGGTCCGATAGATTTTGCTGGTATCGGGCTGCTGGCTGTCGGACTCGCGTCGCTGCAATATGTCCTGGAGCAGGGTGAGGAGAACGACTGGTTCAACGATGCGACGATCACGCGCCTGGCGATCGTTGCCGGCGTTTCCCTGGCGCTGATGCTATGGTGGGAGCTCTCGCCTCGAAATCGCGCGCCGGTCGTCGACTTCCGTGTTCTAAAGAATAAGCAGCTGTCGGCAGGACTGTTCCTTTTCATCTCGCTTGGTTTCGGCCTCTACGGTGGCGTCTACCTGTTTCCACTGTTCGCTCAGAACCTGCTCGGCTTCACCCCGACGACAACGGGCATGGCTCTGATGCCGGGCGGTATCGGCACGGCAGTGTC
This sequence comes from Chthonomonadales bacterium, assembly GCA_038211235.1. Taxonomy (GTDB): domain Bacteria; phylum Armatimonadota; class Chthonomonadetes; order Chthonomonadales; family Chthonomonadaceae; genus DATGJU01. The sequence continues at coordinate 4,047 of JBBQVV010000079.1, read as the reverse complement.
GGCGCTCATCTGCGGACGAATCCTGAACGGTCCAAAGCCGCTAATAGATGCACGTCTTCTCATCATGCTCGGCGTTGGGATTTTTGTGGCATCGATGTGGACGATGGCGCACCTCTCGACGGCAGCCGGCGAGCCCGACGTGCGATGGGCTCTCCTGATACGAGGCTTCGGTCTCGGCTTTCTGTTTACTCCGATCAATAACGCGGTCTACGCGAGCGTCGAACCAAAGGAGGCGCAGCAGGCATCCGGTCTTATCAACCTGTCGCGACAGCTGGGCGGTTCATTTGGTATTGCCGCTCTCGGAACGTTCCTCTATAGTCACGTCCAGGCCCACCGGGTCAACCTCATCTCGCACGTCTATCAGGGTAACCCGGCACTTGGTTCGCGGTTGCAGATGATGAAAGCCACCTTTATGGCTCACGGTCTGGGACCTGATGCGGCGCAGCACGCCGCGCTCGCACAGATCAACGGCGTGGTTATGCGCCAGGCCACGATGCTTGCTTACAACGATGCCTGGCTCTTGATCCTGGTGGCGTTCGTATTCACTACGCCCGCCGTCCTCCTGCTTCGCAAGCCGCGTGGAAAGCCAGCCGTGGTCGACGCACACTAGAGGGCCATTTTCCCGCTCGCCGCCGCCGGGTTCATCTTTTGGGAACTATGTGATCGATCCCTGAGTCTCTCAGGCAAGCAGGGAGAACTGGCGCTCACGCATTTGGCCTCCCATCCTGCTTGAGGGTGGCGCGTTGAGCATTTCCACGAAGAAGACAAGGGACATCAAGATGAAATCAAAAGGATATGGCGTCGGCGCGGTGTTGGCGCTTGCGCTCGTCGGCCTGGCTGGGTGTGAAACGACCGTCGAGAACCCGCCGACTACGAACACGCACACGACGACTGTGCTTCCGGGTAAAGACACGAACACCACGACCGTTGTGCCTGTTCCGGGTCCGTCAACAAACACAACCACGAACACGTCGACCGACAAGACGACCGTCGTTCCGGGCAGCCCCGGAGAAGGCGGAGCCAGTTCGTCGTCGAGCACGAGTTCAACGACGACAAAGCAGCCGTAGCAGCGCCTACTCATGATTGCCGAATGAAGAACTCTCCCTCTCGTGTGATCACGGGAGGGAGAGCTCAAGCTTGCAATACTCACAAACTACTCGCCAAGACCATCGTAGCGTCGGTCCTCCGTGACCGTCATGCACAATCCGGGCGAGAGCCATGCACAACGGACTAGGCGATGGCGTTTGCCGGCCACGGCGCGGGGCTAACAGTTTCGCTGTTTGCCCAGCAGGTTCATGAACTCAGCGCGCGTCGCGCGATCCGACCTAAACGTGCCGAGGACGTGGCTTGTAACCATGTCGCTGCATCGCTTTTCAACTCCTCGCGCCATCATGCACATGTGTTTTGCCTCGATCACGACGCCTACGCCAAGCGGGTCAAGAGCCTCCTGGATCGCCTCGGCGATCTGAACGGTCATGCGCTCCTGTACCTGCAGACGCCGCGCAAACATATCTGTGATACGTGCGAGTTTCGAGAGCCCTATAATCCTACCATTGGGAATATAGGCAATACTCGTGTGTCCGAAGAACGGAAATAGGTGGTGCTCGCATAGCGAAAAGAACTCGATATCGCGGCACATGATCATATCGTCCGCATCCTCGTCGAAGATTGCGCCATTCACGATGGTCGTCAGGTCCGCGTGATATCCCCCCGTGATGAACTTCATCGCCTCGGCCGCTCGGTGTGGCGTCTTCGTGAGGCCCTCTCGGTCCGGATTCTCGCCAAGCTCCTGGATGACGGTACGGTATGCGGCTTCGAGTCTTGTCTCCATTTCTGCTATGCCTCTCCCCGGTACTCAAAGATATTTCGTGCGGTTTCGCGTATCAGTACGCTGGAAAGGCGCGCCGGCGGCGGTATCTCCCGCACCAGGCGCTCCCAGATTATTTTCGTCACGACCTCGGTAGAGGGTATCAGGCTCTCGAACTCCGGAATGTCGACGTTGAAGTGACGGTGGTCGTAACGATCGACGACCTCACGATGAACGATCTTGTCGAGCAGGTCAGGACAGATCACACGCGCGCTCCTGGGGTCTACGGGTCCCTCAACGGTTATCTCGAGGACATAATTGTGTCCATGACCGCTGGCGTAGTTGCACTTACCGAACAGCTCACGATTCTCCTCGTCGGTCAGATGGGGACTATGGAGACGGTGTGACGCTGCAAATTCGTACACGCGGGTCGATCGCATCACGACGGCTCCAATCGTTTGTTCAACAGCGGGTTCACTTGGCTGGTCCAAAGTCCATTCCGCGGCGACGAGCGGCGTCTCGGCAACTCGCACCTTTGAGAGTGACGCGCCTACCGGTAGGTTTTCCGCAATCTCCTGCGCGATCCAGGTGGCTAGACTCTCTGAAGTGATCGGTCGACCCGCAAACTCCGGTGCCTGAACGTGGATCAGTTTGCGGTCGAAGCGATCGATCACTCGCTCCCTGAGGACGCGGTCGATCTCCTTTATGTTGACGACGATCCCCGTTCGTGGATCGATCTCGCCCTGGATCGTTACGTCTACACCGTAGTTGTGCCCGTAAGTCGCTAGCGGCACTTGACCATCGGATTCTGCCTCGTCCGCATTGAGATCTACAGATTTCTTCCAGTCCACCTTGCCGGCACTGAAAGAGACGTGTCTTGTCATACATATCATTCCATGGGATCCACTGCGAACTCTCGGTCGCAATCCGAACCGTCCCATGGAGACCGCCGTCTTTTAGGCAAGGGATTCACGTGTCTACAACCTCCTGTACGGTTTCCCAAGTGCGGCCGGACCGACTCCCCCACGACCACCAATCGCCAGGATTGTCAGTGTGGCCAGGTACGGCGACGCCAGAAGCAGATCGTTTGGGACATGAATGCCGAGCGACTGTCCACGATACTGCAGCGCATCCGCGAAGCCGAACACCAGAGCCGCAGCGAGACACCCCATCGGACTCCACCGGCCGGCGGTAACGATTGCCAGAGCGATAAACCCGCGTCCTCCGGTCATTCCGGGTATGAACGTGTTGCTGCTCCCTATGGAAAGGGAGGCGCCTGCGATTCCGGCCATCGCGCCGCCGAACAGAGTCGCGGCCGTTCTCCGATTCAATACGTTTACGCCTGCCGCCTCGGCAGCAATGGGCTCTTCACCACACGCGCGCAGCTCCAGGCCGCCACGGGTGCGTGCCAGCCAATACCAGGCTGCCGGCACGAGCGCGAACGCAAACGGCAATAGAACGCTTTGATCTCCAACAACGTGCGGGAGGGTCGCCGTGGTCAGACCGACGTCGCTGTGACCGAACAGTCGCTGGTACACGGTGCCCGTAACGCCCAAAGCAAGCAGGTTTATCACGATACCCGCAACAACCTGGTTTGCGGCAAGCCGTACGGCTATCAACGCGAATAGAAGCGCGATGAGAACGCCGCAGGCGCCACCGGCAAGCACGCCAGGGAGCGCGGAACCGGTCCAAAGCGTAACCAGCGTCGCACCGAATGCGCCTGCAAGCATCACCCCTTCCAGACCAACATTCACGATTCCCGACTTCTGAACGATGTTCTCGCCCAGCGCGGCCAGCAGCAGCGGCGTGGTCATCGTCAGGGTTTGCTGAAGGGTTCCTGCGATGGCGGTCAGGTCGGCCATCATTCAGCCTCCCCGCCGGACTTGCGGTGACGCCATGCGCGGGCGGATACTATAGCCAGCACGGTCGTGGCCTGAACGACGTACGCGACGAACGAAGGAACACCGACGGTGCGCTGCGCATTATTGACCCCAGCGGCAAGGGCGCCGAAGAAGAGAGCCGAAGACATAGTCCCAAAGGGCGTAAGGGTCCCTAGAAGCGCGACGGGAATGGCAGTGTATCCCCAGCCCGGTGAGAAATCACGTCCAAGCCGGCCGGTAACTCCCAGCAGTTCGACCGCTCCGGCAAGGCCGCTCAGAGCGCCGGAAACCAACATCGCCTGCATCTGCAGCCTGTCGATAGCGAATCGCGCAACGCGCGCAGCCTCTCTGTTCTGGCCC
>JBBQVV010000078.1:0-19380 GCA_038211235.1 Chthonomonadales bacterium | reverse complement strand
ATCGGGGGTCGCGTGCTGCGGAGCTGGGGTATACCACAGCACATCGTGCAGGCTGTGGCGCTTCATCGGAAGCCCGTTGTCAGTCGCCAGACGGTGCCACTCGCTGGGCTTGTGCATCTGGGGGAAGCGCTCTCGTGTATGGCCGGGATCGGCATCGGAATTGACGGACTGGACGTCACGCTCGAAACTCAGGTTCTCTCGGATTTCAAGTTCACGGAAGAGATGGCTGACCTCGCCATCAGCGAATTAGTCGATACACTTGGAGCTTCCGAAACGCTGCTGAAGCTGCCCGTACCCACGCCGGACGCCCTCGAAATCGAAGATCCCAAAGAGGCGTCGATACGGTAGTTCGTACCGGTGCCCTGCAACGTGACAATGTCGAGAAACCCGCCATGTCAGTTCCCCAGCAATGCGCCGTCGACTATATCGAGTTCAAGGCTCGCGTATTCAATCGTACGGGAATCGATCTCAATCTCTATAAAGAGCGGCAGATGCATAGGCGCCTGCTTACCATGGTGGAACGATCCCGTGCCGCGGACTTTGTCGAGTACTTCGAGTTACTGGAGCGGGACACCGACGAGTTCGACACATTTCTCGACCGGATAACTATCAATGTCTCAGAGTTCTTCCGGAATCCGGACAAGTGGCACGAGCTGAGGTACAGCGTGCTGCCGGCCTTGCGCAGTTCGAGGCAGCGTCTCAGGATCTGGTGCGCGGGCTGCTCCTACGGGGCCGAGCCATACAGCCTTGCCATTCTGCTCGCCGAATCCGAGCCTGAAGCGGCGCATACGGTCCACGCGACGGACATCGATAGGACGGTTCTAAGGCGGGCCCGCGAGGGGATCTATGGATCGCACGATCTGCGCAATATCCCCGGCGATTGCCTGGAATCGTTCTTCCGGATCGCGCCGGCAGGCGGACACGTGCGCGACGCGACGCGAGTAGATAGCGCACCATCATATCAGGTGAAACCCGAGATTCGGAACCGGGTGGTGTTCTCATCCCATAATCTACTCGCCGATCGTTTTGACGCAGAGTACGATCTAATCTGCTGCAGAAACGTCGTCATCTATTTTACACAGGCCGCGAAGGATCGACTATTCGACCAGTTCTTTCGAGCACTCGCGCCAGGAGGCGTCCTGTTCGTGGGAGGAACCGAACGATTGTTCCACCCCGAAGCGATCGGTTTTGAGCCTCTGGCGCCGGCATTCTATCGCCGGCCTACATAGTCGGCGCCCCATCGTATTGGCGTGGCTGCACTGTTGTTCGTACCTGTATGAGCCGAAAATGAGTAGAGGCCTGGCTCTCATCATTGAACGGGATATGCTGATGAAGGCGACAGCTCACTACCGGAGATCAAGGTCAGACTGCAACAGGTAGTCGACCAGGAGTCCAAGAATGGCAGATGTGGGATCATTGCAAAGCAGTTCGACCGTCACCGGCAACCTGCTTCGTGCGGCCGATCAGAACACCGCGGTAGTAGCGGCACTTCTTAAGAAGACCGCAGAGGCGGACAAGAACCTTGTCGACAAACTGCTGCCGGCCGCCGGTACGGAGCAAGGAACTGTCAACATCCGAGCTTAGGGTCTTTCAGCAAGTGCGCAACGAGCAACAGCGGCCTCATTTGGGCCGCTGTTGCTCGTTGCGCGCGATTTGATCGGAAGGCACCGCGTAACGTATGGTTGGCGCCCACTCAATGGTCTTGGGTAGGTTCTCAATCGAACAGCGACGTGATCGACAGGTTACTGTTGCTGCGATGGATAGCCTCTCCAAAAAGAGAGGCGACCGACAGGACCTTAATCTTCGGGTGTCGCTTTTCCGTTGGAAGCGGGACGGAATCGGTGACTACTATCTCGGCGACCTCCTGACGTTCGCAGAGGCGCTCTACCGCATCGCGCGCAAACACTCCATGGGTGGCGGCGACATGGATCTCCGGACGGCAACCGCGAGCGAGCAAGGCATCGACTGCCTGCAGGATACTGCCGCCCGTGGTAATCATGTCCTCAATGATCAGTGGCGTCATGTCTCTGACGTCGCCTGCGAGATGCGTGACCTCCGTCTGGCCGTGGGTCGGATGATGCTTATAGCCCACGGCAAGCGGCGCCTTCAATGCCTGAACCACGCGCCGTACTTTTTTCACGCGGCCTTCATCGGGAGATACGACGACCGGATTTTGCATTCCGTCCCTTATCTTTGCCGCGAAGTAGTCGATAAATAGATGAATTGCCGTAAGGTGATCGACAGGAATGTTGAAGAAGCCCTGAATTGCGTCCGCGTGGAGGTCCAGACACATCACGCGGTTGGCTCCCGCCGTCGTCAGGATATCCGCGACGAGCTTCGCGGTGATCGGTTCGCGGGGAGCGTCCTTCTTCTCCTGACGCGCATACCCGTAGTACGGAATCACTGGCGTGATGCGCCAGGTCGATGCGCGCCTGAGCGCATCGATGGCCTCGAGCAGCACGATCAGGTTCGTGTCCACAGGCGGACAGGTCGGCTGGAATATGTAAGTGTCCATACCGCGCACGCTCTCGTCGAACCGAACGTAGTTCTCTCCGTCGGCGAACTGTTCATAATGCATCTTGCCGAGTGAAATTTGCAGCCAATCTGCCACCGACCGCGCCAACGCGGGATTACCCGGACCGGCAAAAAGCTTGAGCTCATGCAGTGAACCCTGTTGCGGCATATGGCTTGGGCCGGTGACCATGGCACACTCCTTCCCATCGAGATTCCGAGCGGAGGCTCCTGGCGACGAACTCGACTGTGGGCCATTCAGTGTACCTTGTGGCCGTGTGGCTGTCAATTGAACGGATCCACTTGCAAAACGGCACTTGACTCCTGCACACGCGGCCGATATAATTGTTGTCAACTCGTTTATGAGGCACAATGCGATGATATTCGTGGCTAATTTCGAGAGCGGGACGGTGGAGGCTTCGCGAGCGTCGGTTGTTACCGTACGGCTTAGCGTTGCGCTGTTCCGTTTCGGCGAAGACTAGACGTAGGCATCGGTCACCAATTCGCACGCACAGCGCGCCGCTTTCAACGTCCGGTTGAAAGCGGTTTTGTTTGCATACCATTTTGCTGTTAACTCGAGAACGGAGTAGAGACGATGCATGAACCATACCAGGGTGGAGAGCCCCTTTACGACCTCCGCCACAGTACGGCGCACCTGATGGCACAGGCGGTAGGAGAGCTTTTTCCTGGAGTAAAGTATGCGATCGGTCCTCCGATCGAGGACGGCTTCTACTATGATTTTGACCTGCCGGAGCCGATCCGTGAAGAGGACCTGCCGGGAATCGAGGCTAAGATGCGCGAAATCGCTGCGCGGAACCTCAGAATCGAACGCGAGGAGATGCCGCGCGATGCAGCGCGCGAACTTGAAGTCCGAGCCGGACAGCCCTATAAGGTTCAATTGATCGACGACTTGCCGGAGGGCGAGGTGATCTCGTTATATCGTCAGGGCGACTGGATCGATCTGTGCCGGGGACCTCACGTGTCTGGGACAGGCGATCTTAAGTACTACAAGCTGCTCCATACGGCGGGCGCGTATTGGAGGGGCAGCGAGAAGAATAAGATGCTGACTCGCGTGTACGGCACGGCCTGGCAGACGCAAGCCGAGCTAGACGCCTACCTGAGCCGGCTCGAGCAAGCTCGTGCTCGTGACCACCGGAAAATTGGGAAGGACCTGGGACTGTTCGTATTTGCGCCGGAGGCTGTTGGTTCGGGCATTCCGCTTTTCCTTCCGAGGGGCGAGATGCTGCGGCAGGTGATGGAGAGCTACGTACGTGATGTTCAGACGCGGTATGGCTATCAGCACGTGTGGACGGGACACATTGTTCGCGAAGACCTCTTCAAACGCTCAGGCCATTACGATAACTACGCCGATGTCATGTTCCCCCCGATGCGTGATGAGGAGGCGGGAATTACCTATCGGATGAAGCCGATGAACTGCCCGTCCCACATGACGCTGTACAATCAGAGCGGTCTTCGCTCCTATCGCGACCTGCCGCTAAGGTTCGCCGAGTTTGCAACGCTCTACCGCTATGAGAAATCGGGTGAGCTGAACGGCCTGACGCGCGTCCGTTCTCTGACACAAGACGATTGTCACATCTTCTGTACGGAGAGCCAGATCGAGAGCGAGTTCAGCCTGGCGCTGGAGCTGATCCGCGAGGTACTGGGCCGCTACGGTTTTCATGACTACAAAGTGAGGTTGTCGCTGCGCGGCGAAGAGCCCGGCGGAAAGTTTGTCGTGGACGATGAGAAGTGGTCGAGAGCAACCTCCGCGCTGCGCGCAGCGCTCGATGCAAACAACGTGGAGCACTATGAGGCGCCCGGCGAAGCCGCGTTCTACGGCCCGAAGGCCGACTTCATCACGAAGGATATGCTGGGCCGAGAGTGGCAGATCAGCACGATCCAGGTTGATTTCATACAGCCGTCACGCCTGGGATGCACTTACATCGATGACGAGGGAAAGGAACGCACGCCGGTAGTGCTTCACCGCGCTGTAACGGGCTCGACGGAGCGATTCCTCGCGGTGTTGATTGAGCACTACGCAGGTGATTTCCCTTTCTGGCTCGCGCCACAACAGATCGCATTGATTCCCATTGCAGACCGACATCAGGCCTATGCAGATGAGGTTCGCAAGTGCCTTCAGGCAGCAGGGTTCCGGGCCGAAGTCGATGCGCGCAACGAGAAGATGGGCAAACGGATCCGGGAAAACGAACTCCTCAAAGTGCCGGTCCAGCTCATTCTTGGCGACCGCGACGTTGAGAACCGGACGGTCAGCGTCCGGCGCCGAGGCGATGGCGACCTTGGCGCGATGTCGCTAGAACAGGCTATCGAATACTTTAGAGAGCAGACCGCGAAGTAGACGTTAGAGGATAGGCCGTAGGGGATGCGTTTCCCTACGGCCTGGCGTCTATGGCCTGTTGCCTGCCCTTTACTGCTTTTGTGCCTGCAGGAACTGTGCCCAGTGCGGCGCGGCGTGAGTGAGTGCCAGGTTGTTATAGGTGGTCAGGTACGTGAACGGCTCAGGAACATAGACCGCCATGCCATCAGAGTTTGCCTGAGACGTCGTACCATGACCGGTGAATATGATCGCCGCACCCTTGCCTCGCAGCGATGCCTCGAGATTGAAGGCGGCCTGCTTCAGGTCGGCCGCGGTCGTGGTTGTTCGAATGAGGTCGGCGTAGTGATAGAGGTCCTTGTTCTCCGGATAAGCGTAGCTCTGCGCGTTGTTGCGCGCGTTTGTGATCACCGTTGCCTGATCGGTCAAGTGGCTGAACAGACTAGCGCCAAACGCATCCAGGTTGGTCGCCACGGTCGGCATTTTGGACAGGTCGACCACGGCCTGCGTGATGTCCGTCGCGCTAGGGTATGCGGCGATAAAGGTCGTCAGGATGCTGTTTCCAACCTTGCAGGGATCTGTCCCGCTGCTCTTGAGAGCCGTCAGCCAGGCATCGTAGGCGTAGCCGGCGCCGGGCGGACTCTCTTCGGAGCCGACCATCACCCTGGCGCTGCTTCGGACCTCATACGCCACCTCCGCCATCATTTCAAGCGAGCAGTCCACGATTAGCATATCGATGGGCTGGGATAGACCGGAGAGCGCGGTCGGAAGCTCCCAGGTCTCAATCTCGTTGTTCGTCTCGTTGTCCTGCGAGACCGCGCGCCTGGCGGAAGCCAGCTTGCTCGTGCCGGCCGACCGGAAGACGTTCCGCCAACCCGACCCGTGGTCCCAGACTACGAGCGCCATCTGGTTGGAAGGATAGTTCTGCGTGCCGAACTGTACAAACTTCTGAAGGGTCTGGTAACTGCCCATATCGGACTGGTGAGTAGTGGGATCATTGGTGGTGGGATCGGCGAGCCGATCGGGATCGAGCGAGCTGGTATTCCCATTAGTGATTGCGCTGACGTCCGCGGCGGAGTGCTGCTTGAGCAGGTAACGGCGAGTCCCGAAGAACGAGGGCTGCCCACAGTCCACGCAGAGCGCCTGTTTCCACTGAACTACGATGTTGACATTACCGTCGGAGCCGACGGAGGCCATCTGAGCCACATTTAGCAGACTATCAGGCTGCAGGTTGTTTGCGGCATTAATATAGACCAGTATCGTCCACTTCTTTCGGCCACTTACGGCCGTGTTGGCAACGCATGCAGCGCGGTTGGTATCGGGTGGATCCGTGAGTCCCGGACCGGTTCCGCCATTAGCTCCGCCGTTATTCCCGCCATTGTTCCCGCCGCCAGATGCTCCGGACCCGCCTCCACAACCAAACACCGCGGAGACGAGCACGCCTGCCAGCCCCGCCGCCACGGCCAACCGCCGCAAAATGAGATGCACATCCATTCCCCGCTTCTCCCTTCTCGAACCTACAATAACGGCGTTCTAACCGCGTCTTCGGTGTACGCGCGTGTCGCCAAGGAATAGCGCCAAAACGACGCCGCTCGGGCGGGGGGCTCATTGGACGATCGGTATGCGGATCGCAAAACGAATGCGATCAGCCACTTCGGATGCAGACAGCGTCCGGGTACTTGAATCAATGAGGGGGATTTGGCTATAATGGGTCAACGGTCCGATCAAATACCGGCGCCCCATGCGTGCAGCGGTTGTGCTTGCGGCGTCACGATCAGGCGGCATGCGGATCCCTGTCCCAATTACTGTGACACAATACCATCATAAGGCGCACTTTAGTTCCCGTTGGCAAGCAGGATGAAAGGAAGCGTACTTGAACCAGCCAGGCAACCTGTTTGGGCCGTTTAGTGAATTGGCTGCGTTCGTTCCCTGTACACTCGTATTCCTCGCCGCCTATCGGCTCCCCGTCGTACAGTTCCGCAATATCCGAATTCACCTTGCCGGACCGATTGTTTGCGCGGTCACTTTGTGGATCGGCGCCGCGACGGGCGCTCTTGGAACCGTTGCTGCCGCCTTGATTGATGCCCGCCTGTTTCTACATTATCGATCGGCAAGAATCGACGCCTTGAGGAGCGCCATACCGTTTGCCGCGGCCTCGGTTGCGGCGGGAATCGTGCTGGCCGCATCTCCTCAAGTCTCCGCCTCAACGCATGACACGGCAAGTTTGTCCTCGCTTGCCTTTCTGCGCTTCTCTCCTGCAATGGTTGCATTCATCGTGACGTGCGGCGTTGGATTCGCGGCGCTGGATCGATTGTCCGCCACGGGGCAGCCTACCTGGGCTACCTGTCGCCGGCTGCGGCCAGGCGTCACGCTGTTGGGATTTGTTCCGTTGGCCGCCGTGCTTCCGCTAAGCGTGAGTTTCGGCGCGTGGGCCCTCCTTCCCCTGCTGGCCTTCCTTGCGATCGAGGGGCTATTTATACGCAGAGCTTTCGAGCTGTCCAACTTGCGAAAGCAGTTGGCGGTTTCACAGGCGATGGGGCTGGCGGGCCTCGCCGATGCCGCCACGGCGGAGCCGACGGCGCTGCTCTACAGGTTTCTGCACCTCGCACAGACTCTGGTGCATTCGGAGCGCGGACTGGTATGGCTTGTGGACGACGTTCAGGATGAGATAGTACCTGCGATCGGCCTGCCGGACATGGGTGAATTTGCCGGAATCCGCACTCGGTTAGGTGAAGGTCTCATCGGAACCGCGGCGGAACGAACCCGGCCTCTGATCGTATCCGACGCTGCCCGCACGTTGAGGCGGTCGGAGAACGAGCCTGCCGCGGACTCGTGGCTACTGTATCCTATTATCTCACAACAGAAACTCCTCGGCGTCGCACACTGGACGCGTTCTGCCTCCATCCCGTTTTCTCCCGACGACGCGGCGATGTTAGAGGCCCTCGTGCCCCACGTGGGTCTGGCTGTCGAGAACTTGCGCGCCAGAAACCAGATGCGTGAGTTGGCGGCAACCGACGGATTGACCGGACTGTACAACCACCGCAGGGTGCGCGAGCTTCTGCGCGAGGAGATGCGCCGAGCCGAGCGTTACAATCGACCGCTCTCGGTACTGATGGTAGACGTCGATGGATTCAAGTCCTTCAACGACGCCTATGGCCATCCGTCAGGCGACGAATTACTCAGGACTGTCGCGCATCTCCTGCGCTCAGGCGTGCGGACTGTCGACCGAATCGGTAGATACGGTGGCGAAGAGTTCATCATCGTGATGCCGGAAACACACAAGGACGACGCCTTTCTCCTGGCCGAGCGGCTTCGAAGCGCGATGGAACAGCGGGCCTTCATGCTGGTTGCCGGTGAGGAGATTCACCGCACCGTCAGCGTCGGGGTCGCATCATATCCGGAGGACGGCTTGAACCCGCAGGAGGTGATATCGCGCGCGGACGAGGCTCTCTATCGCGCCAAGAACTCCGGTCGGAACCGTGTTGTATGGGCGTAGTTTTCCGGTCGTAATCGGGCACATGCGTCCACTCTCCAATGACCATCTCAGCGAGGCGCTCGACACGTCCTTCCGGCTGCGTCGCGGCGACGGTCTGACGCAGGAGGAGATGGACCGGCTAACGATTTCTTGGCTGGACCGATTCCAGCCATACCGGGACCAGCCTCAAGAAGCGTTCGCGGTTGCACGTCCAGATGGGAGCACGACCGGCGTCACAGGGCCGCGCTGGCTGTTCCACCTGTTTGGAATTAGACACCGAGCCGTCGAGGTAGCCCTCGCAACCCCCAGCGGCCTCATCGTACTCCAGAAGCGAAGTTTTGCAAAGACGGAGTGGCCCGCAGCACTCGATATGGCCGTTGCGGGACATGTTCCGCAGCGATTGGACGGCGCGGACATGACCTTCGACGAAGGAGCCTGGAAAGAGATATCGGAGGAGATCGGGCTGCTTCAACAAGACTCTCGTGCCGTGCTCCACGAGGGGACACTGACTCCGGTCGGCGGTCCCTATTTCTGTCTTGATGGAGACCCGGACCGCAACCCACCCTTTCTGGACGCCGAGGTTCGGCAGATCTTCGCCGGTACCTTGACCGGGGAAGGCCTGGCTCGGCTGAACTTCGCGGACGGCGAGGTCGCTGGTCTCTTCCTGGTGACACCGGAAACCGCGTGGCGCGAGCTGCACGATCCTAGAATCGCCAGCGGCCTGCGATACTCGCTTCCCCGCTATCTGGACTGGCTGGAGCAGCGCACTGGCATCGACCGCTGAAACATTTGGTCGCTGACAACGCCATACAGATATGTGATCAGGCAGCCAGCTGAAAGGACCTTGCAACCCGGTATGAACTCGTGGATTCGCGGACTGAACGTGAGCCTGATCGTTCTCGCAACCTGCATTGGCGCCAGCTCTGCCACTGCGGCTCCGACGCACGCCTCCCGTCGTCCGATCGCCGCCCTCCTCTCCATCCCCTTGCAGCCGCGGAACCCGTCGATTCTGGGGCCCTACGATGAGATCCATATGCTGGTGGACGGGCAGCGCACAGACGGACGCCGAGTCGATATTACGGCGAATACTGCGTTCGAAGTCTCCGACCCAAGAATCGCTCTAGTCGACTCAGGAGCCGTAGTGCGAGGACGGTCGGACGGTGCTACTACTATCGTTGCCCGCTGCGGCGGCCGTATAATTCGCATACCCCTCGTCGTTCGGGGAGTTAATAGGCCCGCACCGCCAAGCTTCGCGATAGATGTGATGCCCGTACTGACTAAGAACGGGTGCAACAGCGGCGCATGTCATGGCGCGGGAGCTGGCAAGGGTGGCTTCAAACTATCGCTACTGGGTTACGATCCCAACGCGGACTACGCAGTCATCACGCGAGGGTCCGGAGCGCGCCGCGTCGCGCCCGCTCAGCCCGAAGCCAGTCTGCTTCTGCGCAAGCCAACGTTCGCCGTATCGCACAAGGGCGGCCAGAGGTTTCGAGTCGGATCTTCGGAGTACCGGCTGCTGCGGGATTGGATCGCAAGCGGAATGCCGGGACCCTCGGCGAAGGACCCACACGTCATTGGACTTGAACCGGTTCCTGCCGTTCGAACGCTAGAAGTGGGAAGTACGCAGAGGATTACGATCTGGGCACGGTATTCGGACGGCAAGCGGCGCGATGCCACCGGCCAGACTGTATTCACTGCGTCGGACGAGTCGGTTGCAGGCGTCACGGCAAACGGCGAAGCGACGGTCCACGGAGCCGGCGAGGGCGCGATCGTTCTTCGCTATCAGGGCCTTGTGGCAACGGCGCGAATCGTCTCGCCGTTCGCACCACCTATGACTCGGCCCGCGTCCTACTACTCCGGGGCGACGCTAATCGACAGAAATGTCGGCCAGAAGCTGGACGCCCTCGGCCTGCCGCCCTCCGACCGTTGCAATGACGCGGATTTCATGCGACGCTGCTATCTAGACGTGATCGGACTGTTGCCGACTCCACAGGAGGCGAGGACATTTCTAGCCGACCAAGGTGCTAACAAGCGCAAGCGGTTGGTGGATCGTCTGCTTGCTAGACCCGAATACGTGGACTACTGGACGCTCAGATGGGCAGATATGCTGCGGTGTTCGCGGCAGACGCTCGGCGACAAAGGCATGGCATCGCTCTACCAGTGGATACGCGATGCCGTCGCCGAGAACGAGCCGTGGGATCGATTTGCGCGGGGGCTGCTTCTCGCCCAGGGCAGTGCGTTTAGTAACGGAGCAGCCAACTATTTCCGGGGGGCTGCAAGTCCCAATGCGCTCGCGGAGACGACGTCGCAGGTCTTTCTGGGAGTCAGGATGGAGTGCGCGAAGTGTCACAACCATCCATACGAACGCTGGACACAGAACCAGTACTATCAGATGGCGGCCTTCTTCGCGCGCGTGGCCTCGAAGACCGGAGACCAGAAAGACGAACCTGTCGTCACGCTCTCCAATACAGGGGAGGTCCGACATCCGAAGACCGGTCGGGAAGTCGCTCCGTGCGCCCTGGATAGCTCGCCGGTCGCCGCCGACTTTCGTGGCGACCGGCGAGCGGTTCTTGTCGAGTGGTTGACCTCGCCGCAAAATCCGTTCTTCTCGCACGAAGTTGTCAACCGGCTCTGGAAGCATTTTCTGGGCCGAGGTCTGGTTGAGCCGGTGGACGATCTGCGCGCCACAAATCCGCCGTCGAACGCGCCCCTCTTCGATGCGCTTGCGGATGATTTCGTTCGCGGGGGATACGATCTGCGGCGGTCGATGCGATTGATCCTGCTGTCGCAAACGTACCAGCGATCCGCGCTGCCGCTGCCGGCAAACTCCCACGACGCGAAGTACTGCTCTCATTACACGTTCAAACGACTAGATGCCGAGCCGTTGATGGACGCGGTCACGGCCGCCACGGGCGTCCCGGATAAGTTCGACGGCTTTCCAGTCGGCTTCCACGCGACGCAGCTCACCGATACCGCGGTAGGATCGTATTTCCTCGATCTCTTTGGCCGGCCCGCGCGAACGACGACATGCGAGTGCGAGCGGTCAACCGATCCGAACCTTGGCCAGATCCTTCACTTGATGAACAGCAGCGCGATTAATGGCCGCATCGCATCTAAGTCAGGGCGCGTTGCGGGGCTTGTTGGAGCGAAAATGGACGACAGGCGCCTGGTCGAGGACCTATATCTCGCCACATACAGTCGCTTTCCCAGTTGGGTGGAATCTCAGCAGGCGACGCGCGCACTCGCCAGCTCCCACAGCCGCCAGCAGGCGGCGGAAGATATTCTCTGGGCGCTAATGAACTCTAAGGAGTTTGTATTCAATCATTAGGCCATTAGCTTGTCTGCTGCAAGCGACGCGAATCTGTCGCTCTCGTGTACGCCGCGCTTCTGGTTCGTGAACAGATCGGATTGGCGTCGATTGGAAAGCGAGAACTTCGCTAGTAAGATCTCCTCCTCGTGGACTGCCGCCTGGAAGCCTTGCCGTCAGGCGGCATTTTGGCTCGCCCTCCTGATGCCGACGACCGCGGAAGCACAGTCGCGGACGGCGCCTGCCCAGGCCGTATCGTTCTATCGAGAGATATACCCCATATTCCGGACCGCCTGCACGGGATGTCACAACGGCGACGTTGCGTCCGGCGGCCTGAATCTGACCTCGTATGCCGGAGCCGTGAAGGGCGGTCGCGGCGGCCCGGCGTTCATCGCGGGAAAGGCAGCGGACAGCAGGCTGACGAAGTATATTACCGGGGCATTGAAGCCCCAGATGCCACCAGGTGGCGGACTTAAGCAGGCGGACATCGACCGAATCAGACAGTGGATCGATGCCGGAGCAAGGGCCGACTCGCCTCCAGTCGCTGATAATAAGCTGGGTCCGGCACCGATGTCGCCCCGTCTCAGTGCGCGAAAGTCCGCGGTGCGACCGGTCTCCACCTTTGTCCTGAATCGAGCCGCACCGGTTACCGCTCTCGCTTTCGCGCCGGACGCACGGACGATTGCTGTCGGGACGTACCGAGAGGTGCAGATCTGGAACCTGCAATCCAGATCGATCGCTGTTCGCTGGACAGGACAGCCGGACACAGTCCGAGGATTGGCCTACTCAACGGATGGTAAGCTGCTCGCATCCGGTGGAGGCGTCTCAGGAGCGACAGGAGAAGTGCGGCTTCTTGACGTCGGAACCAGTAAGGAGCTGCGATCGTTTGGCGATCACTCCGACTCGGTGAATGCCGTCGCCTTCAGCCCCGACGGTGCGCGTATCGCATCCGCAAGCAGTGATAAGACGATCAAGGTATGGGAGATAGCTACTGGGAAGCTGCTCGCAAGTGGTAAGGATCACTCGGACGCGGTCTGGGGCGTGGCCTGGAGTCCGAATGGAAAGTACCTGGCGTCGTGTGGCGCGGACAGAAGCGTTAAGATCTGGGACGCGGCGACCATGAAGAGACTCTATTCCCTGGGCGGACACGAGGATGTCGTCTATTCGGTAGACTTCAGCTCCGACAGTAAGTCGCTCATTACGTCGTCCGCTGACCGTACCGCCAGGGAGTGGAGCGTCGGGCCGGAAGGAGGGAGTCTCCTCCGGACGCTGTCCGGCCATGGGGAAAGTGTAATGTCCGCCACGTTCGCAGCGGACGGCGCCGCGGCAACTGCTTCCGGTGATAAAACCGTCAAACTATGGGATGGTGGAGGCAGCAACACGAGGACGCTGGTGGGCGCGAAGGACTGGGTGTACGTTACGCGGTTCAGTAAGGACGGGAAGATTGTCGCAGGAGGGACCTGGGACGGCGCCGTGTTGCTCTGGAACGCAGGCGACCCGAAACCGTTCCTGCAATTCACGACCGGTCCTGGACGATAACTCCCGATTAGATCAGCTCCGGAATGGGATCGTGGCCCTCATACAGGTAGTGGGGTCGGTTCTCCATGTCGACAATGGGAGTGTCCTTGATGTTGATGCCAAGGTTGTGGTAGAGGGTTGCAAAGACGTCCTGAAAGTGGATCGGTCGATCGTCTGCTTCCTCGCCGAAGCGATTGGTCGAGCCGATCACCTGCCCCGTTCGCATCCCGCCCCCCGCAAGCAGCCCTGCCGCAACGCGTGGCCAATGATCGCGTCCCGCATCCTTGTTAATGCGTGGAGATCGTCCGAACTCGCCCCAGACCACGACGGAGACGTCTTTGTCCAGCCCCCGATCATAGATGTCCTGCACGAGCGCGGTGACGGCGCTGTCCAGCATCGGAAGATACTTCTTGAGCTGTCCGAAGTTGTCCCCATGGAAATCCCACCGACCAAAGGCCAGCGTCACGCAGCGCGCGCCCGCCTCGACTAGTCTTCTGGCAGCCAGGAACTGATGGTTCCAGCAAGGACCGCCGTCGTCTACGTTGTCCTTGGTTCCAACACCATATCGCTCACGAACCTTGGGATCCTCTTTGCTGATATCGAGAGCGTCAACCAGCTTCTTCGAAGTCAGGAGGTCGAACGCGCGCTGATCGAGGGCGTCCATCCCTTTCATCGTATCCACGCCGTGCCTGAAGCGGTCCAGACTGGTAAGCAGCCGGCGACGGTCGTTCAGGCGGTCGAGTGTAACGCCGTTCAAGACCATATCGCCCATGAGCTCGCCATCCGGTTTCAGCGGACCGTGCTCGAGTCCGAGAAAACCTGGCTGTCCGGGATCGGCCCACTCCATGTGACCCATCTTCGGAGCCAGTCCCACGAACGGCGGCACCGTCTTATCCACCGGCCCTTGCAGCCTGGACAGGACGGACCCAAGGCATGGGGCGTGGTTCTGCCGCAGCTCCGAACCGTTGTACCCGCTCTGGCAGATGCTGGCGTCGTGCTCGTCCCGGGCCCCTACCAACGACCGTATGATCGCGAACTTCTCCATCATCCTGGCGATCTTGGGCATGTGCTCACAGATCTGGATGCCGGGAACGCTCGTCTTGATAGGTTTGAATTCGCCTCGAATATCCGACGGCGCGTCCGGTTTCAGATCGAACGTGTCCTGGTGCGCCGGTCCGCCGGGCAAGTAGACCATGATAATGGCTTTATGAGAGTCGCGAATTCCCGCGCGGGCCTCCGCGGCAAGTACCTCGGTAAGCGACAGTCCACCGAGCGCCAGGCCGCCGATCTTCAGGAAGTCGCGCCGTGAGATTCCGTCGCAGAACTTCCCCGCTCCGCCACCACGAATAGTTAGCATACCGGCAGATCCCTTCCGCGGCCATCAGATAAAGGTCGAATCCGCAATGCCCTTACTCCGCCCGGACCAGATACATCAACGAGCCACGATGCTCAATATAACGTCAGGACACTTAACGATCGGCCGCGTCCGCTTAGTTGGAGAGAATTCACCATGCGTTGTTTCAGAGGATTACCCATCAACATACCGGTTTCTTCGGTCCGCGGTTGAATGGCATGTATCCTGCATCGCTTATCGCATTGCGCCGGAAATGCAGAATCCGTTCTACTGAGGTTTCGCACAAGCGATTAAGGGCGAACGTCGGCGCATCATGGGCGACGTGAAATCCGCGCAGAACAGGATCTACTATGGCTCTAACCGCACTTAATCGCTCCGCGAACTCGCCGGCCATTGCCTCACTCTGGGCCCTGACCGTTCTGGCGCTCATCCCGTTTCCGACTCTGCCATTCGTATTGCTTGGCGCCGCAGCGAACCTGGCGGCAAACGTATTGGCGCTCTACTTGCTATGCTCAAGGTCGCGAGTGGACCGGCTGCACGGATCTATCCGGCTCGTCCTCCAAGTTGTAATCCTTGCCCTTGGCGCCATCGCCATTGCGCGCAGCGGAATTAGTGTCGCCGGGTTCTACCACTATCTGACCCATCGCTCTCCGTAGTCATGCGCATCTAGAATGCGAAATCCAAATCTCACGTTCGAAGCGATACGTCCCAGACGACTTCGCGCACACCCGGAAGCGTTCGAAGCAGCTTGCTGATGTTCTCCATCTCCTCTTTGAGATCGACCGTGGCATGAGTTCGCAGGATCTTCAGTACTCCTGTCAGATGCACGTTGCCCCCGATACAGTTTACGTTGACAAGGCTCGCATCGACATATCTGCGGGCGATCTGCCCGCGGACCTTCTTCGCCATCTCTTTGTTTTCGGTAGACATTGCATTTTCCCTTCCTCTGAGCCTCTGAGCTCCCTGCGATCTTTGTTCACACTCTTATGCGATAAGATCGGTTATTCCTTCTCGCTCCAGGATCTCGGCAGGGATATAGGACGGCCTCCGCGAACTACCAGATGCGCAATGTGGCTTGCGCTAACTGCCCGTTCACTTGACCGAACCATCGATTAGTGGTTTCGTACTGCGGACGCGCTACAGTAGGCTCACCGTCGACACGAAACCGTTCATTTGACTGATTACAGGAGAGATGTCGTGCGCAGTCGGGTTTCACGCCGCGAAGCGCTGGCGCTGGCGCTTGCCGGCGCGGCGCTCGGAACAGGAGGTTGGAAACATATGTCAGGCTCGACATTGGCTGGAGCGGCAGGAGCAAGCGTTAAGCCGTTCCGATACTGCTTCAACACAAGTACGATTCGCGGACAGAAGCTGCCGCTAGGCGAGGTGATCGAGATTGTTTCGAGAGCCGGCTACCATGCTATCGAGCCATGGATCGACGAGATTGAGCACTACCGGTCTGCCGGAGGGAGCCTGTCCGATCTAGCTAAGCGACTTCGCGATCACGGCATCACCGTGGAGAGTGGGATCGGATTCGCTACATGGATGGTGGACGACCCCGCGCAGCGTGCAGCGGGTCTGGAACAGGCGAGGCGGGATATGGAGCTGCTTGCACAGATCGGTGGGAAGCGATTGGCCGCGCCACCGGTTGGAGCGACAGAGATTGAGAACTTCGACCTGAGACGGGCCGCGGAGCGGTACCGCGCGCTGCTCGACGTTGGAACACAGGTCGGGGTAGTTCCAATGGCCGAGGTCTGGGGCTTCTCAAAAACCCTTAGGACCCTCGCCGAGGCCGCCATGATCGCGATCGGAAGCGATCATCCGCAGGCTTGCATCCTTCCGGATATCTACCACCTTTACAAGGGCGGCTCAGGTTTTCACGGCCTGAAACTGCTGAGCGCGTCGGCCGTTCACGTTTTCCACCTGAATGACTATCCGGCGACGCCGCCCCGCGAAACAATTACGGACGCGGATCGGGTCTACCCTGGTGATGGCATCGCTCCGCTTGGAGAAGTCTTTCGCGACCTCAAGACTATCGGATACAGCGGGGTGCTGTCGATCGAGCTGTTCAATTCGACCTACTATGCGCAGGATCCCCTCACCGTGGCCAAAACGGCCCTCGCGAAGCTGCAGGAAGCCGTACAGAAGGCCTGAAACCGGCGAATCGACGGTGACACGTCACTTTGGTCGCGTGAAATGCGTAAGGTAGAATGAGATACTGTAGAAAGTGTTTGGTTTGGTTCGTTGTCGCCGTCCGAGAACTCGTTCACGCGAACAGCCGCATGTGCCTTCGGTACAGCCGGTGCTCTCTTTCGGCACAACCCGCATAAGGGCGATGTCAACATCACCGTTCGTGCCCGCGGCTCCGTACAGGCCGCGCAGCCGGACTGCTCGCCCATAGGAGAGTCCCATGTTTCAGCAGCCCCTCCCCATGGAGATCACACGGCTTTCGCCGGAAGACACCGATCTGCGTATCGCGCGTGCCAGGCGTTGCCTGGGCGACGACCTCGTGATCCTCGGGCACCATTACCAGCGCGATGAGATCATCAAATGGGCGGATTACCGCGGCGATAGTCTGAAGCTGTCTCAGATCGCCTCCCGGCGCCCCGAGGCCCGGTACATCATCTTCTGCGGCGTGCACTTTATGGCGGAATCCGCCGACATCCTGACCACGGACGAGCAGGCGGTCATACTGCCGAACATGGGCGCAGGCTGCTCCATGGCCGATATGGCCTCCATCAGCCAGGTGGAAGCCTGCTGGGAAGACCTACAGGCTGTTACGGACGTCTCGCGAATCGTGCCCATAACCTATGTCAACTCCACCGCCGCTTTGAAGGCGTTTGTGGGAAGGCATGGCGGTTCGGCCTGCACCTCTTCAAATGCACGCAAAGTAGTCCAGTGGGCGCTGGAGCGCGGTGACAAGCTGTTGTTCTTTCCAGACCAGCACCTCGGTCGCAATACCGCCGTGGATCTTGGTTTCGATCCTGAGATCGATATGCTTGTGTGGGACCCGCATAAGGCGTTCGGTGGAACGACCGCTGACGCGATCCGGTCGAAGACCGTGCTTCTGTGGAAGGGCCACTGTTCCGTCCATGCAAGGTTCAACGTCGGACAGATCGAAAAGGCTCGGTCCGAATATCCCGGGGTCAATATTATCGTCCACCCGGAGTGTCCGCTCGACGTCGTTCGTGCGTCCGACCTGAACGGATCGACAGAGGTCATTATCAGGACTGTCGCGGCGGCTCCTGCCGGATCCGCATGGGGTATCGGCACCGAAGTGAATCTTGTCAGCAGGCTGGCCCGCGAATTCCCGGACAAGACGGTCTTCTGCCTCGACCCCGTAGTGTGTCCATGCTCCACCATGTACCGGATACATCCGCACTATCTGTTGTGGACAATGGAGAGCCTCGAAAACGGACAGATCGTCAACCAGGTAAAGGTTAAGCCGGAGATCGCGGCGGACGCGCGAGTCGCGCTGAACAATATGCTGGCGATATCGTGACCTGAGTCCTACGGCGTGACGTGCAGCGTCGTTTCGTGATGATAGTCGGCGCTGCCGGGCGCGGCGCCCCTCGGTCGCCGAACGTGCTTTTTGAGCGTGAAATCCACCGGCACGAGGCCCGAGTGCTTCTGGCTGCTATGGCGCGCACAGAGCAGCGCGGCATACTCGATGACAGAGCGCGGCACGGCTCCCGGATTGCCCTGCGTCTTGACGACCACGTGCGCACTCGTAGACGCGCGCACGTGCAGCCAGAGATCGTTCGAAGCAGCGAGTCTGGTCGTCAGGTAGTCGTTAGCCGTCGCAGTCTCGCCGATATAGATCTCGTAGCCCTCGGGCGTGGTGACACGTCGAATCTTATGACCCTGGAGATCGGGACCAGCCGACGCCGGCTCTGCATCTCCGGAGCCCCGTTCGGACAAAAGGCCTCGCGCTCTCAGCTCCTCCGTTATTAACCGAATCTCCTCTGGCGTTCCCTCTCCATTCTCTTGCCACGACCCTACCCTCTCGGCCGCGGAATCGAGGTGCGACAGAAGGAGGCGCGACTCGGCGAGACGCTTTTCGGCGACCGCCTGTCCATCCCGTACTTTCCGGTATCTTCGGAATAGGAGTTCGGCGTTCTCCTGCGGCGAGAGCCTCGGATCGAGCGGGATACTGCGGTCCGGCAGTTTCTCGTCGAAGAAGTCCTGCACGACCACGCTCGCCGTGCCGGGATCGATTCGCCAGAGGTTGGCGAGGATCAACTCGCCCGTCTGCTTATACTCCTCGGCCCTGTCCGACTCCGCGATGGTGCGCGCAGCAATCTCACCCTGCCTGCCGATACGTTTGCGGTCACGCTCGATCCTGCCTCTTAGTTCCGCGAGGAGCGCTGTCGTCCCCGCAATCGCTACCGCGCCGCTAAATGCCCGGTCCAGCGCTGCATTCAGGTCGTCCATGGGTGTCTGCGCGCTCTTCGGCGCCTGCGAAACAGGCGTTGGATATGCGGCCACGATACGTTCGCCATCGAGTATTACAACGGGCGAATAGCGGCCTCTGAGCGCAGCGCCAAAGGTCGACTCCCAGACCCGACTCATAGCGCCTACGTCCTCATGGCCTCCCGAAAAGACCTGGACGGCGATATTCTCAGCGAGAAAGGGTGACATGCCCGCAACGTTTTCAACCAGCCATTTCGCGCGTTCGCCTGGATCACCGGCGGGCCGAGCCTCCATTTCACTTGCCAGCACTTCGGTGGTCTTGGGATCGAACGGATCCATTCTGCCCGCCTGAATCGGCGGTGGCTGATAGGAAATCCCCGGCAGCACCTCGCGGAATCGGTTCAGCCTTCGGGGAATACGCTTGGCCGACTCCAGGATAAGACCTTCGGAGTTGACCAGAATCAGGTTGCTGT
>JBBQVV010000077.1:0-19498 GCA_038211235.1 Chthonomonadales bacterium | reverse complement strand
GGCGCTGGGACGTTCAGTTCTCGTTTCCGTCAATTGGTCTTGCGGATGAAAACACGCCCGTCCGTGCGGACAAGTTACGGGCAGGCTCAACGGGCCCCTTGGCCCGCGCGCGGGAAAACCAGTTTTGTCGTCGCAGGACGATACCGTGTCATGTCAAGCCTGCCCGTATGGGGCGCGAATTGATTCGCCGGCCGGTTCCGATTTGAATGACCCTGGGCATGGTAGGTTCAGCCGTCCGGCGTACCTGGACAACGTATCTCATGGAAAGGAGAATGTACCGGGAGGGGCGAAGCTGTGCGCACGCCTGGTAGTCTTGCTGCGAATAAAGAGGTCGGGAGATCGAAATCATGAGCGAGACAACCTCTGCAGAACTCAACCCGGAACCACAAGCGCGAGTCCTTGGCCCCGCTGCGCGCTATCGGCACGACCACGCTCCCATCAAGAATGTAAACGAGCTCGTCCAGGATAACCGCAGGCTGGGTCAGCGCGTAGCCGACCGGATTGCGTCGGTCGTGGGCGGTTGGCCGTTCATCATAATCCAGTCTGTCGTACTCATGGCCTGGATTGTCGCAAACGTGTATCTCGCGCTGCACTTCAGGGAGAAGGCCTTCGACCCGTATCCGTTCATACTGCTGAATCTCGTCCTGAGTTTTCAGGCGGCGTATACCGGCCCGATCGTGATGATGAGTCAAAACCGTCAAAACGAGAAGGACAGATTCTCAGCACAATCGGACTACGAGTGCAACCTCAAAGCCGAAGAGGAGATCCGCGTGATCATGGAGCATCTGACGCATCAAGACGAGATACTGGTAGCGCAAGACAAGGTACTCGCGGACCAGACGCGCCTTCTGGACGATCTGGTAAAGCGATTTGAGGCGGTGACGTCGCCGGTGCACTCTCGTCGGACCTCGTGATCGGCGAATTGACCCGCAAAGTGGCAAAGTATCGGCACTCTCAGCCGCGATGCACCGCGCAGTGCAATACGGGCACGATGCGACTAGCCGTCGGGCGATTGGCGCCTCCCTCGCGCACCTAACCAGGCATATCGAATTCGACGAGACTAGGAATAGGCACACGTCCCAAAGGAAACCTCTATGCGCCATAAGAGGACATGGATCGCGGGAATCGTTTCTTTGACAGTTCTCTGCAGCGCGTATTTGCCTCCGCACAAAAAGCTCCTGATGTGTGAGGCCACGAAGACTGTGGACCTGAATAACGGAATCTACTCTCCTATCATTTGGCGTTCCAACCACACTCTAATTCTGGTGCCTTATCAGAAAGATACTGACAGTTTCCGCTTTGTTTCATCAGTTCTGGTGCGCCGCGAAGTAAGTAGGTGCCCAATCCAACAAAGAGCACTGCATAGACGGCGTACGTTGCTGGTGGCGAGTGGGTCCCGATGCTTGGGGCAACAGCAACGAGCGTACTCGAAGTACAGAAGTACAAGCCGTAGATGAAGGTGATCAATCCAATCCCGCGAACAACGACGCCGAACCAATCTCTGGCGCTCACATCGTCCCCCTCCCTGAATCTCCGCAAGATGCTGCACTGCTCGCTTGCCGTCAGCGTCTGAGTAGACGAAGCACGGTCCGACGATCGTCAGCTCCGTTGCGCCACAACGATTGTGTTCGAGTTCAACAGAGTATTGGAACGATACCCTCCATGATAACGCATTGCTGATCGCGACTCCGGATTCGCGAACGCTATCGCGATCAGCAGCACGAACCCGAACCTTTTCCATCCCTGTCTGGCTCCTGCATTATGATGAAACCCAAACCAGACGAACTAGAACTGGCGATCCGAGCTCGCAGCGGCGATCAACAAGCCCTGGCTGAACTGGTCGATCGTCTGCGGGTCGGGCTCTTCGCCCTGGCTTACGCCGAACTGCGACATCGTGAAGATGCCGCGGACGCCGTGGCGGTTGCGCTGTATCAGATCTGCTGCCATGCTGTTGACCTGCGCGACCCTACGTCCATACGGGCATGGATGTACACGGTCGTTCGAAACCAGACCCGCCGGATGAGCCGGGGTAAGCAGCCGAGGGCCACGCCATTGGATGAAGCGCAGACAGTGGGTGTCGAGGATCCTTCTCCCGTACTGCGTCTGGACATCGAGCACGCCCTCCGCCAGTTGCCGCGTGACCAGGCCCGTGCGGTGAGCCTCTTCTATCTGAGAGGATGGTCCATCGAGGAGGTCGCACGCTATCTCGTCCGTCCAGAGGGAACGATCAAGCGCTGGCTCTATCACGGCCGTCAGCGCCTGGCAACACAGATGAAAGGATATTATCCGATGGAAAAGGCATCGAAGGCGTGCGTCGTCGCACCAGACATGGCGCCGGCCCAACTTCAAAACTTCACCACCGCGCTCAAAGCCGCAGGTTTCGCAGTGATCCACAAGGTCGCCGAAGTCCGATCTATCGGTGACCTCTACCACATTAACACAACGCTGCAGGGCTTCTTCGGCACGGAGGGCGATGGCGCGATTATCAATGAGGGGGAGGACAAGTACAATCAGATTAACGGGCAGTTCGCCGACCCAAGCATCATACGTTTGGCGGAGCCACTGGCGAGCAGCGATTTCCTGTTGCTGGGCCAACAGATCGCGGGACACTCGGCGTTTGAATTAATGACGCTGCTTCGCGCCATCATGCCCACCCTGCCAGTCTGTCTGTTGCTTGACACTCCCGCTCCCGACAGTACTGTCCTGGCAAGTTGGGTCGGCGGCTTTGCACTTTCCTTTACCGTGGACGCAAACGGACCCATCCTAAAGGAGTGCTTCGCCAAAATCCATAACAGCATAGGTCCAGGCAAAATGCCGGACTAGCAAACACTGGCGGGCCATCGCTAGACGGGGTCAGAAGTGGTTAGGAAGAGTACGTAACGGTCTGAATACGCCCGGTTGGGATCGAACCAACGACTTCCTGCTCCGGAGGCAGACACTCTATCCGCTGAGCTACGGGCGCGCAACGACTTCCTGGACGGAGCAGATCCGTCCGGCAGCCTGACCTGATTATAGCATAGCGGCGAGTGTTTGACAAGGCGCCTGACGGTCCCTGATCCGCCAGCTACATCTCAAATGAGGGCACTCTGGGTGCGGATAATGAAATACAGATGGAGGATTCAGGCGACGCGCTATGCCTCCAGCAGCAGTGTCTCCGGGTCCTCGATCAGCTCCTTGACGCGAACGAGGAAGCGGACGGCTTCGCTGCCGTCCACGATCCGGTGATCGTACGAGAGCGCAAGGTACATCATCGGCCGAATTACAACCTCGCCGGCCTGCGCCACGGGTCGCTCCTCGATCTTATGCATCCCAAGGATTCCGACCTGCGGATAGTTGAGGATAGGCGTGGATAGCAGCGATCCGAAGACGCCTCCATTCGTGATCGTGAACGTGCCGCCCTTTAGCTCCTGCGGTCCCAGCTTCCGCTCCCGAGCCCTTCCGGCGAGGTCCGCGATCTCCTTCTCGATCCCTGCGAAGGTCTTGCGATCGGCATCTCGCACTACCGGTACGACCAGACCATCCTTCGTACTGACGGCGATACCGATGTCGAAGAAGTGCTTGATTAGGAGGTCAGTGCCCTGAATCTCCGCATTTAGCTGCGGAAAGACCTTCAGCGCGCCCACCGTCGCCTTTGTAAAAAAGGACATGAAGCCCAGTCCGACGCCGTTGCGCTTCTCGAAAGCCTCCTTGCGGCGTTTCCGCAGCTCCATCACGGCGCTCATGTCGATCTCGTTAAAGGTCGTGAGCATCGCAGCCGTGTTCTGGGCCTGCTTGAGATAGGCGGCGATCGCCTTCCGCATGGTCGTCATCGGACGGCGCTCAACGCGCGCATCCTCATCGGGGAGCGCTACGGCGCCCGCGGTCGCCTGCGGCGTACGAGAGGCGGATGGCTTGGGCTCAGGAGGGGCCGCGATCTCCGCCGTCGCCGGTTCGGTCTTGGCGGACTGAGCGAGTCTGGCCACGTCATCCTTCATGATGCGACCGCTGACACCACTGCCGCGGACCTGCGCCAGATCGACGCCCTGGGCCGCGGCGACCTTTGCCGCCAGTGGAGACGAATGGGGCGCGGTTCGGCCGTTATCCACGGCGGCGTCGGCCGGCGCGCTCGTCGTGGCATCCTGAACCGTGGAAGAGCCGGGATCGCCGAGGATCGCGAGGACATCGTTCGGTCCGACGGTGTCTCCCTCCCTATGGAGGATTCTCGATAGGACGCCTGCATGCTCGGCAGAGAGGGCTGAGTTCGCCTTGTCCGTTTCCAGCTCGACGAGGTCCTCGCCCGCCGAAAATGTATCGCCCTCTTTCTTAAGCCACATTAGTACGGTCGCTTCGCTAATGGACTCGCCCATCTGTGGCACGCGCAGTTCTGCCGGCATCGTTCGCTCTACTCCGTTTCAACAACTCTACGCCCGTGCCATTGCGCCCGGTCCCGCGGGGGTTGTCGCCCTCGTAAGGCCGGCCACTTTATCGTGGTTGATGCAGGCTGGACCGCTCGGGACTGCGGCAGCCCTCAGCGGAACGATCGAGATCTACCCTGATCGTCCCTATGATTCAGCGACTATCGCTTGGATACCGTCTGAAGCACCGGCTTTTCGCGCCGCTCGACGAGCTCAGGCGCGTTACACAGCACCGCCGAGAGGATGCGGGCCTGCTCAATATCATGGCGCATCTTGGAACCCTCGGCGGGACTGGCCGACTCGGGGCGGCCAACGAAATGGACCGGATGAAACAGCTCGTCCAGGCGCGGGGCGACGAAGCTCCAGGCGCCCATGTTCGCAGGCTCTTCCTGCAGCCACACGACTTCAAGAAGATTCGGATAGGTTCGGATCACGTCTCGAATCTCGTCAACGGGGAACGGGTAGAGCTCCTCGACGCGGACCGCGGCGACTAGTTCTGCTCCGGCGAATGCGGGATGCTTCATCAACTCGACATACACCTTGCCGCTGCACAGTACCAGTCTCGTGACTCGCTCCGCGCGCTTTTCAGATGCAATGTCCCGGAGCACCGGCTGAAAAACTCCTTCTGCAAGATCGGCGAGCGAAGAGGCTACCGACGCATCTTTGAGCAGGCTCTTCGGGGTCATGACGATCAGCGGCCGCGGGTCGTTTTTGATCTTGGCGGCCTGCCGGCGGAGCAGATGGAAATACTGAGAGGGCGTAGTGCAGTTAACAACCTGGATATTGTCCGTCGCAGCCAGCTGAAGGAACCGTTCGAGCCTCGCGCTGGAATGCTCAGGCCCCTGGCCCTCATAGCCGTGCGGCAGGAGAAGCACGAGGGAAGGTATTTGCCGCCACTTCGCGCTGCCGGAGACGAGGAACTGGTCGATGATTACCTGTGCCCCGTTGGAAAAATCACCGAATTGCGCCTCCCAGAGCACCAGGGCTCCCGGAGAGTGAACACTATATCCGTATTCGAACCCTAGCGCCGCATTTTCGGACAGCGGGCTGTTGTAGATCGCGAACGAGGCTCTCGCCAGTGGCAGATGCTGGAGCGGGGTGTAAGTAGCGCCCGTATGCGGGTCGTGAAGTACCGCGTGCCGGTGCCCGAAAGTCCCGGCCTGGCAGTCCTGACCTGTCAACCGGATGGGCGTTGCATCGGCAAGGATGGCTGCAAACGCAAGTGCCTCCGCGTGGCCCCAGAGAACTCCCCGGTCGACGTCCAGCCCTTCGCGTCGCCGATTGAACACCAGGCGCTCGAGCTTCGGGTTCGGTGCGAAGTCTGACGGCCACTTCAAGAGCGTTTCGTTCAGCTCGCGGAGTCTGGCACCGGGCACCGAGGTAACGGGCGCCTGCTGGCGTGATGGGCGAGCGGCAAGGTCCGACTTTCCGCCGAACGAGGGCCTCGCCATTCCCGCTCGCGCCGCCTGGAGCTCATCCTGGAGCCGCGTGTACGCCGCGTTGACCATCACCTCGACCTGCTCCGAAGTAACCGTTCCCTCGGCGATAAGCCGATCCGCCCACAGTTCTCGGACGCGCGGGTGATCGGGAATCACTTCGTACATCGTGGGCTGAGTATAGGACGGCTCCTCGCTCTCATTGTGGCCGTACCTCCGGTATCCAATGAGATCGATCAGGAAGTCCTTTTGGAACCGCTCCCGATAGGCGTCCGCCATCCGGGCGGCCGCGATGCACGCGATAGGATCGTCCGCGTTGACGTGGACGACGGGGATCTCAAACCCCTTTGCCAGGTCGCTGGCATAGGTGGTCGAGCGATCGTCACCCGGCAACGTCATGAAACCGATCTGGTTGTTGACAATGATATGGATGGTGCCGCCGGTGCAGTAGCCCTTCAGGCGTGACATGTTCAGCGTCTCCGCCACGATACCCTGGCCGGGAAACGCCGCGTCGCCGTGGATCGCGATTGCGAGCGCCCGGTTGACCTCCTGGACCGGCTCGCCGGGCATGTTTCGGACATCCTGCGCCGCTCGCGCCTGCCCCTCCACAACGGGATTCACGAACTCCAGATGGCTGGGATTAGGTACCAGCGTTAGCGTGATCTCGGGCGACCCGTTCTCCGTGTAAGCGCGCCGGTGGCCGAGATGGTATTTAACATCGCCGCTCCAGCCCTGGGTGCCACGGCCGGCGACGGAAGTTCCTTCTTCGTGCTTCGCGGCTTCGAATTCGGAGAGGATCTTGGCGTAGGGCTTATCGAGAATGTGGGCGAGGACGTTCAGGCGGCCGCGGTGCGCCATTCCGAGCACGACCTCCTGCGTGCCGGAGGCGGCGGAGTTGTGTATGATCTCGTCCAGCATGGGCACGAGCATGTCCGTGCCTTCGATCGAGAACCGTTTCGCATTGACGAACGTCTTGTGGAGGAACCTCTCGAAGGACTCCACCTCCGTGAGGCGCTCAAGCACTTCTCGTTTCCGGGCGTCGTCGATGCCGTCGAAGAACTGGCGGCTCTCCGCCGAATTGCGTAGCCAGTAGCGCTCCGCGTCGTTCGCGATATGCTCGTCATCGTATCCGATGGTGCCGGAATAGATCTCGCGCAACTTTGCTATGGCCTCGGCAGCATTGCCGGATTCTCGGGCGATCGGCCCCCCGACGACGCTCGCGGGCATAGCAAGCAGGTCTTCCGGGGTCAGGTTGTGATCGCTGAGTTCCAATCCGGGGGCGGTGGACTCTAGAAGGTTAAGAGGATCGACCTTGGCGCCGAGGTGCCCGCGTTCACGGATAAATCGCGCGAGTCGCGCGGTCGCCGCGGCTCTCGCGACCTCCGACTCGCCGAAGGAGGCGGCTGCGGGGGCGGGTGGAATGGGTCTCGATTCAACGATTGCGGGCTCTTCGCCGCCGGTCGCCGGCAGCGGCGATGGCTGCCATGTCGCAAAAAATGCGCGGGTTTCCGGATCTACGGCTTCCGGGTCTTGACGGTAACGATCGTAGAGTTCCAGAATGTAGCCCGCGTTCGGCCCGAAAAAGGGGCTTAACTCGCTCATTATAATATAGGGCTTTCGCGTAATGGTTCGACGTTGAAGCTCACACGCAATAGATTTTATTCAGATCATGATACCGTCATCGACACTCGAAAGTCAATCAAAAGTCATCCCAAGCGTGGCTTCACGACCCTCCTCGGCGGGCTTTTGGACGGCTTTCGGACGGGCCGATCTGCCCGATAAAATAGTCGGCTTCATGGTACACTTAACTTCAGTCTATTTGCCACGAATGAGATCGTCCCGGGAGCCTTTCCGACCATGCGAGATGCCGAATCACCGCTCGGGGCCGCCGACGTGGCGCTGGATCCACAGGATCGGCATCCGCTCCTGCGCGGACTAAACCCGATCCAGCGACTGGCCGTCCGGCACCGCGACGGACCGCTCCTGCTGTTTGCCGGCGCGGGAAGCGGCAAGACCCGTGTCCTGACTCACCGCGTTGCGTATCTCATGGCGGAGCATGGAGTTCGGCCCTGGGAAATCCTCGCCGTTACGTTCACCAACAAGGCGGCCAGGGAGATGAAGGACCGGATCGGGCGACTGGTCGGCGAAGGCGATTCCAAAAAGCTTACGGTGGGTACCTTCCATTCCATCTGTGCTCGACTTCTGCGGGAGTTCGGGGATCGAATCGGCCTCAAGCGCGATTTCGTCGTCTACGATGACGGGGATCAGATCCATGTTGCGCGCGAATGTATTCGACAGCTGAATCTTGACGACAAGAAGTTCACCCCACGCGCCATCCTTAACCATATCAGCAAGGCAAAGGAGAAACTGATCTCCGCGGAGCAGTGGCACAAGCACTTCTTCGGGTACTTCGAGGACATCTGCGGCAGGGTGTATCCCGTTTACCAGGACAAACTGAGGCAGAATAACGCGCTGGACTTCGACGATCTTCTCGTCGAGACGGTGCGCCTCCTGCAGACACAGTCCGAGGTCCTCGAGCGACTCCAGAATCGCTACCGGTATCTGCTTGTGGACGAGTATCAAGATGTCAACCACGTCCAGTATCTGTTTCTCCAGGCGCTAGCTGCGAAGTCGCGAAACCTGTGCGTAGTCGGCGATGACGATCAGTCGATCTATCTGTTTCGCGGCGCGGACGTCGGCCTGATACTTCAGTTCGAGCACGACTATCCGGACGCTGCCGTCCTGAAACTGGAACAGAACTACCGGTCGACTCAGACGATTCTCGAGGCCGCGCACGGCGTAGTGAGAAACAACCGCAGCCGGAAGGACAAGAAGCTCTGGACGAATAACGAGATAGGAATTCCGATTGTAAAGCACGAAGCGCTGAACGAACAGGAGGAGGCCGTTTGGGTCACGCAGACCATTCGGGAGGTGATCAAGGCGGGAGGCAGAACGTGGAGCGACTTTGCCGTCCTTTACCGCACGAATGCACAGTCGAGAGCGCTTGAGGACGTGTTCGTCAACTGGAGCGTGCCTTACAAGATCGTGGGTGGTTTACGTTTTTACGAGCGGAAAGAGATCAAAGACGTTCTCTCATACCTCCGCGTCGTTCATAATCCGCTGGATACCGTCAGCATTCGCCGCATCCTCAACGTCCCTGCGCGAAGTATTGGCGCCGCGACGATCGCCGCGCTGGAACAGGAGGTCGCACTCTCCGGCAGATCGCTATGGGACGTAATCGAGACCGCGGGCGGCCTGTCACAGCTCTCTCCGCGGACTCGCGCGCGACTCGTCGAATTTGCGGCGATGATCGGCGCGCTGCGCCGCGACAGCATGGAGCTTTCGGTCCCGGACCTGACAAAGAAGCTCCTGGCCGTCACCAGATACGAGCAGATGCTTAAGGATGAAGGCTCGATTGAGGCGGAGACTCGGCTGGAGAACGTGCGGGAGCTGCTATCGAAAGCTCAGCAGTACCATCGTGAATCGGACGAGGAAGCTAGCCTGGGCGGCTTCCTTGAGAACGTTTCGCTCGTCGCCGATATTGACAGCCTGGACACGACCGCTAACGCGATCACACTGATGACGCTGCACTCCGCCAAAGGACTGGAGTTCTCGGTGGTGTTCATGGTAGGCCTCGAGGAGAACATCTTCCCGCATATGAGATCGATGGAAAGCGACCGCGAGATCGAAGAGGAGCGGCGTCTCTGTTATGTGGGAATCACGCGCGCGAAGGAGGAACTCTACGTCGCGCATGCCAGCCGGCGTACCCTGTTCGGCAGCGTCGCGTTCAACCCGCCTTCGCGCTTCTTAAGGGAGATTCCGAGCGAGCTGTACCTCGGCGGAGGAAAGTCGTCCAGCCGGACGGTGTCCGGCTTCGATCCGGACAATAACGGTCTGCGGCCACGCGGCAGGGTACCGGCGGGGATGAAGCTATGGGACTCGGGGCCGGCGCCGGAGAGCGCCCGAGCCATGGAGGCAGCCGGCTTCCGGGTCGGCCAGAAGGTCCGCCATGAAAAGTTCGGTGTCGGCGTCGTGCTGAACGTGTCGGGAGAGGGCGACAACACCTCGCTCGAGGTCGTCTTCCCCAACGTGGGACCGAAGAGGCTTTTGCTGGCCTACGCGAAGTTGGCCAGGGTCAAGTAGATGAGTGTCTTGTGAGCGACTACGACGCGATCGCGGCCTGGTATGTGGAGAGCTTCATGACCGGCTCGCCCGTCCACGCCATCGCGATGCCCGCCCTGCTTGAACTTGTCGGCAGTGTAGCCGGATGTAAAGTCTGCGACCTGGCCTGTGGAACCGGGATCGCTGCGCGGGCGCTTGCCGCGCGGGGCGCCCATGTGCGCGGAATCGACCTTTCCGTGAGGCTGCTAGACATCGCCCGCGCCGAAGAGAGCCGGCAACCCTTAGGCATCTCCTATATGCTGGGTGACGTTCGGCGCCCGCACGACGACACGATGGACGGAGCCTTCGAAGGGGCGGTCTGCAGTCTCGCGCTCATGGATATCGACGATCTCGATCTCACGTTCAAATCAACGGCGCGGATTCTTCGGCCTGGCGGTTGGTTTGTCTTCACGGTGACGCATCCCTGTTTTCAGGGGCCAGAGTCGCGCTGGACGGGAAAAGCCGGCGGCATCGTCAAGCGGGAAGTCCGGGGCTACTTCCGCGAAGGCTACTGGCGATCGGATAACCCGCACGGCGTACGCGGCCAGGTAGGTGCGCACCACCGTACGCTGAGCACTATCGTGAATACGCTCATTCGCGCGGGCTTCGCGATCGAGGGCATGTCCGAGCCGCAGCCTGGGGATGAGATCGGAAGGCGCGTTCCGGGCTATTCGGAAGTGCCGGCGGTTTGGGCAGTACGTAGCTGTAAGTCACGCGGGAGCCATTAGCGGATGGACAGCCAGAGAGTGATAGGTGCGTTGAAGGCGGCCTGGGATCGCGAGATAGAGGCCGCGCAGCTGTACAGGGTGCTCGGTGAGCAGCAGGACGACCCCAAGCGGCGGAAAATCTTCGATCGCCTGGCGGCCTCGGAGGAGGATCACGCCCGTCAGTTTGCCACGCGCATCGTCGCGCTTGGCGGTATGGCGCCGAAGGACTCGGCCGCCCCGACGGCCGCGCAAAGACTGATGGCGAAGACTATCGGCACAGACGCGATGCTGCGCAGGCTGGAGGCAGAGGAGGAGCGCAACATCGCGCAGTTCGACCGGCATGCCAGGGCGCTCTCGTACGACCTGGAGTCCCACGACCTGTTCAACCGAATCGAGGACGAGGAGAAGGGCCACGCCACTCTGCTTCACTCTTTGAAGCAGAGGGACGAGCCGCGAAGCCGTCTGGAAGCGATGCTGAAGGGTGAGAAGTGGCACGTCTCGACCGGAAGCTGGATAGGAGATGCGATCTACGGCATCAACGACGGACTTGGGGCGGTGTTCGGCGTGATCAGCGGGATGGCCGGAGCGACGTCCGGCAGCGCCGCCAACGGCGCGCTGACCGGTGACAAAGTCGTGCTCGTCTCCGGGATGGTCGCCATGCTGGCGTCGGCGCTGTCGATGGGATCAAGCGCGTTCATGGCGACAAAGTCGGAGCGCGAAGTATACGATGCGGAGATAGGGCGCGAGAAGGCGGAGATCGAGCAGTCACCCGAGCATGAGAAAGAGGAGCTGATGCTTCTCTACCAACTAAAGGGGTTTTCCGAGGAGGATGCGTCTGCGATGGCGGAGCGCATATCACAGAACCCTGACCTGTTCCTGAAGACCATGGCACAAGAGGAGCTCGGCCTGAGCGAGCGTCACTTTCCGAACGCAGTGACTGGCGCTTTCTCCGCGGCGCTCTCCACCGCGGTCGGCGGCATACTCCCCATCCTTCCCTTCTTTTTCATACACGGCATCGCGGCCGTGATCGCCTCGGCGCTCGTCGGAATGGCCGCCCATTTTGTGGTCGGCGCAGCAAAGAGCATCATTACGGCGCGCTCGTGGTGGGCGAGTGGTCTTGAAATGACCGTGGTTGGATTCATCACCGGCAGCGTCACCTTCGGTCTCGGCAAACTGTTTCACATCGGGTAGGTTGCGAGCGCAAGACGGCCCGTTTCGCGGACTAGATTTTCTGTCCGCGAAGGCGCCCATACGGGCGGCCGTATGGCCGGACATGCAGCCTACTTGAGCCGAGCCCGTACGGGCCACGGCACGCGGACCCAGCAAACTGTTTCATATCGGGGAGGGGAGGAGCCGGCAATGCCGGATGGTTCGCCAAGGAAATTACCGTTCCTAAAACCCGGCGCGGCGACCGCGGAACTGATACGCTCGTCCGCACGCAATCACGTTGCCTGGTTTACCGCGGGCGCGGTTCATGGCGGCGGGGAGGTAGTCGTCGATCGCAAAGTGAGGCGCATGATCACGCCGCACGAGGTAGTCGTTCCATTTCCACGGATGGGGAGCGATAGCGCATGCGAGATCATAGATGAGATCGCTGCCGACTGCCGGCGCCGCCAGCCGAACATTGTCGGAGTCTGGTCCCTGACTCCTACACGACCGCGAGATCTTGGATTGAGGCTGATGGCGCGTGGATTCTCGATCGGCTGGAAACCGCACTGGATGGCAATGGACTTCCGCAGACTGCCGGCCGATTATCGGACGCCCGAGCCGATCAAGATTGCCGTCGACGACGAGGCCGATTGGAACGTTCATAATCTGCCGTATTGTGACCTGCAGGGCCAGGTTGCCCTGCGCGCAATGGCATTGGAGAATCCTCGACCAGTGTACCATCTCGTCGCACGAGTCGAGGGTCGGGTGGTTGGCCACTCGGTGATCTATCTGAGCAGAGGCGGATTGGGCGTAGCGGGAATCTACAACGTCGGCGTGGTTCCCGAGCGGCGAAGGCAGGGTATTGGTAAGGCGCTCATGATCGATTCCTGCAAGCTCGCGCGGAGCCTCGGCTGCCAGTATGCGCTGCTGAACTCGGCGGCAGACGAGTTCTACACGGAAATCGGCTTCGAGTCACTCGGTTGGGGACAGACATGGTGGATGAATAAGCAGACCCTCATGCAGCCCCCGCCGACTGCCGATCAGGTGCAATTCATCGAGGCGATAGGGCGCGGCGACGTAGCAGCCCTTAATGACGCCGATATTCGCTCTTGGCCGGCAGACCTTGATGTGCCACTGCCGAATGGAATGATGCCCGTGGAGGTCGCGGTTGCCTGCGGCAAACCGGCTGCGGCGCGATGGCTGGTGGAGCACGGCGCGAGGCTCGACCTCAGGGTTGCCTGGGATCTTGGCTGGAAGGACCAGATTCCGGACCTCATAGCCCGCCGGGCCGATCTTATCGATCGAAGACTCGGTCAATGGAACACAACTCCCCTGCACGATGCCGTCTGGCGGGGTGATATCGATTTCGTTAGGACGCTGCTCGATTGCAGACCCGACCTGGACATTAAAGACACCGGGTTCAACTCGACTCCACTCGGCTGGGCGCGCCACTTCAATCGTACGGCGATCATTGCGCTGCTGGAGGAAGCGAGCAAGCGGTAGGGGTTAGACGGTGGCGGTAGAAGGCAGACGGTAGATGGAAGGCGGTACCCGGCAGACGGGACTCGGAATCGGGCAGATCCAGCGATTTGGCCCGATCGTTGCCTGAGGAGAACCTGATTCTCTCGGCGATGGACACTCGGTCGATCCGCATGACGAGCGCGAGTGTGCCCAGCCGCGAATTCGTCCCATGCG
Organism: Chthonomonadales bacterium; assembly: GCA_038211235.1. Classification (GTDB taxonomy): domain Bacteria; phylum Armatimonadota; class Chthonomonadetes; order Chthonomonadales; family Chthonomonadaceae; genus DATGJU01. The sequence goes on along the minus strand of JBBQVV010000077.1, from coordinate 5,956 downwards.
TGGGTCGGTGAAGGCGCCGGGAGTAACTCCGCGGACGCGCGGGCCGTCAAATCCAAGTCCTCCGACGGAAACGGATTGTTTCTGGAGACGCGCATGCGACAGATGGTATCCCTAATGATGCTCGCGCTATTGTTGGTTGGGGCACAGCCGTTCGGCGCTGTGCAAACCCAACCTCAGAGTGCGCCACAGGGCGTTGAGCTGATCGAATCGTGCCAGAACGGTCAGGTCGATCGCATCAAGTCGCTGTTGAACTCCGGCGCAGATCCGAACTACGCGGATAACACGGGCAGGACACCGATCATCGCAGCCGTCGACTGGCCCGAGTACGATCTTGTCTGGATCGAGCGCGGGCCGCGCCATACCAGGATCGCCGAACCGTTGCTGAACAGAGGTGCAAATATCGATCATCAGGATCGTGACGGCATGACGGCTCTCATGCACGCAATTCGTCAATTCCATCCCGTAAATGCGCAAGCGCTGATCGTCCGCGGAGCCAATGTCACGTTGCGCGATAAGCAGCATCGGACAGCGCTCACGTGGGCTGCGGCGTGGGGAAGCGACGACGCCGTCGTCAAAGCTCTGCTGTCAAAAGGCGTACACGTCGATCTTGTAGACTCGCTGCTGCTCCAGGATCAAGTCACCGCGCGAAAGTTGGCTCCGACAGGCAATCTGCAGGCGCGCGGCCGGTGGGGCGAGGTTCCTCTCATGCTTGCCGCGAGGAATGGCTACCTTGACGTTGTGCGCTCATTGATTTCGAGGAAGGCCAACCCGAATGCGCTTGATAAGCAGGGGGTTAAGCCGCTTATGTACGCACTTGGCGGACAGCGGTGGCATTCGCTCCAAGACTTCGGATTTGATTTGGTGATGTACGGTTCGAAAGCAGGGCGAGTGGAGATCGTTCGGACGCTATGGGCTAGCGGAGCCGACCCGAATGGCGATGACGATGAGGGTCACACGGCGTTGATGTGGGCAGCAGCGCTGGACAGCGTAGAGGTCGCTCGCGAACTGCTTGTCGGTGGTGCAAACGTGCGTCAGCGGAACAGCATGGGTAAGACCGCACTCGACATCGCAAACGAGCAAGGCAGCCGCGCGGTCATCGCCCTTCTAATGAAAGCGCAACGTTAACGCCATCGGACCAAGATCCAGTGCGGCAACGACGACTAGAGGCGGCCTCGCCGAGACCATACGCCGATCTACTCCTCGTTCCAGTCCGGGAAGCGGCCGGGCGTATGGGGCGCGTCCGCTGCGTCCAGCGCCTTTTCGAGCGCCGGCATCTCCTCCCGCGCCACGGTTTTCAGCCTTGCCAGCACGCCCGTAAACTCGGAGGCCGCATCCGAATATGCGTCCTGAACGGTCCGGGTCGGCATGGAGGACGCGCCGAGCATGGAGAACGTGACGGTCTGAACGCGGTCCACGACGGACGGTGGGCCGGGAAGCGTGCGCTCCCCGGCCTCCTGGTTGCCTCGAAGTCCCAGGTCGATGTCGTGTAGGCGAGTCTCCAGGCCCCTTGCCCTCGTCCGCAGCCTGGGATCTGCTCCAGGAGTGTCGTCAACCGCACGTTTTATCGCCAGTATGCGGGCAAGCAGATCGTTCAGGATCTCGCCCGCGGCCTGCACCGCCGACTGCAGTTTGGCCACCTTCCGGCGCATCGCCTCAAGAGACTTTCTCTCCCGCGGCATTAACTTTTCATCGCCGTCCGCCCGGATTGAGAAGGGGACGGGCGCGGCGAGCTCCTTGACCGTGTCATTGGCCCGCAGGGCGAGCGCCACTCGATACTCTCCTGGCATCACCGGGAAGCCACTCCCACCCCGAAAACCACGCTCCTCGTCTGCCTCAATCGCGAAAAACGTCGGCCCGCGCAGATCCCAGTCGGCACGGTGAATTCCCGCGGTCGCCGACTCGGAAAGTCGCCGCACGACGTGACCGGCCGAGTCCGTAATCGTCAGCAGCAGCACGGGCGCCTCTTCCAGCGATTCGGACCGGAGCTGCTCTGCGGTGGGATAGGCGGGCGTCTCCTTCTTGCGCTCCGCCTCCTTGTCGGTCTCGAGCCGGAACTCCTTGCGCGTCTTGGGAGCCTCCTTGAGAAAGTAGGTGATGACGACTCCCTGCGGCGGGTTCGGAGCTGTGAAATAGGTGTCACCCTGCGCTCCCTTGCCTCCGCCGAGTCGCGAATATGGGATCATCGCCAGTGTGCTCTTGACAGGGAACAGCAGGGCGCCTCGATCTGCCGTGCCCATGGAGAGCGCGGCAGATCGCAGCGGGGTGTAGTCGTCGAGGACGTAAAACCCGCGGCCGAAGGTCGCGAGCACAAGGTCAGTCTCTCGCTTCTGGATCGCGATGTCCGCGACCGATATGGTGGGAAGACCGCTGAACTTGTGCCACTTGACGCCGCCGTCGAGCGTAAAGTAGGCGCCGAATTCGGTGCCGGCAAAGAGAAGGTTCGGCGCGGTTGGATCCTGCTTTACCACATGTACGGGGCCGTTCTGCGGCAGATCGCCCGCAATCGAAGTCCAGGTCAGACCGGCATCCGCGCTCCGGAAAACGTAGGGCCTGTAGTCTCCGTACTTATGGTGGTCGAATGCCGCGAAGACGGTCAAGTCGTCGGATTCCGAGGCGGTCAGGCAGCTCACGTATGTGCCATCGGGAACTCCCTGGATATGGTCGATCTTTCTCCAGGTCCGGCCGCCGTCCGGCGTCACATGGATGAGTCCGTCGTCCGTGCCGGCCCAGAGTACGCCCTCGCGCTTTGGCGACTCGTCGAGCGACACGATGTTGCCGTAGTAGGAGCTCGATTGTCCTTTAGCGATCGCATCGACCTTCCAGATTCGACCCATGATTGACAGCTGGTTGCGATCGATCTGTCGCGTCAAGTCCGGGCTGATCGCGGTCCAGCTGTTCCCTCGGTCCTCGCTCCGATACAGCCGGTTCGCCGCGATATAGAGGCGCGACGACGAATGGGGACTTATCAGGAGCGGTGTATCCCAATTCCAGCGCAGGGCCGGCTCGCCCTTGCGTTCGATAGGCGTGATTCCCACCCGCTCACCGGTACGCCGGTTCAGGCGCGAAGCCACGCCGTTCTGCAGGACCGAGTAGACGATGTTCGGATCCATTGGATCGATCTGCTGATGAAAGCCGTCGCCGCCGAGCGTGATAAACCAGTCGTCGTTCGTGATGCCGGATCCGCTCTTTGTGCGCGAAGGTCCGCCGAGACTGTTATTGTCCTGCGTTCCGCCATAGATGTTATAGTAGGGCGTCGCGTTGTCGACAGCCACCCTGTAGAACTGTGCGATGGGCAGATTGGACTTGAACAGCCAGCTCTCGCCATGGTCGAACGACTCGTAAACTCCGCCGTCGCATCCGACGAGACAGTGGCGCGTGTTTCCGGGATCGATCCAGATCGCATGGTTGTCGACATGCTTGTTGCGTTCGCCCAGTGGGCGCACCGTTTTTCCGCCGTCGTCCGATACCATCAGCACGACGTTAGGAATGTAAATCCTTTCCGGGTCTCGCGGATCGGCGACGATCTGGCCATAGTACATTCCCTGCGCGAGGAAGCTTCCGCGCTTCTCCCAGGAAGCGCCAAAGTCGATCGATCGGAAAATGCCTCCCGCGCCCTCAGCCGCCTCGACCGTCGCGTACAGATACTGAGGGTTCGCCGGTGAGAGCGTCAGTCCAATTCTGCCAAGGTCGCCGGCCGGCAGGCCGGTCTGCGCTTTCGTCCATGTCGTGCCTGCATCCGAGGATTTGTAGACGCCGCTCTCTGGCCCGCCTCCGATATAGGTGAAGACGTGCCGGCGTCGCTGCCATGCGGCGGCGTACACGATCGTCGGTGTGGCCGGATCGACCACGACGTCCGTAATGCCCGTGTCGTCGCTCACGTGCAGCATCCGCTTCCACGAGACGCCGCCGTTGGTTGTCTTGTACAGTCCGCGTTCACCGCCGGAGTTCCAGAGCGGTCCCTGGGCAGCCACGTAGACCGTGTTCGAATCCCGCGGATCGATCGCGATGCGCCCGATATGCTCGGATGTCTTCAGGCCGACGTTCTTCCACGAACGGCCGCCATCCTCGGATCGATACACGCCGTCGCCGTAACCTACGCTCCGCTGCGCGTTTAGCTCGCCGGCGCCGACCCAGACGATATTAGGGAGCCTGGGGTCGATAGCGATAGCGCCGATGGAATACGATCCCTGGGAGTCAAAGACCGGCGTCCACGTTGTTCCGTTGTTGGTCGTCTTCCATACGCCGCCGGAAGCGGCGGCGACAAAGTAGCTGGTGGCGTCCGCGGGATTGACGGCGAACGCGATGACACGGCCCGACGTTAGGGCGGGGCCGATGGAGCGCATGCCGATTCCGCCGAGGTGATCCGTGAGGGAGACGGGTTTGTCCGCGGAAGGCTTGGCGGGCTGCGACCACGCGCTGGTAATCCGTACCGGTCCGACAAGTACTGTCGTGACCATAACAGCCGGCGCAAGTTTTGTGAACAACGGGAGTATTGCGGCGAATAGAGGCGGTGACACCTGGCGGAGGCGGTGCCTGATCATGCTTTCACCTCGGGAAGGGAATTGTCGGAAGCGACGTCCGATGTTACGTCGCGCCGGGCGAGGATTCCTGCGCCCAACGCCGACCTCTCGTCTACGTGGTAGAATACTGGGGAAACCTGCAAGGCCCGTCAGCCTGTAGCAACATATCAACATGAACACACGGGAACTCTGAAAGGAACCATAAGAATGCGAATGCTCTTCTGTGTCGCCGCGCTCGCGCTGACGACGTGCGCCCCTCTCGCGTTCGGTCAGGGCAAGGCGGCCCACAAGCCTAACCGCGCGCTGTTGCACCCTGAATTATTGAAAGAGAAAGCGCCGGCGACATTCAAGATAAAGTTCCAGACGACAAAGGGATCGTTCGTCGTTGAATGCAAGCGGGCATGGTCGCCGGCCGGCGTCGATCGCTTCTATAACCTGTCGAAGAACGGATTCTTCGACAACATTAAGTTCTTCCGCGTTGTGCAGGGGTTTGTAGTCCAGTTCGGCATGCACGGAGACCCTGCCGTCGGAGCGAAATGGCGCGATGCAAACATACCGGACGAGAAGGTTGTTAAGGGGAACAAGCGAGGTTTCCTTACCTATGCCAAGTCCGGACCGAACACGCGGTCCACACAATACTTCATCAATCTGGCCGACAACGACCGGCTGGACGAAATGGGCTTCCCGGCCTTTGGTCACGTGACTGAAGGGATGGACGTCGTCGATAAGCTGTACAATGGCTACGGTGAGGCGCCGAACCAGGGTCAAATCGCGGAAAAGGGAAACGCCTACCTCGATTCTGAGTTTCCGAAGCTGGATTTCGTCCAGAAGGTGATCATCATCAAGTAGCGGTCAATCGTCCGAAGCCCCGGTCTGCGCCTCAGCGATTGGCGCCGGCGAGCGCAGACGTAACGAACACCTCGATCGCGGCTGCGGGCCTTGCTCCCATTGTGCGGGAGAGCTCGCGGCCGTGATGGAATACCGCCATCGTCGGGATCGACTGAATACCAAGGGACTGACCGAGCGAGGGCAGCGCCTGAGTATCTACTTTGGCGACGATGAACCGGCCCCGGGCATTCGCCGCAACCTTGGCGATCTCCGGCGCGACGCTGCGGCACGGCCCACACCAGGGCGCCCAGAAATCGACGACCGCCGCCACGGCCGAACTCGCGACCAGGCGTTTGAAGTGCGCTTCGCTGTCCACATCGATCGGTTCGGCGGGCGGAGGGAGTGGGCTCTTGCATTTGCCGCAGTCACCCGTCTTGCCGAGGTGCTCATACACCGTCCGATTCTTCTGCCCACAGCTCGAACACTGCGTGATCACTCCACGGTCGTCAAGTCTGGTCGCGCCCATCGCGTTGTCTCCTGTGTCGTCGTTCCGCCGATCCGGCTGCCCTACGCCGTTCTATAACGTCACTACGATTCGTGTTGCGAGG
>JBBQVV010000076.1:0-19798 GCA_038211235.1 Chthonomonadales bacterium | reverse complement strand
GTGCGGAGATTCCCCGAATATCTGCTGCTGACGGTTCTGGATAAGCAAGGCCGGGAGACCGCCATGTCAGCCGCGGACCACGTGGTCACGTCATCCGACTTGGGGAGCCATGCCGGAGCCGACTATTTCCAGACCGCGATTCACGGCAAGGTCCACCTGGCTCTTGAACCGAAGCAGACGCCCAGCAGTGTGCCGACGCTGCGCATAGCCGTTCCCATAGAGGTCTATCGCGGCAAGCCAGTTGGAGTTCTGGCGGCGCGCGTGTCACTCGAGGATCTCTGGGATGCGATCAGGAATGCACGTATCGGCCTGCACGGCTTCGCCTATATTGTCGATCAGACAGGCAGTCCGATAACAATGTCAAGGCCGCCGTCCGGCCCGATGCTCACGACGACAGCCTCGATTGAGGCGCAGGAAAATACCACGGCAACGCTGCCCTGGCGAGTCGTTATTTCGGTGCCCCGCGACGAGGCGATGCAATCCATTCGCGCCCTGAACAGTGACATTTCGGACAACACGCACAGCGCAATCGACCAGATGCACCGCCAGATTCAGACGTCATCGGCGCAGACTACCCGGCATCTGCAGCAAGAGGCCGGTAAGATTCGGATTGCAGCTGGACAGCGGATGCAATCCCATGCGGCTCGGGTGCTTCGTCGACTGACCGACAGCACCAACCTGCAGACGCAGCACGAGCTGGCACGGATGAGATACGCCATTCAAGCCCGATCTCAGCAGACTGAGAGTGAGAGCGACCAGGAGATGGGTCGGACTGCCGCGATCATCTCTGCCCGATTGACCGAACGCGTACAGATGCATACCCGACAGGCGATGCATAGCGCAAGCCGGCACATGACCTACTTGTCGCTGGTCATCGTTGTCATCTCGTGCGGCATCGGCGGCCTTATCGCCTTGTTTACCGCGGATCGGATCGTTCGTCCGGTAGTTCGACTTGCCCAGGCAACATATGCGATCGCATCCGGCGACCTGGAGCGGCGCGTCGATGAGAAAGCCCCGGATGAGATCGGCGATCTAGCGGCGGCATTCAATACGATGGCCAACTCTCTTCAAAAGAGTCGCTCTGACCTGAACGAGGCTGAGAGCCAGCTGGTGCAATCCGCAAAACTCGCATCGCTCGGCACGCTCTCCGCTGGGATTGCACATGAGCTGAATCAGCCGGTCGCAATAATTCGCGGCCTCGCCCAGCAGCTTCAGGACGCGCCGGACTTTCCTGAAGACGTGCGGACTGACTTGAAGATTATCGAAGGTCAGACAGGGCGCATGACGAAGATCATCAAGCACCTGCGAACGTTCTCCAGAACCGGCGGAGCGGAGTTCAGCCCGGTCGATGTCCACCGCGCGGCGCAGGACTGCTTTCTGCTCATCGGCGAGCAGCTCAGAACGCACAACATCGAGGTTGTGTTCGATCTGTGCGATGGCGCGCCCGAGGTAATGGCCGACGCCAACGAGCTGGAGCAGGTGTTTCTAAACCTGATCTCCAACACCAGCGACGCGCTTGACGGCCGGCCCGACGCACGTATCATCATCCGGTCGCATCGCGAGTCCGACCGCCTGATATTGGAGTTTCGGGACAACGGGCCCGGCATACCCGCGGACGTCGCGAAGCATGTCTTTGACCCTTTCTTTACGACCAAAGAGCCGGGTAAGGGAACGGGACTGGGCCTATCGATCAGCCACACCATCATAGGCAGGCACCAGGGTGAGATCCGCGTTCATAACGACGGAGGCGCCGTATTTACCATCACGCTTCCCCTGGCGGAGTGCCGCGTTGAGGCGCCGCGTATCGCGGCCTGAGAGAGAGAGAGAGAGAGAGAAACAATGGCAAAGATACTGTTGGCGGACGACGAAGAGGAGCTGCGCGTGCTGATGGGCCGGCAACTGCGCCGCGCGGGGTACCAGGTCTCAATGGCTGAGGATGGCGTGGCAGCCCTGGAGCTGTTACGAACCGAAACATTCGATGTAGTCGTTTCGGACATGAAGATGCCCCGCATGGGTGGAATGGAACTGCTGGCTGAGTCTAAGCTGATTGCTCCGGATACCGAGTTCGTCATACTGACGGGACACGGTAACATGGAGAACGCGATCGAAGCGTTTAAGGCGGGCAATGTATTCGACTATCTTCTCAAGCCGTTGGACGACATTCATGAATTGGATGGCGTCGTCGCACGCGCTGTAGAACGCCGCTTCCTGCGGCACGAGAACGTACGCCTCGTCGGTGAGCTGCGGGAGCGCGTCGAGCAGTTGGAAGAGGCGCGTGCTCAGCTGTCACTGTTGGCCGAAAACGATGGCCTGACCGGGCTGCTTAACCACAGGACCATCCATGCCCGGCTCCGCGAGATCCTGGCAAGCGCTTCGGACCTTCCGATCAGCGTCATGATGCTCGATGTGGATCGGTTCAAGCAGCTAAACGATACTTACGGGCATCCGGTGGGGGATCAGGCACTCCGGCATATCGCCCAGGCACTGCAGGAGGTCTGCGACCCGTCTAGCCTTCTGGGTCGCTGCGGCGGCGATGAATTTATGGTGGTACTTCCGGGTTTCACGGCAAAGGCCGCGACGCAGGTCGCCGAGACGGCTCGCGCCTACATTGCGGAGCATCCCTTCCTGAATCCGGAAGGAACCGGCTTGCCGCTCCAGCTCTGTTTTGGCGTAGCGGACGATCGGGGCAATTCACGGTCACCGGTCTCTCTAATTGCCGCGGCCGATGCCGCTCTGTATGCGGGCAAGCAGAGCGGAGGCGACGCCGTGAAGGTGCATACCCTGACGATGACGGACACAGACGCTCCGGATGAACGGACCACATTCGATGTATTCGATGGACTAATCCGCGTCATCGATCAGAAGGACCGCTATACGCGCCGCCATTCGGAGCATATGACGAACTACGCGCTCCAGCTCGCGCAGGCCTCGGGCTGTTCGGACGAGACCTATAACATTATGCGGATCGCCGGTTTACTGCACGACATCGGCAAGATCGGTATTCCGGATGCGATTCTCCGCAAGCCCGGCAAGCTGACCGCCGAAGAGTATGAAGTGATGAAAGGCCATGTGACTCTCTCCGCGCTGATCATTCATGGACTGCCGCACATGACCGACATTCTGGACGCGGTCGCAAACCACCATGAGCGCTGGGACGGCAAGGGCTATCCACAGGGCATTGCAGGAGAGCACATTCCGGTATTGGGCCGCATCATGGCAATTGCGGATGCCTTTTCCGCAATGACTCTGGACCGTCCCTATCGTGCCGCGATGGACGTCGACGAGGCGCTCAGGGAGATTGAGCGAGGAGCAGGAACACAGTTTGATCCGGCATTGGCGCAGGTCTTCATGTCCAGCGTTCGTGCCGATCAGGTTCAGATGGAATCAGAAAGACGTAAAGCGGCCTAATTGACTAGACTAACCAGAGACCGTATGGTCTCATTCCACAGCCACCGTTACGCAATGAACGGTCGGCAGATATTGTGGCTAAATGCAATAATTGCGGCACAACTGACGGGCACGGTCTTCACGATTACCGCCTCAACGCGAACGGAGGCTCAGGGCAGGATCTCGTCAGCGGATACGGAGCTGCTACTGGCAGGCGGGGAACAGACCGTATTCACCGCCACCAAGAAGGCGCAGAAGATCAGTGACGTGCCCTCGGCCGTCACTATCATCACGGAACGAGACATCATCGCCTCCGGGGCGGTCACGCTCCTTGACCTGCTTCGCTCGGCTCCCGGCGTCGATGTCATGGAGGCCAATCGATCCGTCGCGGACGTCTCCATACGCGGGTTCAACACCGTGTCTTCAAACAAACTGCTCGTAATGGTGGATGGACGTTCCATTTACTCGAACGTCTACGGCAACGTCTACTGGCACACAGAACCGGTTCTGATATCGCGAATAAAGCGGATCGAAATCATACGTGGGGCCGGCTCCGCACTTTACGGAGCCAATGCGTTTAACGGTGTCATCAACATCATCACGAAGACTCCCGCGGAGATGGCCGTCGCTCCAGCCAAGACCGCAATCCGCAGCCTATTAGGGGAGCAGCGGAGCACCTATTCGGAGATGCAGACATCCGGAGGCAGACCGTCGGATTGGACCTATTCGTTTGGTGCGGGATATAACCGCAGCGACGGCTTCGGAGAGCGCAAGACAGGGCTGATACGCGATAGCTATACCGTTCCAATCTTGACAGCGGACGTTGAGAAACGGCTCAAACGCGGAACGCTCCTATTATCGGCGGGCAATTCCGATGCTACTAGCGACTACAATGAGACCCTGACCTTTCAGGATGCTAAGTTTGACACCAGCTTTGCCAGCCTCACCTACAACGAGGACCAGGCCAAGAATCCGATCCTGGCGAGGGTCTATGTAAACATATTCCGCTTGAGCGACTCCGGAGTGCGCGCTGCAACCGCCACAACTTACGATGCGGAAGTGCAGCAATCGCGCACGGTTTCGGCCGCGCATAGCCTCGTCTACGGAATGAGCTACAGCTATGCCCATGCGAGCACCTTTGCTACCGGCACACTGGACCATGCGGAGCAGCTGTTCGCACTCTATGCACAGGACGACTTTCGTTTCGGGCCGCGCACTCATCTGTTTGCCGGCGTGCGGCTTGATGACCATTCCCTCTACGGTATTCAGCTCACACCGCGAATCAGCCTGCTGCATCATCTGCCCAATCTTCAGACTCTGCGCCTCTCCTACGGAACCTCGTTCCGCAATCCGAGCCTGGCGAATACGTTCTTGAACTTCACACTGCCGATCGCCCCCGGCCTTAAGTCTGTTGTCCTCGGCAATGAGAATCTGAAACCAGAAAAGGTAAGCAGCCTAGAATTAGGCTATCGCAAAGAGATTCGCGGCGGTTATGTCGGGGTAAACCTTTTCGCGAATAAACTGTCAGGACTGATTGTAACGGTTCCGACCGCCTTTGCGCCGCCACCGTTTCCGGCGGGCATCCCGATCTCCTCCACGTTCCGAAACGCACAGAGCGCATCGGCCGTCGGCCTGGAGTTGGAAAGCGAGTTTCGGATTGCCAGGAGCCTGCGCGGATTGGCTAACTATGCCTACCAAGACGTGGAGAACGACAACGGCTCACGGGTCGATTACTCCCCGCAGCACAAGGTCAATCTGGGAATTCAGGCGAATCTCCCGAACCATCTGGACGCCTACCTGGGGCTGCATTTCGTAGGATCCTCGACCTACGGCTCCCCGGCCGGACTCCAGACCAGCCAAGCGTACGCCAGGGTAGATGCACGGCTGGCATATCGCTTCGGTACCGCGAAACGCCCGTGGACTCTCTCTGCAATAGCTACTAATCTGTTCGACGATAAACACCTGGAAGGCCCTGCAGTATCCACACAGGGAGCGGCAACACAGAGCACGCCGCAACGGCGTACCCTTTATTTAATGGCCGGCGGAAAGTTCTGAGCATGTGCCTCCCGCCATTGCGGACCAGCGCACTATTCCAGCACGTTGTAGCGGAGGAACAGGGAGGGCCCGACGCCGCGATGCTTCCGGCTGATTGGTCGTGAATCCGGAAGGCTGAGATACTTGCCCGCCATATGAGGCGAAGGCGCAAACGACAAACCGGCCCCCCGCGACGCATGTCGCGGAGGGCCGGTTTGCCTCGTTCGATATCGCTCGGACTAACGCGGTCCGACCGCCTGCCAGTTGGCCGGAAGAGTTCGAACCTGCCAGTAGTTGGTCAGGACTGCCCCCGATACGAAGCCGATGGACACCTGCCGCGTTGTCGCGTTCGTCAGAACGAGGTCAGGCTGGCCATCCGCATCGTAGTCGCCGATGCCGGTCACCTGCCACCCGATTGGCAGAGTCTTCAGATACTGGTAAGTTGTCACCTTTCCACCGGAGACCCATCCGATAGCCACCTGGTGGTTCGTCGGATTCTGGAGCAGCAGGTCCAGTTGGCCGTCGACATTGAAGTCGCCGACTCCCGCGACTCTCCACGCCGCAGGTATCGTCTTGAGGTACTGATACTTGAGCAGCGTCGATCCGTTCATCAGGCCGATGGAGACCTGATGGTTGACCGGGTTCTGCAGAATGAGGTCCGGCTGACCGTCGCCATCGAAATCGCCGACGCCTGCGACCTGCCAGTTGACGGGCAGGACCTTGACCTGCACGTAGTTGGTAATGGTCGATCCGTTGAAGAACCCGATCGACACCTGCCGGGTCGAAAGGTTTTGCAGGACGACGTCCGGATGACCGTCCCCATTGAAGTCGCCGACGCCGGCCACCGTCCAGCCGACCGGAAGTGTCTTGATAACCTGGTAGCTGCTGAATGCCGAACTCACGACATGCATGATCGCCACCTGGTTGAGCGTCGAGTTATAGATGACCATGTCCGGCTGACCGTCTTTACCGAAGTCGCTGCCGCCCTGGATCCAGGTAAGCTGGATGTTGCCTGCGGGGCCGTCATAACCATCAACCGATATGGAGTAGGTCGTGCCCGCAACCGCGTTGAACGCCACCCAACCCGACTTGTTCGGTCCGGAGTCGTCGTCTCCGCCGACATAGGTCATGGTAGCCGCGGTCGCACCGTTGTAGACGGCGATGATCGAATCGAAGTCGCTGTAGGCCGTGCTGAAGGCGATCGTGCCGCTGCGGGTCGCCGTCCAGCGGTACCAGACGGAGCGTCCACTGGGGAATGGGGTGACATGCGACGGTTCGCCCGTCTCTAGCGTTGCACAAACGTTGTTGCCGGACGCCTGGCCGGAGGTCCCGTGAATGACCTGCGCGCTTGCGAAGTTGTCGTTGGCGGGCGGCGCGCCCCACGTTAGTACGATGTTGCCGGGCGAGCTGAGGAACGTGGTGTCGACGGCGATAGAATAGGTTGTGCCGGCGACCGCATTGAACATGAGGAAACTGGTCTTGAACCTGCCTTCGTCGTTGTTGCTTGCGATCGAAGTGAGACTGTTGACCGAAGCTCCCGTGTATACAGCGAGTACCGTGTCGAAGTCGCTGCCTTGCGTGCCGAACGCAATCGCGCCGCTGGCGGGCGCGGTCCAGCGATACCATACGGATCGACCGGCTGCGGCGCCCGCATGGTTAGGCTCACCGGCTTCGGCGTTAGCCGCTTCATTGTCACCGGTAACGGCGCCGGCGGCACCGGAGATCGCCCGGGCGCTGGCGAAGTCGTCGTTCGCCGGAGGCGGAACGAGGTTCCAGGCGAGGTCGACCGATCCGACAACGCCATTGAAACCATCCACTGCAACTTCGTATGTCACGCCGGCAACTGCTCGAAACACCAGCCGGCTCGTCGAGCCCGAGACACCGTTATCGTCATTGTAGCCGATCATGGTGAGCGAATTCACCGCGCTGCCGGTGTAGACGGCGAGCACGGTATCGAAGTTGCTCCCGCTCGTGTCGAACGCGAACGCGCCGGAAACGGGCGCCGTCCACTGGTACCAGAGAGAGTGGCCACCCGCATTTTGCGAGTGGTTGGGTTCACCGGGCTCTTTGGTCGCCCCAACGTTACTATTGGAGATACTTCCCGAAGCGCCGCTGAGGATCTGAGAGTTAGCAAAGTTGTCATTTGCGGGCAGCGCCATGGCGGCCGCGCAGCACAGGATCATGAGACTGAGAAACGTTCCGCACAGCGCATACCGGCGCAGGATGCCTTTTATTGGCCGAACTTTGTTTGATACCATCACTTCTCTTCCTTCTGTACTAACGAACGCGCGAAATGCGCTCCGCAATGAGCGCCATGAACGACAATCCGCAAGATTGGTGCCAGCCGCGCAAGACAGGAGTAAATAGTGTATATTTGCTTGTGAAGCTTGTAACACCGTCACTCCATGTGCCAGCCGTGGCTGACGATGATAGATTGACCGGTAAGGGCGTTCGAGGGGAACGAGGCGAGCATGAGAGCTACCGCGGCGACGTCCTCCGTAGTGGTGAATTCGCCGTCCACGGTCTCCTTCAGCATCACCTTCCTGACCACATCCTCTTCGCTGATGCCCAGCGCCGCGGCCTGCTCCGGTATCTGGCGCTCGACCAGCGGCGTCCGGACGAAGCCGGGGCAGATGACATTAGCACGGATCCCGAACTCCGCACCCTCCTTGGCCACGGCCTTACAAAGACCGATCAGGCCGTGTTTGGCGGTTACATAGGGCGCCTTGAGAGGTGATGCGACCTTCGAATGTACGGAACCCATATAGAGGATTGTCCCCGAACGCGCCGCCTTCATGCGCCTCATGCAGGCGCGCGTCGTCAGGAACGCCCCATCAAGGTGAACATCGAGAATCCGTCGCCAGTTCGCAAGAGATAGATCCGCGATCGCTTCGATATGCTGAACGCCCGCGTTGCTTACGAGGATGTCCACGCGATCCCAGGCGGCGGTCATGGCCGTGACGCCGAAATCGACCGATGCCTCGTCCGAAACGTCCATTGCGACTGCCATCGCGGGAATCTGAAGCGTTCGCGTAATCTCCTCGACAGCCGCCCGCGCGCTCTCGATGTTGATGTCCGCGATGCAGACCCGCGCGCCCTCACGCGCAAATGTAAGGGCGATCTCCCGGCCGATCCCACTTCCGCCACCCGTAACAATCGCCGTCCGGTCTCGTAATAACATAGATAACTCCCTCCCTGGAGACTTCATGATCACCTTTATGTTGTGCCTGCTGCTCGCTCCGCAATCCGTCCGCGCTCAACATGTCACAATCTATCGAGACCGGTTTGGCGTGCCGTCCATCGTGGCGGACCGCCTTCCCGACGCAATGTTTGGGCTGGGCTACGCGATGGCGCAGGACGATGCCGAACAGATGGCTCATAACTTCCGGCAGGCGCGGGGCAGGCGGGCCGAGATAGACGGCCCCTCTCAGATCCTCCCGGACACGTTCGTGCGGGCACTGGGATTTGAGGAGCGCGCCGAAAAATCTCGGGCGACGCTGCCGCGGGAGCCGGAAATCGCGATTCAGCGGTTCTGCGACGGCGCAAACCGCGCAATCTCCGAGGCGAAGTCTCGTCTGCCGGCCTGGATCGAGCCGTTCACACCCACGGACGTACTTGCGCTTGCGCAGCTGGCACAGGCGGCGTTTCCACTGGAGGAGATCGCAGGGGAGCTTCTGCCGGGAGCGGGCTCGAATCAGTTCGCTGTCTCATCCAGGAGGTCCGCGACGGGGCACGCGATCCTTTCGATCGATCCGCATCTCTCCTGGTCCGGCCCGCTGGTCTGGTACGAATACACGATCTACTCGCAGACGCTTCAGTTCCACGGCGTAACGCTGCCCGGTCTGCCGATGGGAACCATGGGGCACACGGACAAGATCGCGTGGTCGATGACGAACAACAATCCTCGCCTCTACGACTTTGTCACCGTTACCACGAATCCGGCAAATTCCAGGCAGTACAGCTATCACGGCGAGTGGCGTGAGTTCGACGAGAGCGTTCTGGAGGTAAAGGTACGTGAAAGCGGCCAGATCACGAGCCTCCAGCAGAGGATACGGCGGACTGCTTGGGGACCTATGGTTCCCTTTCGCGCTCAGGCCGTTCGACTTTCCGTTCCCGATCTGCCCGTAATGTTCGAGCAGGCTCTTGGGATGGCTCGGGCGAAAACAGTCAGGGAGTTTCGACAGGCGCTGATGCCGCGCGGACTGTCGATGTGGAACATCGTCTATGCGGACACGCATGGTGGCATCGGCTATCAATATAACGCCCATCTGCCGCTACGCGACGAGAGGTTTGACTGGAGGAAGCCCGTACCGGGCGCGGACGCAGCGACAAAATGGGGCGACCTGTGGACCCTCGACGCGCTGCCGCACGCCGAAAATCCTGAATCGGGACTTCTGATAAACTGTAACTCCGCGCCATGGCTGACGACACTCGGAAACGAGATTACGGCGAGAGGCTGGCCTTCCTACGTAACTTCGTTCGGAGCGACGACCCGCTATACTCGGCTCGCGTCGATCCTGTCGGCCGACCCCCGCATCACGGTGGACGCGGCAAAAGCAGCCGCGACCGATACACTCGTTCCAAATGCGAGATCGGCAGTGCAGCGATTGACGGATGCGATCGCGCTAGAATCGGCGGCGCCTCAGCCGTCTGGCGCCGCGGACTCGGTGCGCGATGGGATTAGGATTCTGGCGAACTGGAACGACCGCGCGGACATCGACGCCGCAGGCTGCGGCCTCTACCTCTACTGGATGCGGGCCGATCGCCGTATGCCGGCGCTCGCCAGAATGGCGGCCGCCGGCGATCCGTGGGATGGGGCGGACAAAACGGCCGCCATCGAGGCGTTTCGCGCGGCAATAGTCGAGATGCAGCGGCAGCATGGAAAGCTCGACGCTCCGTGGGGCGACCTTCATCTCTCGCAGCGCGGCGCTCAGACACGTCCAGTCAGCGGTCTCGGTTACTTTGCAGCTGGGGACGCGACCGCAACGGTAACACCTAACTTCGGTCCGTTCAAAGACGGCAGGATCGTCTGCGCCGGAGGCTCCAGCTTCCGAATGATCGTCGACCTCGATCCTAAGGGCGTCCGGTCATGGAGCGCTGTACCATACGGCAACTCACAGGACCCGGCCAATCCACATTACGCAGACCAGCAGGAGATGTTCGGGCGCGGCAGCTACAAGGAGAACCACTTCGGCCTCGAGACCATCCGCAGGGCCGCTGTCACTCACGTGACAATCCGGACGGAGTAGCGGAGCTTCACGTCGCATTCCCTGTCAGCACAATCGGCTCCAGGGGACCGAATCCGACGTTTCTCTCCAGGTGCAGCCGCACGGTGTTCCCATCGAAATGAAGCGATACCGTGTCGATGAAGGGCGTCTCATAACTGCAGAACTTCATCTGGTAAGTCCGCTCATCCGTCCAGGCGCCGGCAGCGGCTGTTTTCGCGTGAATCTCATCAGAGCGCAACGCCGGCGATTCAACCCACTTCCCATTGCCGGAACTCACTGTCCGTTCTCCTGCCGAGTCGTGAATGGTGAGCCTCGCACCGCCCCGTTCGAAGTTTATGGAGAGCCGCTCCACTTTCTGCGGATTCGCATCCATTCGATAAACTCTTCCGGTCACTTTTGGCGACAGATCAGACATTGCGCTTCCCATGGGAACAGGAACGGACAGATTCCGTAGCGTCGCGTGGAGCGCCTCCTCGCCTCCGGACGGCGCTGCACCGGAGCCCGACATTGCCGGGAGCAGATGGTCCCAGACCAGGTTGAGCGGCGCCTGCATGTCGCGCAGTCCACTGGTGATGGCAAGCACAGCATCCTGCTCCGGCATCACAACGCAGTACTGACCGAACGCTCCGTCCCCGCGGAATGCCCCATGCCGGCACCGCCAGAACTGGTAGCAGTAGCCCTGCGACCAGTCGCTTGTCTCGGCAGTCCCATTTGAGATCTTCTTCGTGGTCGCGTCCCGGATCCATGCGGCCGGCACGACCTGCTTCCCTCTCCAGAGACCGTTCCGCAGATAGACCTGGCCGAACCTCGCGATCTCCTCCGTACGGATGCTCAGGCCCCATCCGCCGGTGTTGATTCCGCGAGGGCACTTCTCCCAGGTGGGACTGTCAAATCCGAGGGGCTGGAAGAGGCGTGGAGTCAGGTAGTCAAGTACGGTGCTTCCGGTGACCTTCTGTACGATGGCGGAAAGCATGTAGGTCGCGGCGCTGTTATAGACGAACAGCGAGCCCGGCTCCCTTGGGACCGGCAGGCTCAGAAACGCTCGAACCCAGTCTCCGTCGAGAGCGGCGGTTGTGGGACCCGTTGCGTCCTGCTCGTGTCCGGTGGACATCGTCAGCAGATGGCGGACCTTCATGGAGGCTAGATTGTCAGTCACCGAGCGCGGCATCCGGTCCGGAAAGAAGGACGAGACCGTCGCGTCCACGGTAAGGTGACCCTCCGTTACGGCGAAACCGACGGCGGTCGAGGTAAAGCTTTTGCTCAGCGAGTAGAGCATGTGCGGATGCCTGGCAGCGTAGGGCCGCCACCAGCCTTCGGCAGCGACCTTCCCATGCCGCACCAGCATGAGGCTATGCAGGCCGGGCGACAGCCGGTTTGCGGCCTCGACGAATGCCAATATTCCTGCGGGATCGATTCCCGCGTCTTCCGGAGAGCACCGTGGCATCGCGGGAGCAGAAGCGGCGGCTGATGAATCGGTGGAGCTCGATACCAGCGCCGCGGCGCCGACGGCCAGAGTGCCCACGGCACCGCGGCGCGTTACGCGGGTGTTTATGTTTTTCATGCTCTATAGTTGACCGCTGAACCGCCGGTTTCCTCGTGTATCGGTACTTTCACCAGAAGACCGATGCTCGGGATGATAGTCGAGACTACTTCTAACGGTGCATGAGCAGAATCAGTATGATCGTGCTCATACTGATTCTGCTCATACTAGCAAGCAGCTACAGCGACTCGGAGAGTACCGATTACTGCTTGCCGCTCCACGCGACACCCAGGCCGGTGCGGATCCCCGCGATGAGCCCACTTCCATTGCGTCCCGTGTTCGCCGTCTGGTCCCCTCCCAGGCCGGCGACCACGCCGTCCACGCCGGCCCAGGTCGTGGCCAGGTATCCGACCAGATGGGGGCTACCGATCCGCAGTCCGTACAACGCGAGCTGCCCGGCGTTCTCAGCGGAGTTCCAGCCCGAGGGCCAGACCTGGAAGCCGGCATCCGATAGGACTTTGACGGATGGAAAGTCCTGCGCTTTGCCATAGTGCCAGTCACAGAGCACGATGTCTTTTGGTATCCTTGTGATTGCCGGCGCGGTTCCGTTCGCGCTGGCCTCCCACTTGCTGTTGCCCGTGGCCGCGCTGTCGATGAGGCGGTCGCCCCAGATCATCATGCCGATCTTGTGCTTCGCCAGATGGGCGTGAAGATCGTTTACGGCTCGGGCAAACAGCTCCGCGTTGTCCTTCCCCTTGCAGCGCGGACACTCACCAAGGATGAACACCTCGTCCATGCCGCAATGGAACGATGTTGCGCCGAATGCCGCGATAAGCTCGTCCATCAGGTCGCCGACGAACGGCGCGACATCCGGGTTGGATGGGCACCAGCTGCGGCAGTAGATTCCAGGATTGTCCGGAGGCAGAGCGGGGGTCTCGTCGAACTCCGGGTGGGCGGTTAGCAGCGTACCGGTCTTCTTAGCCCAGGACTGGTGGCCAAGACAGTTGATCGACGGGATGATCTCCACGAAGTGCGTTCGTGCCACGGATGCGATATGCCGGCAGTCCTCCACGGTAAGTCCGTCCGCCGCGGCCATCTCCGGATGGGACCGAAACGCGAACCCGTAGTCCACCTCAAGGATCAAACGGTTCAAGCGAAGTTCCGGAGCGTACTTTGTGATAATTGCCTCGATCGCTGGAACGCTTGCATGGGTCGATGCCATTATGTGCATTCCGCGCCACCCAATCGTAGGCCAATCGGCGTACTCTCCTGCTTTCAGGTTGATCGACCCCGCCTGTTTGCCAGCCATCTCCACGAGCGCAGTTGCGCCGCGGAAGAGGCCCGCCGGCCGTGCAGCGGTGAGAAATACATGATCGGCTGCAACCTCCAGCGCATAACCCTCGTCACCGAGCCCGTCCTTCGGAAGTTTATCGTGGAGCCGTCTGACGAGATCCTTGAAGGAAGCGCGCTCGTTGGAAAGTCCAGCTAGAATGAACGGGGCTACAGGGATCGACCGGCCGGCCGGCTTTACGTCCACTTGCGTGGAAAACTTGCGAGTCAGCATCGCCTGGAGTGGCTGGATAGCGGCGGCGCCATCCGCCATCGCGCCCCTGGTGGCTAACAGCACCGGCACATTGTCGCAGTGAAACGCTCCCGCTTCGGAAACCACGACCTTCGGTGTCAATGTCGCCACCTCCTGAGCATTTGTCGCGCCCGCCACCACCAGGCCAACCATCACGAACATCGTCCTGAAAGCATCCTGTACACGGTCTGATTGGATCATTCCTATTCACCTCCGGCGCAGAGCTGTTGATATCCGCGACTACTGCTGTTTTAGGATTAGAACTGCCCAATCGTCAAGGTCGGGCGCTTTGGGCGACGTCCATACCGGTCCCGCCGCCTCGCCTATCGGCAGACGTTCGCCGCTTCTCGCATGGTACCAGGTCGCCTTGTAGTGCCCCGGTTCCAGTTTAACCGTCACCTGACCGCCGTGAGGCAGGTATAAGGCGTAGGTGGTTCCCAATTCCGCCAGGCAGAGCGCGCCGCGATCGACCAGCTCATCATGCGGCTCGGTCTTCCACCATTCGAAGCTGGTGAAAAAGTCGACCATGTGCGACTGCATGGCCAGCAACAGCATCGTCGTGTCGGCGCGACCGTTAATCCATCCCCCGCCTGTGTCCGGCGCGACGCCCGTTCCGCGCTTGGCGGTCTCGCCGGTCGTCTGGTACGTGCCGGCCATTGATATCTCCCACGCCTCGCGCCGGTTCGAGTCTGCCGAACAGCCTGGCGCCGGGACCGGATTCCAGTCCGGATAGTGGTCCTCGTAGCCGTACTCCTCGTTCACCTGCGGGATGATGCGGCCGGTCGCGGCCTGCGTTCGCCGCTGTTCCAGCATCCACGGGTGGAGCGGACGGTGCCACTCCTGGAAGGAGGCCATGCCGAACCACGCCGACGTTCGATCCTGGTGCTCATTACTGTTCGCCGGATGGCTGGTCGCCAGGTGATGGTAGATGTCCCACTTTGTTAGTCGCACGCCCGTCGCGTGGGTCCAGGCCTCGTCACGGAACGAGTCGAGGTCATCGCCAAGGTCCCATGTTATGTTCGAGAAGGCGCCAAGGCGCGCGACTGCGTATCGGTAGTAGCGCTGCTCGTCCTCCCCGCCGGCGGCAGGATGCTCCTTGCTGTCGTTCCAATCCATTATTACGGAGATGATGATATTCCTATCGCGCGCGTAACGCAGCATTCGCTCAAAACGATTCCAGAAGGGAACGTCGAAATGCGTGTAGTCGAACCCGGCGTTATCGGGGTCCTTCGGCCTCTGCGCGGGCCACGGGTTCACGCACGGAGTGAAGCCCTTGCCCGGCTGTACAGGCTCGGTCCACCAGTGGTCCGTACGTCCGTTCAATAATATACGCACGCGGTTGACCTTCAGACGCGCGAATCGATCGAGCGCCTCGGTGATTACCCTGTCATCCTCCCATCCCATAATCAGGAAGGCGGTCGTTCCGTTCAGGAAATAGTGCTCTCCGGTTCCTGTCCAGACAAAGTGCCATGGATAGGCGGGATCCACCTGCACCATGCCGCGCCGGTGGCCATCGGAAGCGTGGAAGGTTCCCGTGTGCGTCTGCACATCGCCGCCCTGCCGGAACGATACCACATAGGAGTAGTCGCCCGGAGTCCTCGGCATGAACCGAATCGCGTATCGCCGTCCGTCCTTCGAGTCGCAGAATCCCTGAACAGGCACTGATCCCGCGGCGCCCCGAACTCGGAAGTCGCCTCTCACCTCGGCATCCATAAACGGGTTGCGGGCCAGTGGCGCCTCCAAGTCCATGGAGATTTCGACGAAGTCGTAGGCATCTACTCGCGTCGTTGACTGGCTAAAGCGCACGGATGGAGGCGCGGCCTGGGAGGGCACATGAGCTTGAGATCCGAGCATCGCCAGCGCTGCGATTAGTGCGGCTGCATTTTTCGCGAGACAGTGCAGAAGTGCCATATCAGACTCCATTCTCGCTTCACAGAGGTATCCCTTTGCGTCCCCAACGGGCCGTATGGCCTGGCGTGAGCCAGACTCCATCCGCGCTTAGTGTTATCCACCCGGTGCCTACTTCCTCCTGCGGCAGGCTTTGGCTGGCCCGCGCATGCTAGAACACTCCCATTCGCGCACGGGCCATCACTACGGCTTCGTCGAGCGACGGAACGCTGGTTCCGGTCGTCTGGACCCGCTCGCGCCAGCCCTTGAACAGATACGCGTCAGGGTCAAGCGCATTGATTTGAGTCGGCAAACCGACATGCCAGGTAAGGTCTTCGCTCATGAAGATTAGCTCCTGCAATACCAACTCCGATCCAGTGCTGCTCTGCTCCGCTCGCGTCAGCGCCGCCGCGTCCAGCGTCACATCCAGCCGCCTTGGAAGCGGCGCATTTTTAGGAAGCCGCTTGCGCGGCGCAAAATAGACCAGGCGCTCCGTGCCCGGATTCATATCGGTCACCAGTCGAAACCCATCCACGTCCACGAAGAGATAGGGGCGTCCCTGATCATCGGATATCGAGCGCAGCACACCCTGTGGGTCCGGTCCCTGCTGGGCCACGACGTGCATCGAGAATGGCTCGCCATCGATGCGAACGCTGCCCAGCCATCCACGGACGCGCGCAAGGATTCGTCCCTGAGAGTCCATCGCGAGCGGAGTTAGCTGTACGGTTAGTCCGGAGTTTCGTGCCACGCCTTCGCTTGGGACCGCCGGGCCCTTGGGAGCGTTTAGCGCATCCACGGCAAGATAGTCCGTCGGCGGGTCGAGATGCGCAATCGCGGCCGTCAACGGGACGTCGTACTCAGCTTCCAGATGCTCGATGATCATGTGGCCCGTGGTATCCTGGACTTCGTAGCGCGTCGGCAGCCAGGTCCGCTTGCTGATGGTTATGACATCATGCTTCTCCCGTGCATCCATGTCGTTCTGTTGCCCGAATGCGATCTCATCGGGCGTATCCCGCTGGATCGATCCCACTGGGAGGTTCGCTTTGAAAGAACGCGTAAACCCCCAGCCCACAATATTGAGCCCCCGCTGAGTAGGCGTCACTACCACCATGCCATGCTCGCGCATCAGTTTTGGAGCGGCAGTAAGCTTATACGTACGCTGTACGCCATCGTCCAATTGCGTTTCGCCTCCAACCTGCTCCCGATAGAAGAAGGGCTCGCGCCGCCCCCATATCTCCCAGGGAACCTGCTTGCCGCCGATCCGTTTCCAGCCGCTTAGATGCCAGGTGTTCACCAGATCGAGTGATTGCCGCACCTTCGTCGCCGCATTGACGGCAGGTTCAGTCCGCGGCCAGGTCATTAGCACGATCGATAGGATCAGCGTTGCGATGCCGCCTCCCGCGATTCGTAGGACGCTCATGTGGTAACTCCTTCGTCTTTCCGAGTTGGCTCCTATTGGTATTCGCTGCAGAGCCGCAAGTATGTCTTTGCGGAGGCGCGGAGACGGGTGAGGTTCCGCCAATCTGCGCGTCAACCGGCGCAGCTTCCGATACCGTTGGGCGGCAGCGCGGCACCCGGCGCAGCCCACGCAATGGATAAACAGGTTCAGCGCCTCGGCGAGGCTTGCGGCGCGCTCGCCGTCGACACGCCGGTTGAGCAGTTCACACGCGTTCTCGCACAGCATCTTTCGTCCCCCCATTCGCTCCCACCGGAGCAAACTCTGCGGCCGACAGCGCGCTCTGCAGAAGCCTCACCGCACGCCATAACCGCGACTGCACCGTCCCCAGCGGTACGTCCAGCCACTCCGCAGCTTCGCGATAGGAAAGCCCCTCTACCTTGACGAGCACGAAACTCTCACGGCAAACCGGCGGTAACCCCGCGATGGCGGCCTCGATGACCTGCTCTGCTTCGTGTTGCGTATAGGCGAGAAGGGGATCGGAGTCCGGTGCGGGCAGGTCGCAATCTGCGTCCAGCGGCTCGACGTCGCGCCCTGCCTGCCGGCGTCTCTGGTTCGCGTACAGTCGAAACGCGATGCCGCATATCCACGTCCCGAATTTCGCATCACCGCGCCACGAAGCAAGCGCTCGATAGGTTGCTAGAAAGGTCTCCTGAGTCAGGTCTTCCGCATCAGTGGCACTGCCTGTCAGCCGCCGAAGCAACCCGAACACGCGTGGGGAGTGACGGTCGTAGAGCAAGCCGAACGCGGCATGGTCGCCGTCGAGGATTCGCCTTGCCAGATACTCTTCATGCGAGAACATATAGTTTCGGTGTCCTTCAACCTTAAGTGGCGAATTGCGAGAGAACTGTTCGCTGCTTAGCGGCAAACATTCGGCTGTTCGGCAGAAGGACCTGCCGCCGGAACACGGAATATGGACTCAATCAATCAGATTGCTCGACTGAAAGGATAAGCTCCATGGCCACGATCGTAGGAGACGCGCTCGAAAACATTCCATGGGAGGAGAAGCCGGCCGGATACATCGGCGTCCTTTGGCGCTACAGCAACAATCCGATCATCCCGCACAATGCGATTCCAACATCGAACAGCATCTTCAATAGCGCTGTCGTCCCGTTCAAGAGCGCCTTTGCAGGCGTATTTCGGTGTGACGATACGCGACGCAATATGCAGCTCCACAGCGGGAAGAGCTCCGACGGAATTCACTGGGAGCTAAACCCCGACCGGATCTGGTTCAACGGTCCCGTGGCGGACGAGATCGGATGGACTTACGGCTACGATCCGCGCGTCTGCTGGCTCGAGGACCGCTACTACGTCCAGTGGTGCAACGGATATCACGGTCCCACGATCGGCCTTGCGTATACTCATGACTTCGAAAACTACACGCAGCTTGAGAACTCATTTCTGCCATTCAATCGCAACGGCGTGCTATTTCCCCGCAAGGTGCGCGGCAAGTACGCCATGGTCAGCCGGCCCAGTGACAACGGGCACACTCCGTTTGGCGACATCTACTACAGCGAGAGTCCGGACCTGGTCCATTGGGGACATCATCGCCACGTCATGCGGCCGAATGGCGGCTGGCAATCCACGAAGATCGGCGCCGGCCCCACCCC
Source organism: Chthonomonadales bacterium (assembly GCA_038211235.1). Classification (GTDB taxonomy): domain Bacteria; phylum Armatimonadota; class Chthonomonadetes; order Chthonomonadales; family Chthonomonadaceae; genus DATGJU01. Next base: position 1,134 of record JBBQVV010000076.1, on the reverse strand, counting down.
GATCGAGACGAGGGAAGGCTGGCTGCTGATCTACCACGGCGTCCTCACGTCGTGCAACGGTTTCGTCTACAGCGCGGGAGCCGCGCTGCTAGACATCGACGAGCCATGGAAGGTCCTGTACCGGAGCGACCCCTATATTCTTTCGCCGAAAGAGGTGTATGAGCGTGTGGGTGACGTGCCGAACGTGACCTTCCCATGCGCCGCGCTCTGCGATGCCCCGACCGGCCGAATCGCGCTCTACTACGGCGCCGCGGACACGGTGACGGCCCTCGCCTTTTGCCAGGTGGACGAGCTGATCGCGTTCGTGAAGACGAATTCGAGAGTGTAAAGCGACTCGTCGTTCCCAACAAGAAATCAAACTGACTCAAACTGACTTGCGCGCCTTACCGCATCCACGTATACTTCCGAGTATCCGCAAGTTCGACCCTAATTGCGCTGGGCGGTGCGATCAACTTGCCGCAGACACCGGTTTCGATACCGGCAGATCGCAATTCGCACCCGTGCGCCGCACTCAGAGGGCGATACCTTCACCGACGGATGGGGATCTTCTTCCGGAGAGGTCGGACAGTGTCTGAAAACGCGAGCATCTGCTTGGAATGTAAAGGAGTCGTTCATGATCACGAAGTTTCGTCCAGTTGGGGCACGTACGTACGGTCGGGCAGTGAGTATGGCGGTAGCGACGGTAGGGTGTCTCGCGTTTTTCGGGTGCGCGCACTTCAGCGGGAAGTACGAAACCACGGGTCCGGGCGAGGGCGCGGCGTCCGTGGAGTTCAGGTCCGGAAACAAGGCATATCTCACGATCATGGGTACGACGGTCCAGTCCGAATACACGGTCGATGGCGACAAGGTCACATTCAAGAATGTCAACGGCACCGATCTCGTGATGACCGAAGAGAAGGACGGCTCGCTGACCGGTCCCATGGGCATGACCTTGAAGAAGAAGCCGTAGGTCCACGGAGGCGCGTGGGCAGCGGACTCTTGCCTTTCATGTGGGCGAGGCGAATTCGTGATCAAACTATCTCACTTTCACGCCGACGTAACACCTCCCATACGTGCTCCGCTATGCGGTGGCGTCATCAAGCCCGTAGCGGGCGTCTCCGAACGGCTCGGCGCGCGGGGCATCGTCCTGCTGGG
>JBBQVV010000075.1:0-19902 GCA_038211235.1 Chthonomonadales bacterium | reverse complement strand
AAGGCCAGAAGGAGAAGGCAGGGAACCCTATCGCGACAGACGACGGCAGTGTGTCTGTACGGGACTGGTGGAAGGAGGAATCGAGATATCGTGCGGAGCGACGCTGCTCTACGACGTTGTAGAAAAGTATAGCAGGCAGATTTTGCCAAAGTCAACGGCGGTGCGAGATTTCATCGGCGGCTTGATGGCCTTCATCTCTGCGTCATGTGGCGAAATCGCAGGTCACAACGCTCTGCGCCGATAGATCTCCACGCCGCTTCCACGGGGATCCGTCCACACCCGACCCCACTTGCTGCCATAGGCCCGGATATATGGCTCGAGGTAGGTTGCCGTTCGAGCCCAGGTCCACCGATCGATGACGATATACCGTACATGGTTGGGCAGCATGTACGCCAGCTCCTGCACGCGCGGTTTGGATGCCGGCTCTACCTGGGTGGTCGGGTGGAGGCTGTAGAGATGCATTAGATATGCCGGCCTCGCCATCACGACACCGCCGTCTATGCGCTGCGACAACCACGCCGCTGCCGCGTAGAACCCCGCCTCGTCCCGAGTACGGCCGAGACTGTACCCCGGCACGTTCGGAGCGCGCTCTCTCCGCGCGATCACGGTATAGACACGGCAGTAGTAAAGCATCAACAGTGCAAGTCCGAAGGTCAGCAGCCCGCGGACGGAAACCGGCGTGGAAACTGTCGCGCGATCGCCGATATCCTCGGCGGCCATAAAGACGAAGAGCAGGATATAGGGTATGAGCGGCACGAGAAAGCGCGGATTGATCCACGGCCAGAGCGCCACGAACAGCCAGAATAGTGCGCAGAACCCGCAGACGAGGTAGAATCCGGCGCTCCACGCCAGGCGCAAACCATAGAGGGCGAGCAGGGTGAACGGTACCGCGATTACGTAAAAGATCGTCAGCCAAGTCCGATCGTTTGCGTTCATCGAGAACAGTACCGCTCGCGGAATATTGCCGATGTTGGCGGGAAAGCAGCGCTTTATGCGGCTCGCAATGCCAAGCGCGTTCATCTGAATGCGGCCGGCGTCGGGAACGTCCGGATCTTTCAGCGAGAACTGCCTGGCATAGGTGTCGTGCGGTATTCCTGGTCCATCCTGCGCGATGATTCGGGTCGCCCGCATCTGCCACGGGACCACGACCACCAGAGCGACCGCGAGTGCGACTGCCCCCCAGCGCCAGCCACAGCGCCTCCAGAACCAGATGATCAGCGATAGAAGGAGCACCGCTCCGGCCGCGCGCACATAGTAGGCGACCGCCGCGCACACCAACGATCCGACGATCGCCGCCGGAGCGAGCTCGCAGTCTAGCGAGAGCGGGGCCCTGTCGCCATGGCCCGAACCGGGACCGGACTCCGCCCCGGCTGGAGATTCGAGGTACCTACCGGGCGTGCCGGCAAGCACGACGGATGCCAGGCAGAGACACAGGAGAGGCATCTCGGACATGACCTCGTTGGCATATGCGATGAGAGCCGGGCAGGTTGCATAGACGATCATGGCTGCCGCGACCGTACCGCGGCTAAGGCGCGCTCGCTCAAGAAGGATGTAGAACAGGGGCAGCGTGATTAGAAGACATAGTAGCAGCGTAGCCTTCACCGGCAGCACGACCTCGCCCGGATCACGGCCCGTCACTCGCAGCCAGAACGCAATCACGGCGGGAAGCCCCGGTACATAGAGCGTGTCGCGAACTTGTCGGATGTCGTTAATGAGACGGAGGTCGCCGGTACGAGCAAGCGACTCTCCCAGAACCATGTACCTGCCGGAATCATCCGCGGGATTCAGATAGGGGTTTGCCTGAGCGAGCCAGAGGAGAATCACGAGCGCGCCGCAAAGCAGAATAATCGCCAACCTGAACCGAGCGCCGACGGTCAGCGACCTACCAGTCATGCATGCTGCCGTCCGAGCGCCGAGACATAGGCAGGTAGGACCGACGGTACGGATACCGGGCAGCGAGCTTCTCGTCGATGTCGGTGCCCAGACCTGGCGCGCCGGAGACCTGTAGATATCCGTTATGGAACGTGGGCGCGCCTGGAAGCACCTCGCGCACCTGGTCGGAAAAGAAGACCATCTCCTGCACGCCAAAGTTAGATGTCGCGAGGTCGAGGTGCACGTTGGCGGCGTGCGTGGGCGGGGCTATGTCCCCTGGGCCGTGCCAGGCCGTCTGGACGGCGTAGCATTCGGAGATCGCCGCGATCTTCCTAGCTTCGGTTATGCCGCCGATGTGAGCCAGGTCGCACCGGATGTAGTCGATCAGCTGTTCCGAGATCAGCGGCAGGCAGTCCCACTTCGTGTTAAAGAGCTCGCCCATCGCAATCGGCGTGGTCGAATGGCTACGAATCAGCCTGAAGCTCTCCTTGTGCTCCGGGCGGAGCGGGTCTTCGAGAAAGAACAGGTGAAACGGCTCCAGCTCTTTCGCGAGGCGCGCCGCCTGAATCGGCGTCAAGCGCTCATGCACGTCATGGAACAGCTCGATCTCGTCGCCGATCTTTTCACGCAGGTGCGCGAAGAGCTTGGGAATGGTGCGCAGATAGGCTCCGGGCTCCCAGGTCTCTACAAACGGCATCGGGCCGCCGTCCCCCCAGGCCGGCTGTGCCGACGGCGACGCGTCAGGGTCATCCAGCTCGTCCGCGCCGGGGTCGGTCCACGTGGCAGTCGATGCCTCGAGCGCTCCGCCCGCGCCGTATGTTCCGCGGTTACCGGGAATTGAGACCTGACAGCGGACTACTTTGAATCCCTGTTCGATACAGCGCCGCACGCCGTCCTCACACTCCGCGAAGTCCCGGCCGCCGGCGTGCGTGTATGCAAGCGCTCCCGCGCGAGTCTTGCCACCGAGTAGGGAATAGACCGGAACGCCCGCTCGCTTTCCCTTGATATCCCACAACGCGGTGTCGATACCGGCGATCGCGGTCATCTGGACAGGCCCGCCTCTCCAGTAGGACCCTCGGAAGAGCATCTGCCAGGTATCTTCGACGCAGTCCGGATCTCGTCCCACCAGCAGCGGAGCGAAATGGTCTCGCAGCAGCGCGGCGACGGCAAGCTCGCGACCGTTCAGGGTCGCGTCCCCCACCCCGTACAGTCCGGGCTCGTCGGTCACGATCTTGACGATGACGTAGTTGCGCGTCGGGCAGGTGACGATGACTCGCACTTCGGTGATTCTCATCGCAGGAATGGTCCCCCGTCAACCGACAATTCAATCGCGGCAGCAAAAAGGTTCGGGCCCTCGGCGTCTGCTGCCGCGCGGTTCCCTTTCGCACGGTGTTCGCCGCAGCAGTCGTCGATTCCTGTGAGCGCGCAGTCGGGCACTTCCGCACTCTTACCTGTGCGTATTTGAGCGACTGTTTTCGATTCCGCAAAGATTTCCATTGCGAGGGCAGGATTAAGATACGGACAGGTATAATAGGTTGAGCGCGGAATTATCCGATGAGGAACAGAGCGGTTCCAACCGTTGTGATCCCTCTTCATCCGGCCCTATTCATGTCTATGACATTCCGCTGCAACGGTTCGATACAGTTCGCTTCATCAAACTAGGCGTTCCGCTCGCCGCAGCCTCCCCAGAAGGCTCCCGACCTGGCATGAGCCTCAAGTCGGATCGGCTTCTGGCCCCCCCGGCTTTGAGAGCCTGAGAGCGAATCGATCGGCCGTCTTTTCAACCGCTACGTCGCGCAATATTGCGACCGTAACTGAAAGGATAGGTCATATGCTGCCGTGGTTTTCGAAACGCAGCCTGATTTGGGCGGCGTCTGCGTTAGCCTTACTAGGCGTGGCTTCGTCTCCGCTTTCGGCCAACAGCGTCGCATCAACATCGAGGAAGAGACGTGCGGCGGTTAGGTCGTCCGTAACAAAGCCGACCGTAGCCATCGCTCCACAGGTAGATCCCACTTCTCTCCGGTCCGTTGAGAACTACGTCGCTTTCCTGCACAACCTCCAGAAGCAAGCGCGTATTCTTCACAAGCAGAGTGGTAGTGAAGAGGACGCTGCCAGGGAGAAGGTTCAGGCGGAACACCGTGTTGCGGTTGAACGGCGCTCCCGAGGAGAGAAGGTTGCGCCCAGGCGTCTTACGCCGGCCGAGATAAATAAGATTCGGGATGATGACGAAAGTGGCGTTGGTCCGCTGACCGAGGCATGGGACTCCTACCTTTATTGGCTGCGTCCAAGAGTCTTTCCGGGAAACAAGCTGGACGTCACAGCATTCACTCGCGCCGCCGCAAAACGCGACGCCATGCCCGTAATTCCGAAAGGACAGGCCGCGTTCCAGGCGAACTCCTTGCTGAACCCCGTAACGATCACGCCGCCTAACTGGTCGACCCTTGGACCTCCGGGATATGCGAGCGGCAGCGTAAGCTGGCGCGTCTCGGGCATGACTTACGACCCGAACGATCCCACGCACTACTTCGCGGCGGGCTCACGTGGAGGCGTATGGGAGAGCCACGACTCAGGGCAGTCCTGGGTGCCCATCATGGACTTCATGCCGATGCTGCCGGTTAGCTGCATCGCGGTAGACTATCGGGACAGCAATACGATCTACGTCGGCACCGGCGAGTACGACTCGCCCGGTCCCGGCTACGGCATCCTCAAGGGACGGTGGGACGGCGTTAAGTGGACTTTCGTTGCGAACGCGTTTGGCCTGATCGGAAGTAATCCGGTTCACCGCATCACCGTCGACCCGAACACCTCTTCGAAGATCTTCGCAACCGCCGGCAATAGGGGACTCCTAATGTCGGTCGATCGCGGCTCCAACTGGCAGGTCGTGCTGGGGCCGTCGACATCTCCCGCGGTGACCGGCTCGTTCAGCAACGTCGTGTACAGCTCGTTCGGTGACCATGTTTACGCCTGCGCAGATGGGCCCGGCGGCGGTATCTTTCAGTCTACAAACGGCGGCGTGACCTGGGCGGCCATTCCCGGCGCTCCCAGTCCTCAGGGACGAATCGACATCGCCGCATCTCCAGTACGCAGCCGGCGTGGCAATTTAACAGTATACGCGCTCCTTGCCAACGAGCAGCAAGTTGTGCGAGGACATCCGACCCCCAACACGGGCGGCGCGGCGCCCGAACCGGACGATTTCGACAACGGCCCGTGGCAATGGACGAACTGCATCAACTTCCCGAAGACGGTGCCCGGCGCGCGAAATATCTGGAGTCAGTCTACGTTCTATAACATGGCGATCGCATGTACGACGACAAACGACCAGTCGATTGTAACGGATAACGCGACCCCGATACAACATATCGGGCAGGTGACGCGCGAAGTGGTCATCGTCGCCCTATTGGATCTCCATATCTCCATGGACGGAGGTCTGTTGTGGCGATCCGGCGTCCAGCGAGACATTGACTTTCCATACGATTCAGGTGTCTCAGGAGGAATTGCATACGCAACTCACCAGCAGGTTCCAGGATATCACACCGATCAGCATGCGCTCGCTATCAATCCTAAGAACCCGTTCGAGTTTCTTGTAGGGTGCGATGGAGGAGCATATCGCATATCTTTCACGCCGCATCTGGAGCCTGGTCTTGCGTTTTCTTTTGGCAGGCTCCGTATCAATTACCAGATTCCGGAGCCTATTCCGAAGCCCCTCCCAACCCCTCCACCGGCTCCTGGGCCTCCAAATCCACATGATTATGCGCTATACGAGGGCTTGGACAACATCTTCGACGAGTACTTCTCGTTCAACCCGTACAACTCGGGCGTCGACTTTGCCAAGCCGCTGGCCTCCTACTCGATACAGCCGATCAACAACGGCCTCAGCATCGCTCAGTTCTACTTTACCGGTCACCATCCCACAAATCCGCTTATCTCGTTGGGAGGTACTCAGGATAACGGGACCGTCTACTCCTACGGCGGTATCAACACGTGGCAACTGGTGATCGGAGGCGATGGTGGAGGCTGCGGCATCAATCAGTTCAGCCCGAACATCCAATTCGGCTCGATCTACTTCCAAAAAGTCATCGATCCGACCGACGAGCCGTTCTATCCCGTGGGACGCACCGATGACGGATGGAGTAACGATCTGTTCGACGTTTCGATCTTTACAGGGGACGATCAGGCGGCGTTCTTCTCCACCGGAGAGATGAGCCGGTCCAACCGAAACCTGTTCTACATGTCGACCAACTATCTGTACCAGTACGACGAGCGCGTGCAGGACTGGGTCAAGCTTGCAAAACAGTTCAGCTCTCTTAGTACGATCACGGCGATAGAGACCACGCCCGCGAGCATCCATTATCTGTATGTCGGCACCGGCGACGGGCTGCTGTATCTGTCCACTAACGCGGACAATGATCCCGGTCCCGATCGCGATCTCGTCACGTTCACGGAGGTCGATCGACAGGGGCAAGGCAATGGGCTGCCCGTCCGCGCGATCACCGGTATCTCCGCCAACGCGACCAACCCGAAGCAGCTGTTTGTTACCGTATCGGGTCTCGGCGCCGGCCACGTTTTCGTTTGCGACGACGTTACGGTGCCCGTCCCGCTATGGCGTAACATCACGAGCAACCTGCCGGACATCTTCACGAACTGCATCTGCGTGCTTCCGAGGAACAACGGGCTGGAGCTTGCGGTCGGCACCGACATCGGTGTGTTCTACAGCACCGATGGCGGAGCAACATGGAATAACGTAACGGCGCCATTTGCCCTGCCAAACGTCCAGGTCAACAAGCTCTATTTCGAGCCCGCCACCAAATTCCTGAATGCCGGTACGTTCGGCAGAGGGATCTGGCACATCGATCTCACCAACACGCTATTCAATATTGGCGGCGGTGGCGGTGGGAACGGCGGGCCCCCGCCGGTCGTGACAATCGCGCCCTACCTTCAGGCGTACGTCGGCAGCCGCACCAAGCTAGCGATGAACATCCAGGTGTTTCAGAGCGGCGTGGTAGTCCTGAACAAGACGGTACAACTGACGGCGGCAGGATTTGGCAGCACCACACTTCCGGGCAATGGGACTTACGATATCCTCGTGTCGATCCCCGGATTCCTACACAAGCGAATCGTCGGCCAGGTGATCAATGCCAACATTGTCCTAAGGCCTTCGCTATTCAACGGCGATGTTATTCGGGACAATGCCATAACCCAAACTGATTACAACCGTGCCCTTCAAAAGCTCGGCCAGTTCACTTCGGGTCCCGAGGACGTGGACGGAGATGGAAGCGTCACCGTGAACGACCTCAACATCATTCAAAAGAACATCGGACTGGTCGGCGATAACTGACCCACCCGGTAGTTTGCGCATCACAACAAGCATGGGGAGTCTCAATTGAGACTCCCCATGCTTGTTGTGTCTGGCGGGACCGTATTACGGCAACTGAAACCGCAGCTCTCGAGCGAGGATGTCTCGATCGCCGGCTTCCACGGCGATGCGGAGACGGCGCAGCGTGTTCTCGAATGTGGTGATGGCGGGTATCAGTCGGTCGCCGTTCTCGATGAGGATATCCGCCCACAGATCCGGCGAGGAGCCTGCTATCCGGGAAAATTCGTGGAACGAACGACCGGCCATCTGAACGGCCGCGGAAGCGTCTGGGTCCGCGCAAATGGATTGTGCGAATGCAAACGAGAGCGCATGCGGCAGGTGACTGACCAGTGCCACGAAGTGATCGTGTCTCTCTGCGGACAGGCATACGGGAATGGCCCCGAGCGCCGTGACCAGGGCCTGAAGCCGCACTGCTGCCCCGCCATTCAGGCGTTCCGGCCGAGAAGCGACCAGGGCCCATGGCGCCCCGTCAAACAGCCCATGCCGTGCTGCTGCGAGGCCGTTCGCTTCCGAGCCGGCCATTGGATGGCCGCCGACGAACCGTTCGCTAAAGAGCCTCTCCCCGGCGGCAACGATCCGGCGCTTTACGCCGGCTACATCGGTGACGATCGCGCCCGGGCGGATAAACGTCGCGGACTGCTCGATAAGTTCGAGTGAGACTCCCACCGGCGTCGCAAAAATGACGCAGTCCGCCGACGCGACAGCGTCGATGGTGGTCGCGCCCTCGTCGATCGCTCCCACGGAGATGCCCAGTTCCACGGTTTCCGCCCAGCGGTCCACGCCGATGACACGTTCCGCAAGCCCGCGCGACTTTAGCTCCAGACCCAGCGAACCTCCGATGAGGCCGATGCCCACGATCGCGACGCTGTCGAAGAGCCGCGTGCCCCGTGACCTCACGATTCCCGCGGATGCCTCATCGACATCGTCGGTTCCGGCATTCCCGCGAGCTTCGGACTCCAACTAGAGGGTCTTCCCTACCGCATGCGCTATCGGCTGAATCTCGGTGATGAGCTGTTCGAACTGCTGAAACGAGAGAGATTGGGGACCGTCCTTGATAGCATTCTCAGGGTTGGGATGCGTCTCGATGATCAGGCCGTCCGCTCCGCTTGCAACCGCTCCGCGACTCACTGGAATCACCAGGCTGCGCTTGCCGGTCGCATGAGAGGGATCCGCAAATATCGGCAGGTGAGACAGCTCCTTGATTGCCGGTATGGCGTTCAAGTCGAACGTATTGCGCGTGTAGGTCTCAAACGTCCGAATACCACGTTCACACAGGATGATTTCGTAGTTGCCCTGACTCGCGATATACTCCGCGGCCTGGAGCCACTCTTCGATTGTGCTTGCCCATCCTCGCTTGAGCATTACCGGCTTTCGAGCGGCGCCGACCTCTCGCAGCAGCGAGTAGTTTGCCATGTTGCGCGTGCCGATCTGAAATATGTCCGTGTAACGTCCGACCATCTCCACGTCGCGAGTATCCATGACCTCCGTAATGATTGGTAGTCCGGTCATGTCCCGCGCTTCGGCGAGCAGCTTGAGTCCCACCTCGCCCATCCCGTGGAACGAGTAAGGCGACGTGCTCGGCTTGAACGCGCCGCCGCGCAGGACATGCGCCCCCCGCGCCTTGACGAAGCGAGCGGTCTCGAACAGCATCTCCGCCGACTCTACCGTGCACGGGCCGGCCATGATGCAGAGCGCGCCGCCTCCAATCTTCACCCCACGCACGTCGATGATTGTTCCTTCCGGTTTAAACGATTTCCCTACGATCTTGTATGGCTTGAGTATCGGCACGACCCGCTCCACGTACGGCAGAGCCTCGAAGTGCTCTATGAGCCCCTCTTTGTCGCGCTCCGGCGTCCCGATGACGCCGACAATCGTGCGCTCGACGCCCTCGGAGAGATGCACGCCGTATCCACGCGCCTTCAGGTCTGCCTCTAGCTCCACAAGCTGACCCGCCGTTGCGGTCTGTTCCAATATGATGATCACTTACTATCTCCGAGATGAATGGCAGACACAACCGAATCGCGGACTGCCCAGAATGTCGTGCGCTGTCCCTTCCGACTGCTGCAGTTTTCGTTAAGCCCTGCACTCGCACAAATGCTCGGACGTCGCCGATCTTTGCAAGTTGGTCGCGCCGTAGGGTATATTACCCGATACAAGAACCCCGTTTGAGTGTCGAACAGATTGATCGTCGAGTGCGCGAGCGATCCCATCAGGCGCGCAGGTGAGCGGCGGTCGTTTCGGGAGGAGAGAGATCTATGTTATCCATACCGGGTAATCACGTGGTAGACTGCGACGGCGTAACACGCCGCGAGCTGATGCGCATCGGCGGAGCGGGCATGCTCGGGATCACGCTTCCCGGCATCCTTGCGCTCGAGGAGCAGTGTGCCGGCGCGAATACGATCGCCAAGGGCAAGGGCGGCTTCGGCGGCGCGAAGTCGGTCATTCTGCTCTACCTGCAGGGCGGTCCGAGCCATATCGATATATGGGATCCGAAACCCGAAGCTCCGGAAAACGTGCGCGGAGAGTTCAAGCCGATAAAGACCAACGTTCCAGGGATCATGCTGGCCGAGACGATGCCGCTGCTCGCCAAACAGATGGACAAGGCGACCCTGATTCGGTCCGTCTCCTATACGCCGAATGGACTGTTCAATCACACCGCCGCGATGTACCAGATGCTCACGGGTGAGCAGGCGGATAAGGTTTCCCCATCTGGACAGCTCGAGCCTCCGACGCCCGCGGACTATCCGAATATGGGTTCTCACATTTCGAAGTTCCTGCCTCCAACCGTCCCGATGCTGCCGTTCGTAATGCTGCCGCGTCCGCTCCAGGAGAGCAACGTCATTGGCAAAGCCGGCACTGCGGGCTTCCTCGGCAAGGCGTATGATCCCTACTACCTCTACCCCGCCGGCGATGATACCGACCAGTCGAAGATGGATAAGATCAAGCTGGACGATTTCACGCTGCGGGCCGAGGTATCCAAGGCGCGCATGGAGCGGCGCGCGAATCTGCGCAGGCTCATCGACGACGGTATGCCGGACCTGGAGAAGGCGGTCAGCAGCTACGCGCTGGATTCCTACTATCAGAAGGCGCTGTCGCTGATTCTCTCGGGCAAGGCGCGCGAGGCGATGGACCTGACAAAGGAGCCCGCCGCGGTTCGGGACCGCTATGGGCGACACACTTTCGGACAGTCCGCGCTGCTCGCGCGTCGATTGATTGAGGCCGGTACCCGGTTCGTGCAGGTCAACTGGCCGTCGGTCGCAAACGGCGATCCAAAGACCACGGCCTGGGACACGCATGCGGCGAACTTCGGACCGTTGAAGAACCTGCACTGCCCTAAGCTCGACAGCGCGCTTTCGGCACTTCTCGAAGATCTGTCCAATCGCGGAATGCTGCAGGATACGCTCGTCGTCGCAATCGGCGAGTTCGGCCGCTCGCCTCGGTTAGGCGTGAGCACCTCCGGAAATGGTAATGCACCTGACGGGCGCGACCACTGGCCCTACTGCTATACCGGCCTTATAGCAGGCGGCGGCATTCCCGGCGGACGCCTGTACGGAAAGTCGGATGCGACCGCGTCGTCGCCCGCAGAAAACCCTGTCCACCCGACCGATATTCTCGCGACCATCTACCATGCGCTGGGCATTGCCCCCGATACGATTATCTATAATCATCTGAATCAACCACGCGAGCTGGTGAAGGGCAAGGTAGTCGCCGGCCTGTTCGCATGACCCTGAAAAGTCAGACATGAAAAAGCCGCCCGTCCGGGCGGCTTTTTCATGTCGAGCAATCCTCGAACTCAGTGCGCTACAAGTGTGAAGTCGTCGAGTACGAAATCGGTCTGGAAGTTAGAGTCATCCACCTCGATGAAGTAGATCTGTATCGTCTGCCCCTTGTATGGCGTAAGGTTGAACGTCTTCTTCAAGAAGCCAATTGCAGCGTTCGAGTTCGAGTAGACCGCCAGGGTCTGTTTAAGTACGCCAGAGCCATCGCGAATCTGCAGCGCCATACGATCGTGCGGAGAGCCGCTCCCATCCATGGAATCGATATGCACCCAGAAGGACAACGAGATAGTAGTCACCGATGCCGGAAGGGTGACCGTCTGATATAGGCTGTCCGTGTGCGCCTTCGCATATCCTCCGAGCCAGGCTTTCCAGCTCCCGGACCGGGAAGGCTCAAACGTATCGCTCGAGATAACATACGGCGAGGCAGTCCACCCAAACTTCGGTCCGAGTTCGAATCTCGGGTTCACGAGCAAGTTGCCGCCCTGAAGGGTAAGGGTCGTATGATTTGATGCGATCCCATTGGCCACAACCTGCAGGTCGTAAGTTCCGTTGCTCAGGTCAGGCGAGACATCGAAGCTCGTGGAGACAGGTTTGCCACCCGTTGCCACTCCCATCGTGCTGTGGTTGTGAGTGCGCTGATAGGTGACGCTTCCGTCCAGGTGACTCGTGAAGCGCACGAGCGGATAGTTTGTGGCGCTCTGCGCATCGTCTCCATACTGCGCGCCCTGCGTCAGGCCGTTGAATTGGGTGCCCGAAACAGTATATGTCTGGCCGGCATTGACGAGCGTGGGCGCGCTGGTGATAGTCGGTCTCCAGGCGTTTTGCGGAGTATTGCCCGCAGTGTATATCTCGACGTCGTCCGTGCCGTCGGTCACCATCACTTCGCCGGTCGGCAGAACCAGCATGCGATAAAAGAAACTGGTGTTGTTGGCTGCATTTGCCGTATTTGGAACGGGAGTTAACGTTGCGCCATTCCAGACGAAGAACCTGGTGGGAGGGTTGAATAGGCCCGGGCTGGTACAGACGAGGACGTTGCCATTGGCAAGAATACAGGCCGGGGCGTCGGCGCAATCGAGCGGCTGGCCGTTCAACATTGGGAAATCCGGCGCCTTGGTCCAGACACCGGTCAGACTATTGTAGACCGCGTTGTGGCCGGTCGCTCCAAAGCAGATGACGGTTCCGTCGGGACGAAGCACCTGCGGTCCCATTTCGAGGTCGGTCCCGATGTCCGGAAGCTGAACCGGTACGACCCCGGCAAGCGACCACTTGCCTAAACCGCCGTTTGCGAGCGGGTCGTATAGCTCGGAATTCAGGTTGTTGACGTCGACCGTCAGGATCTTACCATTCGGCAGAAGCGTCCAGCCCTCTTCGTCGTTATCATCGTTCTTGCCGAAGACTCCGGGAGTGGTCCAGGTTAAGGTCTTCGGGTTCATGATCGACGTTTCCGAGTTAAGCGGGTTTTGCAGCATGAACCGGCCGTCCGGAAGTATGCAGGACATCGCGTCGCCGATCGCATCCCACGACGGAGGGCCTAGCAGATTTGCCCAGGTACCCTGTACGGGATTGTAGATCGCGCCAAGATTGGTAAACGCGAATCCGCCCAGGTTGTATTCGCCGCCGATAATGACAAACCGTCCGTCTGCCAGTACGCCAGATGCGTAGTACAGCGGTCCATATCCATCGGGCAGCGAAGGCATTACGGTCCAGGAGCCGTTCGCGTAACTGCCGGTGGAATCTGGAGTTAACATACAGAACTGCCCGGTACCCCCATTAAAAGCTCCGCCATTGTCGCAGATGACCGTCCCGTCCGTAAGAAGAGTGCAGGTACTGATTCCGAATGGCGGGGAGTTGAAGGTACGGGTCCATGGACTCTGCGCCATGGCCAGACCGGGGATCATTGCGAGAAGAACCATTATCAAGGCAATTGGGTGGTTCAGCGACCAACGCCTTTTCGGCGCTCGCCGGAGCGAAAAGTTCATGCATGTCCTCCCAGCCCACCTAGGACCTAGCGTGGGCAACAACGGCACTGAATTGCCATATAAGCTCTGGACCATCGGTGCGCTCCGATGTGCCCTTGCCGGAAGAAAGGCCAGACAACTTCCAGGTTCTGTTCGAACCGGCTGCCAGCCGCTCCAAGCGCCATAATAGCAAATTTTCACGCCGCCGTCAATAGTGATCCCCATGGCGAGGATACCCATCCTGAGACTTGCCACCCACCGTGAGTTGCGTAGGATCTCGTTGGCCCCATTGCCAATTTATCTCATGACGCCCATGACCAAGCACCGTGGCGCTTCCATCGCCCGTATCCACATTCGACGGCAGGTTATCGGCGATCAGGATTGTTGATGAGGGCGTGTCGACGGCAGCGAGGACGTGCCCCGCAACTCCGATGTGACGACAGGCCGGATCGTCGGACGTGACGCAATCCGCGGCGATGATGTCGTTGATCCCGTAGTTGTACGACCACTGTTCACTGTAGGTGGTCACGCCCGTCTTGAACACGATCTTTTGGTCGGCACTGGGACACTGGAGCAGCTGCCAGCTCTTGAGGTATGGCTGGAGCATATCGCCCCAGTAGTACTCATGGGCCTCATCGATATTGCCGCCAAGCTCGGTGTTCGGAAGCGTCTCATCGAAGTCCTGCGCATACATCTGCGAGGCAAGGGCGACCTGTCGCATGTTGCTGAGGCACGAGGTCCGCCGCGCCTTCTCCCTGACCTGCGCATAGACTGGAAAGAGGATTGCCGCGATAATGGCGATACTCGCGATTACGACTAGGAGCTCAACCAATGTAAAGCCGGATCGTGCGTGGATAGCCTGCGCCGGCGACTTTGTATGAATCATAATCGGTTCGGTCCCTCTCGAGAATTTCGGAGTAGCTAAATCGCGTGCATAGGCCAATTGTCTTTGTAATCGCAGTTAGCCCTCCCGAATGGACTATACCCAGTCATAAAATTGAGAGTCAATACTAACCCAACACAATTTAGCGTCAACTAAAAATATCCGGTATAATATCCTGTGCAAGCTCCTGGACTCGCGTCGTTGACGTTTCCGCCATTCGGAACGTATACTATACTGCCAGTCGCACACTTTGCCCCGGCCCGCTCCCGCATGTTCGCGCCGGCGCCAACCGCCTAGAACCAGGGACTCCGATCCGACGCTCCCCCCGGTTATCCAGGACGTTCTTCTACCACGGTAACATTCCGAAAGGGTCACATGCCACTCGTTGACTCCTACAACCGGACCATCGACTACCTCCGGATCAGCGTGACTGATCGATGTAACTTCCGGTGCGTCTACTGCATGCCGGAGGAGGGCGCTCCGGTCGCGCCGAAGGCCGAAATACTGACCTTTGAGGAGCTAGAGCGCCTCGCGCGGATCGCCGTATCGCTGGGGATGAACAAGATTCGCCTGACCGGCGGTGAGCCGCTGGTCCGGCGCGACATCGACAAACTGGTCGCCAGGATCGGCAGCCTACCGGGACTGCGCGACTTCTCGATGACTACAAACGGATTTCTACTCGCAAGATACGCGGATTCGTTTGCCACGAACGGCCTCAATCGGGTAAACATCAGCCTGGACACCCTCCGTCATGATAGGTTCACCAAGCTTGCTCGTCGCGGCAGCCTGGATGAAGTCCTTGCCGGTATCGAGGCCGCGATCGACGCCGGACTTACTCCGGTCAAGCTGAACTGCGTTGTAATGCGCGGATGGAACGATGACGAGGTCGTCGAGTTTGCGCGACTGACGCTCGATCGTCCTTTCGATGTACGATTCATCGAACTGATGCCGATCAACTGGTCGCGAGGCGACGATAGCGCTTCGGAAATGGGAAGCTTTTTCGCTCTCTCTGCGCCCGCAGAATATCGTAAGAGTGATCGCGTAATGCTCTATGCGAATACGGAACTCGCTACGTTTCGCAGCACGTTCCACGGTACGCAGACTGTCGAACAAACCGGACAGTTGGATGCCGCACAGATGCGACACGCATTTGTCAGCACCGAAGAGATCCGGTCGAGGATTGAAAGTGAACTAGGGCCGCTTGCCGGCGCGGAGGTCGTGACGAATGGACCGGCTCGCTCCTTTCGACTTCGAGGCGCGCGTGGAACAATCGGATTCATCAGCCAGATTACGAACGACATGTGCGTCAACTGCAACCGTCTTAGGCTGACTGCTGACGGCATGCTTCGTCCCTGCCTGATGGCGGACGGCGAGGTGGACCTGCGGACGGTACTTCGGAGCGGAGCCGGTGATTCAGCAATCGAGGAGCTGTTCGAGCTGACCGTACTGCACAAGCCCCGTGAACATCGACTGGAGGACGGCATGGCGCCGGTAGGACGCAATATGAGCCAGTTGGGGGGCTAGATGCGTCGCGCCCGCTATGCCGTGGCTAAGACATCTGATATTGTTCCGGACACGGCAACGATCGTGCGCGTCGGATCTTCAGGAGAATGTACTCTGTTCCATCACCAAGGCAGCTGGTATGCGACCGGAAGTCTCTGCCCGCATCAGAACGCGCCACTGGACGGCGCGGGAGTCGAGGATCACATAGTCGTGTGCCATCGACACGGCTACCGTTTCGACCTCAAGACGGGCGATTGCGTCACCGCAGGTGGATATGGCCTGCCCGTATTTCCGGTCGACGTTGAGGATGGAACGGTCTACGTTACGATCTGGGAGTTCGACTAAAGGCGGCATGAGAACGGATCAATTCGACTTCGAGCTGCCAACGGAACTGATCGCTCAGACGCCGCTGTCGCGGGGAGACTCGCGCCTGCTGATCCTGCATCGAAACACCGGCGCTATCGAGCACAGACATTTTCGCGACCTGCCTCTGTTTCTGAATCCAGCGGACCTACTCGTGCTGAACGATACTCGCGTCTCCGCGCGGAGAGTTCGCGCCGTTCGGGCGAACGGCCGGGATGCGGAGGTCCTCCTGCTCCGCCCAACGGGTCTACGAGGATGGGATGCGCTCGTTCGGCCCGGCCGGGCTTTCCGTCCTGGCCAGACGATATCCCTACTTGGCCCGGACGAATCTCAATTGGAGGCGCGAATTACAGGCGTTACCGCTGACGGCGGCCGGGTGCTGGAGCTGCCGACAGCCGCCGCCCGTGATATTCTTGCTCGCTGGGGAGCGGCTCCCCTGCCGCCTTACATCCACGTTCCGCTTCCCGTGGAGCAGGAGGAACGATACCAGACGGTGTATGCTACGCATGCCGGCTCGGCGGCAGCGCCCACAGCGGGCCTGCACTTTACTTCGAGTATGCTGTATGAGCTTGAAGCGCAGAGCATTCAGATAGCGCGCGTCACGCTTAACATCGGGGTGGGAACGTTTCGGCCCGTTCGGACGGATTTTCCACACGAACACGTGATGCATAGTGAGACGGCTGAGATAACGAACGACGCCGCCAAGCAAATTAACGCCGCACGCGGCCGCATCGTCGCGATTGGCACGACAACCGTCCGCACGCTCGAGTCGGCGGCACAAACCAATGCGGATTCCGTGTCGACGGTTCGCGTCATGGCATTCAAGGGTGAGACGAGTCTGTTCATCACCCCCGGCTATCAGTTTACGGTTGTCGACGCGCTGATCACAAACTTTCATCAGCCCCGCTCGACCCTGCTCATGCTGGTCAGCGCGTTTGCCGGCATCGATGCCGTCCGGAATGCGTATCGCGCTGCAATCGAGAACCGGTACCGGTTCTTCAGTTTTGGTGACGCAATGTTGATAATTTGATTTGCGAGGGCAGACGTGCGGCTTGACGAGTGGCAGCGATATATCGATTCGGAGTTCCTGGAGGCGCGCGATTCGGCATCGGTCGAGTCGCGTGCGAAGGCGCCCGATGTGCCGGTCGGCTCGCCCGACTCGGCCGTTGGAGTTGACGTATCCGCACCCGCAGTTAGCGATCCGCTCGCATCGGAGGCGGCACCAACGCCGGATGGCGGGACCGGGCTGGACGCTGACGCGGTATTGTCGTACGACGCGCCCACGCAGTCAGACCCGTTCCCCAAGGCTTCGCGGCTGGACATGAGACGAGAGATCGATCCGGAGATTGGGGCGAGAGCCGCGGCGATCGATCTCGGCGCGCCAGAACTCACTATCGCACCCTTTGTCGACTACATCACCGCACGCCGCGTCGCGGTAGAGAACGTGACCAATGCGGATGCAGACGTCGATTCGGCACCAACCGCCGACTCTGCTCCCGACCGGTCAGCGCAGGCGATTCGCGATGTGCCATTGTCGTTTCAGGACGCCCAATCGGCGGCCGAGTCTGCTTCCGACCTTTCGGCAGGATTCCCTGTCGGGAATGTAGCCACGGGGGCGCGTCCGCTGGTTCCGGCGGGGAGCCTCCAGGCGCAGTTGCAGAGAATCGAATACCATGCCTCAAACGAGACCGACCTCGATTTGCGTCTGCGCCGAGAGGCACTCGTGCAGCGCATGTGCGATCCGATCCTCTCGCTGGAGGAGGCCGCGATTCTGCTCGGTATCTCGCCGGCCAGAGTTCGGCGCGATGTGAAGAGCGGAGCTCTGAAGCCCGCCGCAGCCTCGCAAAATCGCGGATCATCTGACCGGAAGTTCCGTCTTTCCGATATCCTTGCATCCGCGGCGAACGACGGTCCCTCGCTAGAGGTGTAACTGAACCGGGACATACGTCGCACCGTGAACAGTCGCCATATCGGCTCGATCGTCCCGTCGATATCAGGATCGGGCTCAAAGTGAGGGTACCCGGGCCATGGAACGGACTGCACCGGCATCCGGAGAACCAGCGAAAACAAAGCCATTGCGAATCGGGATGTTCTCCGAGAGCTTCCATCCGGTTCAGAACGGCGTCACGACGTCGGTACGCACGCTAATCGCGGAGCTCCGCGGACACGGCCATCACGTCTGGGTATTCGCTCCGGAGCACCAGAACCAGCCGGAACACGAGACGAATGTGGTACGTTTTCCCTCATTCGTCACGCAGTTCAACCCGGAGTATCCTCTCGCCTACCCGTTCATTCCGCGCATGCGACTGGCTTCACAGATTGAGCGACTCAAGCTGGACATCATTCATACGCACACGCCGTTTGTCCTGGGATTGACCGGCGCCGATCTTGCTATTGGAACCGGCATCCCGCTCGTTTCGACGCTTCACACGCTCTATTCAGAATACAGCCACTATGTGTCCTTCTTGCCGGAGGCGTTTACGCTCGGCCTGCTCGAAGCGTTTCTACCCTGGTACTACAATCGCTGCAACGCCGTGATATGCCCATCGCGGACCGCTGCCGACCACTTGAGAGGTCTGGGAGTCGACCGGCCGATCGATATCGTTCCGACGGGGATTCCGCTCCCGCCGCCGGAAACGATCGATGAGCTTTCCCGCGCGGGCGTGAGAGCCAGTTTGGGCATCGAACCCGAAACGCCGCTGCTACTGTATGCGGGCCGGCTGGCGCCGGAAAAGCAGATCGGCTGGCTGATGGACATATTCGCGCGGATTCGGGAGCGTGAACCGGAGGCGGTACTGGCGATCGCGGGTGGCGGACCGCTTCTCGACGGACTGACAGATCACGCTCGCACCCTTGGCATCCACGACAGCGTCCGCTTTCTGGGGCCTATCCCGCGCCGTGAGATGGATCCCATCTATGCATCGGCGGATCTGTTCGTCTTTCCATCGCCGTCCGAGACGCAGGGCCTGGTGATTGGAGAGGCTCGTGCCGCCGGAACTCCCGCGGTTGTTATCGACGCGGGAGGTGCGCCGGAGACGGTCCGCGATGGAGTCGACGGTTTCCGAATCCCGGAAGGCGATGAAAAGGAGTTTGCGGATTGCGTGGTGATGCTGCTGCAGGATCGCGGCAGGCTCGATAGGGTCTCGGCCCGGGCCAGGGAGACGGCGCGCGAACAGTCGCCCGAACAGATGGTCCTCCGGATGCTGGAAATCTACGAGCGAGTCCGCGAGGCGCCGCGCCCGGGCATATCGGAAAAGCGTGATCCGTCGGGCAGGGCGGCGGCCCTGAGGGCCAGGGTCGAGCTGCCGGGAATTGCGAACTCGTAGGCGAACCGCATTGCGAAGGAATTGAGGACGACGACTTGGGACACGCGCTGGAACTGCTGGCAGCCTGGATTCGCTCCGTTATCAGCCTTGGAGGTTACCCTGGCATTGTGCTTCTAATGGCGCTGGAGAGCGCCTGCATCCCCCTTCCCAGCGAGTTGATAATGCCGTTTGCCGGCGCGCTTACCACGTTAGCGATGGCGCAATCGGTCCATCGCGGTCCGCTCAATCTGCATCTCGTATCCCTGGCTGGCGCTGTCGGCTGCGCTCTGGGATCGGCGCTCGCCTACTGGGTCGGCGCTAAGGGCGGGCGCGATTTCGTCTTCCGATACGGTAAGTACATCCTGCTGAAGCGCGGAGACATAGAGAGTTCGGACCGATGGTTTCAACGGCAGGGCCCCGCGGCGGTCTTCATCGCCCGTCTGTTGCCTGTCGTCCGGACCTTCATCTCACTGCCCGCCGGTATCTCCCGAATGCCGTTCTGGCAGTTTCTGACGCTGTCCTTCGTGGGCTCGGTGCCCTGGTGCTACTTCCTCGCCTATATCGGGATCAAGTTCGCCGACAACCTCGAATCCCTGAAGAAGTACTTCCACGGCGCGGACCTGGTGATCGGCGTCCTGCTGCTCGCCGGCTTCGCCTACTGGCTGTGGCATCACTTCAAGCCCGAGAAACCCGAACCGACGCGTGACAGCGAATCCTCAGCCGGCTAGAGCGGCAGTATCTTTCATGGTCCCGGCGCCTCCGGCTCGGCATTGCGCGGCTCGACGATGTGGCCGCCCAGCCCGATCAGCTCCATCGCCTCGACTCCCTGCATGCCGAGCAGAATGGTGAGCTGGCCGCCGTGGTG